>NZ_NHSK01000170.1 GCF_016653355.1 Rhodoplanes elegans | reverse complement strand
CGGCATTGATCAGGAAGTTGGCCTCGTGATCCAGCTCGCCGTCGTAGTAGCTGATCGGCCGCGCCACCCCGACGATCGCCGAGGAGGTCTGGTTCTCCGGCGACCAGTACGGGCCGCCGCGCTCGCGATCGCGCTTGGCGAACAGCGCCGCGACCGTGGTCGAGGCCGGCCGGGTCAGGATCGTGTCGTCGGAACCGTCGACCACGGCGAAGCGCCGCACCGCGGGATCGATGGCGTAGAGGTAGCGGCCGTTGTCGCGCCGGAGCCGCTCGGCCCACAGCGCCGCCTGGACGCGGTCGAGATTGGGCGCGTCGCAGATGCCGATGGCGAGCAGCCGCTTGGCGACCGCGCTCATGGCGAGCGCCACCGGGTTCGCCACCGGTCCCGTCGCGACCGTGCCGGCCGCGCCCGAGCCGTCGCCCGTGATCGCCATGGTGACGGTGTTGGGGATGCCGAAGCCCGCGTCGTCGATCGTGACGCCGACCACCTTGCCGCCCTGAATCACGGCCTTGCCCTTCGGCACCACCTGGGCGCCGGCGGCCGTGAACGTCACGGTCGCCTCGGTGTAGCCCGAGCCCTCGTTGGTCATCGTCACCGTGGTGGCGCCAATCGGCGAGTCGTTGCAGAACCCCGGGCAGACGATCAGGCCGGGCCGCACGCTGGTCTGGGCCCGCGCGTCGAGCAGGCCCCACAGGCCGGTGCGGTCGGACGGATCGCCGATCACCGAGCCCAGCATCTCGTTGCGGGTCGACTTTTTCTCGACCCGGCGAATGATCATGCTGGGGCTCACGCCCTCGGCCAGGATGTCGTCGATCGCCGCCGACAGCTCGCCGGCGTCGCCGAGCTTGGCGATCCGCTCGGCCTCGTCGCCGTACAGATGGACGTTGGTCTCCAGCGGGAAGGTCGCGGGGTTCGCCTCGTCGGCCGACGCCACGATGGTGATGGTGGAAAAGTCCGGCACCTGGACGGTGCGGGCGTCCTCGCCGGAGTCGATGAAACGAACGCCGTGGTTCTTCGTGAGCGCGGCCATCGGAACCCCTTCGCAAACCGTTCGAACGCCCCTTGACGGGGGCCAGAATCGAACGCGAGATTAGGGGCTACTCCAATTTGTCGGGCCGCTGACAGGCGTCAGCGGCGGAATTGCGATGGCGTGCATTGTTCTTCCGGTTCCTCTCGCCACTCACTTCGACGCTGTCATCAGGGCCGTGCAGCATGCAACGCCAGCGACAGCCCCGACCATCGTTCAAACGGTGATATCCGAGTTCGCCTGTCTGACCGATTTGGTCGAGATGACCTATGAGCTCAGCGCAGCGATCAACAACGTCGTTCGCAACGTGGAGTTTCTGGCCGAGGCCCTTCTCCTCCCGAACTCGGAGTTCCACGCGCTGCGAGCCCTTCATTCTGTCGGTTCCGCAATAGTGGTCCTGCGAGATCAGCTCGCCCGAGCGGAGCCGAGTGAGGAAGCGAGGGCTCAAGACCTCTCCTGGTGACGACGCCGGGGAATGCCATGCGGCGATCAAAGTGCCGCCCAGCGCAGCCACATGGCATCGACCTCGCCGTCCGTCATGCTCGGGCGGCTCGCCTGCAGCATCAGGGTGAGCGGGTGATCGCGCCGGGCGTATTCCATCGTCAGGAACCGCACCTTCTCGCGCGTCTTTGCGGCGTCGTCGAAGCCGGGCGCAGCGCCGATAATGGCGGCGATGGAGGCCGGCACGGCCGTGGCGCTCGCCTCGAACTCGGCGAGCGTGATGAAGCCGTCCTCGAACAGGCCGAACAGCACCTGGCGCCGCGACAGCAGCGGCAGCGTCGCCGGGTCGGCCGCGCCCGGCGTCGGCTGCTCGGCGAGGAGACCGAGGTCGGACGGGTCGCCCAGCGCGGTGATGATCACGGGATCGCCGGCGGCGGACCACCACGTCTCGCCACGGTGATCGGCGACCAGGCTCCACGCCCCGACATCGAAGACCGCGACGGTCCCGGGTGCCGCCGGCGGCGGGGCGACGGCGGTCGCGAACGCGGGGACCAGCCAGGCGCCCTCGGTGAGCGGGTCGGGATCCGCGACGCCCGCGGCGATCAGCTCGCCGCTCCGCGGATGATGGTGCCAGATCTGCATGGGGACCGACCTCAGTACTTGATGCAGGCGAGCTTCGAGACGTTGCGCGGGCGCGTTTCGGTGCCGCCGGTCGCGGTCGTCGGCGTCGTGTCGCCGCCGGTTCCGCCCGCGGCCGCGTTGCCATACGGGTTCCCGGATCCGATCGGCCTGTCGACCCGATGGATGTGACTCTTGAGGTCGTCGGCCTGCCAGCTGCCGAGCGCGCGGCCGCTGTCGATGCCGCGCCCGTCGTCGAGGGCGCGCACGAACTCGCCGCGGCTGTCGGGCAGACGGAAGTTCGTGGCGCCGTCGCCGGACGAGAAGGCGCCGGTGTTCCCGGTCACCCACTCCGCGTCGGTCACGACGCGGCCCGAGCCCTGCGCATAGGCCCACAGGGACGCGAATGTCGTGCGCGAGAGAAGCGCGCCGTTCTCCTTGACGAATCCGGCCGGCGCGACCGCGCCGTTGACCCAGATGGTGGTCCCGACCGGCACGGGCGTGATGGCGGCCACCGTGGACGAGAGCGCCGCCAGTGCGGCCGCGACCGTGACGGCGAAGTCGGGGTCGTTTCCGATCGCGTTCGCGAGTGCGTCGAAGTCCCGAAGGTCGTCCGGGGCGCCGTTGACCAGCGCGGCGATCCGGGTCGCCACGAAGGCCGTGGTGGCGAGGCGCGCCGAGGCGTTGTCGTCGGGCGGCGTCGGCGCCGTCGGGGCACCCGTGAAGGCCGGCGAGGCGATCGGGGCGAGCGACGCGATCGCCGCCGCGATGGCGGCCGACGGGTCGCCGGTCGTGATGGCCTCGGCGATGATGGCGGCGCGCCGCGCCGGCGTGAGGAAGAACCGCTCCGCGCTCTCGGCCACGGCGGCGGCCGGCACACCGTCGCGGTAGCCGACGAGCAACGCCTCGATCTCGGCGGCGCGCGGCGCGATCTCGGTCTCGATCGCCCGGATCACCCGGGCGACGAGCACGCTGGCGTCGGCGCCGAGGGCCGCGATGCCGCGCTCCAGCACGTCGAGCCGCATGTCGACGTCCTGGCGGAACGCCCGCTCGCTCTTCAGCACCTCGCCGACGTTCGAGACTTCGTAGGCTTTGTCCGTCGGGTACTTCCGCGCCATCGCGCCGCCTCGCGTTCCGCCGACCCGATCAGCGCGGGCCCCAGCCGGTGATCTTGCCGGCGTGCTCGCCGGCGAGCAGCCCGGCCAGGATCGCGCCCGTCACCTCGGTCTCCTGGCCCGGGCCGAAGCCGATGCCGCCGAGCTTGAACCGGGTCTTCGCGTGGACCCGGTAGTAGGCCGCGGGGTCGATCACGGATGCTGCGGTCGTGTCGTCGGCCGGCGCGGCCGCCTGCGTGGTCTTCTTCGCCATGGGGTCACTCCGTCGTGTGGGTGCGGCGCTCGACGTGATAGGTCACGCGGGCGTTGTTGGTGGTGCCGGTGAACTCGATCTTGCAGCCCGAGATCCCGGAGCCCGAGGCGAATTGGAACGTCCAGATGCGCTCGATCGCGCCCTCCCGCACCAGGCCGTCGGTGCCGACCACGGGCTTGCTTTCGACCGCGTCGTGGGTCTTCACACTGGCGTACCCGGCGCCGTGCAGCAGCTTGGCGACGAGCGTGTGGCGCGCCGCGTCCCAGGCCGCGACCGTCGCCTTGACGTAGACGGTCTCCAGCGCGGACCCGAAGGCGATCGGGCTCGAGATGTGCTTGAAGTCGTCGTCGGCGCGGAACACCTCGACCTCGGAGAAGCCGAGATCGAGCACCGGCATGGCCCACTGGTCGCCGCGCAGCACGACACGGAAGTCGTAATAGGGCGTGACGCCGGAGCCGAAGAGCGTCTCGTCGCCCTCCGGCGCCTCGATCGTGCGCCACTGGCCGCCGACCTGGAGCTGGAACTTGCGGCTCGTGTTCTCCGGCAGGACCTCGGCGTTGCGGATCCGGATGTTGTGGATGCCGCCGTCGAGATTGATGCCCTGCAGCGGCACCGTGATCGAGGTGAGATCGAAGCGGCAGTACTCGGTCACGTGACAGATGTCTTTCGTCAGGTCGCCCAGGAAGAACGCTCCGTCGGTCGACTCGAAGTAGTTGCCGGCCAGGAACTTCTGGCCCTCGGCATAGGCGACCGTCACGTCGCCCGTGGTCGCGAACAGATAGGCGTAGCGCTTGCCCGGCTCCTCGTAGACGGGCGTCGCCCAGGGGAAGCGCGTCATCGCGGGCCAGGCCTGGAACTGATTGGCGGCGAGCGTCACGGTGCGCAGCATGCGGCCGGGCCGCGGCGTGCCGTCCTCGCCGCACTCGACCAGCGAGACCGACACCTCGGCGGTCGCCGACCAGGCGACGATCGCGAGCCGCATGCCGGGCGACCACCGGCCCTGCGACTGCAGCCAGGACTGCGCCTTGATCACGCCCTGGATGGTGTGCGGCACCGGCGCGTAGACGTCGTAGGGCGCCTTCGTCGTGGTCTCCCAGAACTTGCGCACCCGGATGATGGCGTGGCCG
>NZ_NHSK01000169.1 GCF_016653355.1 Rhodoplanes elegans | reverse complement strand
GCCCGGAGCGGCCGAGGCGTTGGGCGGCGCGGCGGCGGACGCGCCGATCCGGCGGCTGAGGGCTGCGACCGCCGCGAAGGCGAGCGGATTGATCAGGATCGATAGGATCGCGCCGGCCAGGATCAGGTCGCGCGCCGCCTCCGGCAGCAGCTTCAGGCCGACGCCGAGCTCGGCCAGGATGAAGGAGAACTCGCCGATCTGCGCGAGGCTCGCCGAGATGATCAGCGCCGTGCTGGTGGGATGGCCGAAGGCCCGCACGATGAGGAACGCCGCCGCCGACTTGCCGATGACGATGATGAACAGCGTGACCAGCACGGCGATCGGCTCGCGCAGGATGGTCGTCGGATCGAACAGCATGCCGACCGAGACGAAGAACAGCACCGCGAAGGCGTCGCGCAGCGGCAGCGACTCCTCGGCGGCACGATGGCTCAGCTCGGATTCGGACAGGATCATGCCGGCGAAGAAGGCGCCGAGCGCGAAGGATACGCCGAACAGCTTCGCCGCCCCGAAGGCGACGCCGAGCGCGATCGCCAGCACGGCGAGCCGGAACAATTCGCGCGAGCCGGTATGCGCGACCCAGTGAAGGACCCACGGGATCACGCGGCGGCCGACCACCAGCATCACGACGACGAAGCCGGCGACCTTGAGGATCGTCACGGCGAGCACGCCGCCGACGCCGAGATCGGTGACGAAGCCGAACAGACCGCCCGGCGCGACATGGCCGTTCGCCCCGGCGGCGCCGGTGCCGAGCGCGCCGGCGAGCGCCGGCAGCAGCACCAGCGCCAGCACCATCGCGAGATCCTCCACGATGAGCCAGCCGACCGCGATCTTCCCGCGTTCGGTCTCGACGAGGCGACGCTCCTGCAGGGCGCGCAGCAGCACCACGGTCGAGGCCACCGACAGCGCGAGCCCGAACACCAGCGCGGCCGGCATCGACCAGCCGAGCCACCAGGCGAGCCCCGCCCCCATCGCGGTCGCGGCGGCGATCTGCACGATCGCGCCCGGCACGGCGATCGCCCGCACGGAGAGCAGATCCTCGAGCGAGAAATGCAGGCCGACGCCGAACATCAAGAGGATCACGCCCATCTCGGCGAGCTCCGGCGCCAGCGTCTGATCGGCGACGAAGCCCGGCGTGTGCGGACCGACCAGCACCCCGGCCACGAGATATCCGACCAGCGGCGGAACCTTCAGCCGATGCGCGAGCGCACCGAACACGAAGGCGAGGCCGAGACCGGCGACGATGGTGGCGATCAGCGGAGTGTGATGCGGCATGAACGACGAGGCCTCGCACGGTCCCGCGGGCGGAACGGCACTCTGATGGATGGATTTCCGCCATTATGATCGGCTAGAAGACGATCGAGCAAGCGCACCGGCACGCGTCGTCCGCGACGTCGTGCGCGAGATGCGATACGACACGCGAACCGATATCACCAGCGAACCGTGACAGCCGTTCGCGACCCGACGAGACCCTGCCTACGAGACCTTGGCGACGAGGGCTTGGCGACGAGAGCTTGGCGACGAGAGCCTGACAGCGAAAACATGACGGCCGGACGCGCGACACGACAGGAGAACAGCGGCACGGCGACACCCGCCGGCCTGCGCGCCTGTCTGGTCGTCGCCCTGCTGATGCTGCACTGGAGCGCGCTGCCGCTGCTCGGGCTCCATCTCGGGATCGGCGTCGGCGGCACGATGTCGCGGGGCGTCGAGAACGCCGATCAGACGGCGCGGCCGGCCCTTCCGGTGCGCGACATGCTGCGCGCCGCCGCCACCATGCGGGCGGAGCGCAGCGAGCCGGGCGCCCCGGCCGCCTTCGGGCCGTCGGGCGATCACCCGGCCGTGCTGCCGACCGATGTGTCGGTGCCGATCGTCACGGCGGCGACGCGCCTCGCCGGACCACCGATCGAGACGTCGCGCGCGTCCTTCCGCCGCGCCTTCGACGCGCGCGGTCCGCCGGCCGTCGGGGCCTGATCCCGACCGCGCCATTCTTCCGCGCGGCCGTTTACTCCGTTCCGATCTCATCACGATCCCGCCGGGCGACGACGTCGCGCCGGTGCGCGATCGCTCGACCTGGACGACACCCATGCGAACCTCGCCTCGGGTGCTGGTGACCTATGCCCTCGTGATCCTTCTGGGCATGCTCGCGGCACTCCCCAATCTCCTCACCTCCACCCAGCTCGCGGCCCTGCCGGACTGGCTCCCCAAGAAGCAGATCACGCTCGGGCTCGATCTGCGCGGCGGATCGCATCTCGTGCTCGAGGTCGACATCCGCGAGCTCGTCAAGGAGCGCCTGCAGGGGCTCGTCGGCGAAGCCCGGCGCGAGCTGCGCCAGGCCGGCATCGAGACCGCCTCGGTCCGCCGGCAGGACAATGCCGTGGTGGTCGACCTGCGGGATCCGGCCCGCGAGGCCGAGGCCGTGAAGCTCTTGCGCAAGCTCGCGCAGCCGGTGGCGTCGCTCGCCTTCGGCAGCCCGACGAACACCGACATCACGGTGACGCCCGGCCCGGCCGGTCCGACCGGCCCGGCCGGACGCATCCGCATGACGCTCGGCGAGGACGGCATCCGCGACCGCACCAACGCCGCCGTGGAGCAGAGCATCGAGATCATCCGCCAGCGAATCGATCAGGTCGGCGTCGCCGAGCCGACGATCCAGCGCGCCGGCGCCGACCGGATTCTCGTCCAGCTTCCCGGCGTGCAGGATCCGAGCCGCATCCGCGCGCTGCTCGGCAGCACCGCCAAGCTGACCTTCCACATGCTGTCGATGGCCGATCCGTCCGGACCGCTGCCGGCGGGCGTTCATGTGATGCCCGGCACCACGGCGGGCGAGCGCTACGCCATCGAGGATCGCGTGTCGGTCGCCGGCGACCGGCTCGCCGACGCGCGCGCCGGCTTCGACCAGCGCACCGGCGAGCCGATCGTCTCGTTCCGCTTCGACGGGGTCGGCGCCCGTCAGTTCGCCGACATCACCACGGCGAATGTCGGCCGGCCCTTCGCCATCGTGCTCGACGGCAAGGTGCTGAGCGCGCCGGTGATCCGCGAGCCGATCACCGGCGGCTCGGGCCAGATCAGCGGCCGCTTCACGGTGGCGCAGGCGACCGACCTCGCCGCGCTCTTGCGCGCCGGCGCGCTGCCGGCGCCGCTCACCGTGATCGAGGAGCGCACCGTCGGCGCCGATCTCGGTGGCGACGCCATCGCGCGCGGCCTTGAGAGCGGGCTCGTCGGCTTCGGCCTGGTGTTCGCCTTCATGCTGGTGCTGTACGGGCCGTGGGGGCTCGTCGCCAACGCGGCCCTCGCCCTCAACGTGGTGCTGACGCTGGGTGCCCTGAGCGTGCTCGGCGCCACCCTGACGCTGCCCGGCATCGCCGGCATCGTGCTCGGCATCGGGCTCGCGGTCGACGCCAACGTGCTGGTCAACGAGCGCATCCGCGAGGAGACCCGCAAGGGCCTCGGCGCGTTCGCGGCGCTCGATGCGGGCTTCAATCGCGCCTGGGCGACCATCGTCGACTCCAACGTCACGGCGCTGATCGCCACCGCGCTCCTGTTCCTGTTCGGCTCCGGCGCGGTGCGCGGCTTCGCCGTCACGATGGGGCTCGGCATCGCCATCTCGATGTTCACGGCGGTGTCGATCGTGCGGGTGATCATGACCGCGATCGTCCGGCGCCGGCGTCTGAAGACCCTGGACATCGCGCCGCTGTTCCGACTGCGGCTGATCCCGGAGGGCACCGCGATTCCGTTCATGCGCGGCCGCTTCGTCGGCATCGGCGTGTCGGCCTTCCTGTCGCTCGCCTCGCTCGGCCTGTTCGTCACGCCGGGGCTCAATTACGGCGTCGACTTCCGCGGCGGCATCCAGATGGAGGTGGTGACCAAGGGGCCGGCCGACCTCGCCGCGCTGCGCAGCGGGCTGGACAAGCTCGGGCTCGGCGAGATCGCGCTGCAGGAGTTCGGCGACGCCTCGACCGTGCTGGTGCGGGCCGAGCGGCAACCCGGCGACGAGGCGGCCCAGACCGCGGCCGTGGAAACGATCCGCGCAGAGCTCGCGACGATCGCGCCGGGCTCGAAGGTCGAGCGCACCGAGGTGGTGGGGCCGAAAGTGAGCGGCGAGCTCGCCACCGCCGGCGTGCTCGCCGTGGTGCTCGCGAGCCTCGCCATGATGGCCTACATCTGGGTGCGGTTCGAATGGCCGTTCGCGGTCGGCGCCATCGCGACGCTGGTGCTCGACGTCACCAAGACGGTCGGCTTCTTCGCGCTGACCGGGCTCGACTTCAACCTCACGGCGATCGCGGCGCTGCTGACGCTGATCGGCTACTCGGTCAACGACAAGGTCGTGGTGTACGACCGCATGCGGGAGAACATGCGGCGGTTCAAGGCGATGCCGCTGCGCGACGTGATCGACCGGTCGATCAACGAGACGCTCGGCCGCAGCCTCTACACCTCGGTGACGGCGTTCCTGGCGATGCTGCCGATGGCGCTGTTCGGCGGCGCCGCGGTGGCGAGCTTCGCCATTCCGATGGTGTTCGGCATCGTCGTGGCGGCGAGCTCGTCGGTGTTCATCGCGGCGCCGATCCTCCTGTTCCTCGGCGACTGGCGGACCCGCCGGCGGGCGGCGATCACCCCACATCGCGGCGAGGAGGCCGAGAGTCCGGCCTGAACAGCCGATGCGCGCGACCGACCGCCAGCGCCGCGCGGTGCCGGCGGTCGGGGCGCCGCCGCCGCGTCAGATCAGCAGGCCGTCGCGCAGCTCCAGCATTCGATCGAAGCGGTCGACGATCTTCTCGTCGTGGGTGACGACGACGATCGCCGCCTTCTGGTCGACGGCGACGCGGCGAAGCAGATCCATCACGGTCTGGGCGCGCTGCGAATCGAGCGCCGCGGTCGGCTCGTCGGCCAGGATGATGCGGGGCCGGTTGGCGAGCGCGCGGGCGATGGCGACGCGCTGCGCCTCGCCGCCCGAGAGCTGCGCCGGAAAGGCGTCGCGGCGATGGCCGACGTCGAGATAGTCGAGCAGCTCGCGGGCGCGGCGCCGGGCCGCGGCGCGCGGCTCGCCGGCGAGCTGCAGCACCAGGGCGACATTGTCGGTCGCGGTGAGGAACGGCAGCAGGTTGTGGAACTGGAAGATGAAGCCGATGGTCTCGAGCCGCAGCCGGCGCAGATCGCGGCGCAACCAGTGTCCCTCGGCGAAGATATCCTCGCCCGCGATCCGCACCGTGCCCTCCGACGGCGCCAGGATGCAGCCGACGATGTTGAGCACCGTCGTCTTGCCGGAGCCGCTCGGGCCGCGCAGCCCGACCACCTCGCCGGCGCCGACGTCGAACGACACGCCGCGCAGCGCGTCGACCCGCGCCGAGCCTTCGCCGTAGTGCTTCCTCACGTCGACGAACGAGACGAGGGGCGTCGGGGCGCCGATCATCGCGGCACTGATCATCGCGGCGTCGGTCATGCTGCCCTCCTCACCCGGCCAGCGCCGTCGCCGGATCGACCTTCAGGGCGAGCCGGACGCCGAGCGTGCTGGCGACCAGGCAGATGACGACGACCACGGTGGCGAGCGCGATCACGTCCGGCGGATCGACCACCACGCGGCGGGGAAAGCTGTCCTTGAGGGCGAGGAGCAGCCCGAGGCCCGCGGCGAAGCCGATCGCCCCCATGGCGAGCGCCTGCTGCAGGATCAGGCCGACGATGGTGCGGTCCGGCGCGCCGATCAGCTTGAGGGTGGCGATCTCGCGAGTCTTGTCGATGGTCAGCGTGTGGATGATCAGCGCGATGATCACGGTCGAGACGATCAGCAGGAGCGTCGTGAACAGGCCGATCTGCCGGCGCGCCCGCTCGATCACCGAGCGGCTCAGCACCGTCTCCTGCTCCTCCTGGGTCAGCACCGCGAGATGCTTCCAGCGCCGCACGCCGTCGGCGACGGTCGCCACCGGCACGTCGGGGCTCACCCGCGCGACGATCGCGTTGACGATGTCGCTCGACGCCTCGCCGCCGCCGCGGGCGAGCTCGCGGCGCGCCGCCGGCGGGGCGAGCTCAAACTGCAGCTTCTGCGAGTCGCGCAGGGTGATGAACACCACCGGGTCGCCGCCCGAGGAGACCTGTCCGGCCGTGACCCCGACCACCGTGAACTCGCGGCGGCCGAGCTTCAGACGTTCGCCGACGGTCAGGCCGGCCGAGCGATCGACGATCGCCTCGTAGCGGCTCTGGACGATCGGACGCCCGTCGATCAGGTTTGCCGGACCGCCGGGACGGCCGGGCTCCGAGCCGATCACATAGACGCGCAGCTTGCCGGCCGCCGTCTCGGTCTCGACCGACTGGAACGTCACGGCGCCGGCCGCGGTGACACCGGCGACGCGGGCGACCGCCTCCCGCGTGTCGCCGGGCAGCCGCGAGGCCTCGGCGAACGGCCCGCGCGTGTTGGTCTCGACCACCCACAGATCGACGGCAGGCGACCGCGCCAAGGTCAGCGCCTCGGCGATCAGGCCGCGATAGATGCCGAGCATCGAGAGAACGATGGCGAGCAGCAGGCCGAGCCCCAGGCAGGTCATCAGGAAGCGGCCGAGATTGTGCCGGATGTCGCGGAGCGCGAGATTCATGGCCGCGATCCTTCCGGCCGCGATCCTTCGGCGAGCGTCGCGATCGAGGCGGAGCGTCCCTCGCGAAAACCAGAGCCGACCACGGCGGCGATCCGGGCGCCGTCGGGCAGGCCGTCGCGCAGCGCCACGCGGCCGTCGTTGTTGCGGTCGCCGAGCTGCACCCGCACCTTCGCGAGCCGGCCATCGCGCACGACCCAGACAGTCCCGGTCGCACCGTCGAAGCGCTCGATCGCCTTCTCGGGAATCATCAGGGCGCGCGGCAGCACCGCCTTGGTGACGAACACCTCGGCCTGCTCGCCGATGTGGAAGTCGGCCGGACAGTCCGTGCAGGCGACGTAGACGCGGCGCTCCTCGTTGACGCGGTCGCTCTCGATGCCGATCCGCACCACGGTGCCATGGAAGGTCTTCTGGGGCAGCGAGCGCAGCCGCACCTCGGCCGGCTGACCGAGCGCGATGCCGCCGGCGCGCGCCTCGTCCACATAGGCGAGGATCCAGACGGTCTGCGGCGCGACCAGCGTGAACAGCGCCTCGCCGGCTCCGACCACGGCGCCGAGCTCCTTCGCACGCGACACCACGATCGCGTCGAACGGCGCCTTGAGGACGTGCTGATCCAGCACGGCGCGGTCGCTGGCGAGCTGGGCGCGGGCGTCGTCGAGCCTCGCCTTGGCGGACGCGATCTCGCTCTGGGCGACCAGGAGGTCGGCGCCGGCGATCGCCTCGTTGGCCTGCGCCTCCTCGGCAGCCTCCTGCGACACCGACTGGCGCTCCAGCAGCGACTGCCGCCGACGGTTGGTTTGCACGCGCTGGCGATGCGTCGCCTCCGACTTGCGGGCGGCCGCCTCGGCGACCTTCAGGGCCGCCTCGGCGCTGGCCACCTGGGCCTCCGCCTTGGCGAGGCGCGCGGCCTGCTCGGTCGCGTCGATCGCGGCCAGCACCTGGCCGGTCGTCACGCTGTCGCCGTGGTCGGCGTGAAGCGCCGTGAGCGTGCCCGCGACCTTGAAGCCCGTCCGGCTGGTCACTCGCGCCTCCACGGTGCCGAGCCCGAACACTTTTATGGGCACCTCGGCCGCCGGCTCCACCACCGTGACCGAGACCGGCGAGGAGCGCAGCACGAAGACGGCGCCGGCCACGACGACGGCCACGACACCGAGCACGGCGAGGACGAGAGCGAGGCGGCGCATGGGCGGCTCTGATCAGGACAGGGGGGAGCGAATGGACGACACCGCCGACGGACGCACGGCGCACGAACACACGGCGGACGAACACACGGGACGGCACACGGTGGGAACGCTCACCGGAACGATCACCGGCGGGCATGATCACAAGGACGAGTGTCTATGCGATGTCTTGAATGTAAAGTCGTGTAAAGCCCGGACGGACGGCGACGCATCGCGGGCTGCCCGACCATGTTACCACAACGTCCGTCGATTGCCGTCGCGTCCGAACACGAGTATTCTGATCCGCGAGAGGATATCCTGGCCGATGCGATCGTCGATCCTGCGCCTGCTCGGACTGGCCGCGCTGCTCGTCGCAGCCGCGGTCGGTTTCGTCGTGGCCGGATCCGGCCTCGCACAGGCCCATCCGGGACATGGTCACGATCATCCGGGCCATGCGCACGCGGGCTCCGTCCAAGCGGTTCACCTCCAAGCGGTTCACCTCCAAGCGGGTGACGCCCTGACCGCTCACGGCCCTGCCCGGCAGCCGGTCGCGACATCGCCCCGTGTCGACGTGAGGATCTCCGCCGCGACGGTCGACGGCACGCCGCAGGCCGTCGCCCTCGCGCCGCAGGCGCGCGTGCACACATCCGACTCGTCCGCCGCCGCCGCGATCGACGGGTCCGTGCAGCACGACGGCTCGGCGTCCGGGGGCTGTGCGGCACCCGGCTGCTGCGGCGGGGGTCCCTGCAGCGTCTGCTGCTCGGTGGTGCCCGCCCATGCCGGCCTCGTCTGGCCGTCGCGCGCCGCGGCGGTGCTCGGCATCCACCCCGGCCCGACGCTCGACGACGCCATGTCGTCCGGCCTGATCCGTCCCCCTCGATTCTTCGTCTGAGCCCGCTTCTGCAACGACCACGGCCCCGGGCCATCGCGCCGGGTCGTGATCCATGCCCGGTTCCAGGACGAAGGACGTTTCTTCAATGCTCTCCCGCATGTTTCGCGCGGCCGCGGCGCGTGCGACCGTGGCGATCGCCGCGCTGCTCGTCGCGCTGCTCGCCGGCATGGCGACCACCGTCGCCCACGAAGGTCACGATCACGGCGACCAGCCGACCGCGCCGGCCCATATGCTGCCGCGCGGCGAGGCGACGAGCGGACCGTTCCAACTCGTCGCCGTTCTCAACGGCGACGAGCTGGCGCTGTGGCTCGACGACTTCGCCACCAACCGACCCATCGCCGACGCGACGCTCGAGATCGAGACCCCGCAAGGGCCGGTGACGGCCGAGCCCCGGCCGGCGGACGGCAGCTTCCGCCTGAAGGCGCCGTGGCTCGCGGCCGGCGCGCCCGCCTCCGGGCATGTCGATCTCGCCGTCACGGTGACGGCAGGCGACACGATCGAGATTCTCGCGCTCACCATCGAGACCAGTGCAGCCGCCGCGACCACGGCCCCCGCAGCCGCCGGAACTTGGCCCGCCTGGACGGCCCGCCTCGGCGCGCTCGGCCGGCCGGCCGTGCTGTCGACGCTGGCCGGCGGCATCGCGGCGGGCCTGCTGCTCGCCGGGCTGTTCGGGCGACGCCGCGCCGCCGCCGTGCCGCTCGCCGGCGTCGGGCTTCTCGCCGCGGTCGGCTTCGGGCTCCTCCAGCAGGAGAGCGTCGCGCACGCGGATCGCGCCGCCGACGTCCCGCCGGCGACGCCCCGCCCCACCGCGTCCGCGGTCGCCGAGCGCGCGCAGCGCCAGACCGACGGCACCCTCTTCGTGCCCAAGGCGGTGCAGCGCATCTTCGCGCTGGAGAACACGCTCTCGGCGACCAGCGACACGCGTCGCGCCGTCGAGCTGCCGGGCCGCATCATCCCGGACCCGGACGCCGCCGGTTACGTCCAGACCGCGGTCGGCGGAAGATTGGCGCCCCCGCCCGGCGGCTTCCCGCGACTCGGCGCAGCCGTGAAGGCCGGCGACGTGCTCGCCTATGTCACGCCGCCCGTGCAGGCGATCGACGCCTCCGACATGCGCCAGCGCCAGGGCGAGCTCGACCAGCAGATCGCCATCGTCGAGCGCCGCATCGCCCGCTGGGAGCCGCTCGCCGCCTCCGGTGCCGTCACCCGCACCCAGCTCGAGGAAGCGAGGCTCGAGCTGAAGGGGCTGAACGACCGCCGCGCCGCGCTCGACCGCGTGCGCCGCGAGCCGGAGGCGCTGGTCGCCCCGGTGTCGGGCATCGTCGCCGACGGCGTGCCGGTCGCCGGGCAGATCGCCCAGACCAACGCGATCGTGTTCCAGATCGTCGACCCGACGCGCCTGTGGGTCGAGGCGATGAGCTTCCATCCCCTCGACGGCCTCGCCGAGGCGAGCGCCGTGACGGCCGGCGGCACGACGCTGCCGCTCGCCTTCCGGGGCGCCGGCTTCGCCGATCGCGGCCAGGCCATCCCGGTGCACTTCGCCGTCACGGGCGACACCAAAGGCATCCGCACCGGCCAGTTCGTCACCGTGGTGGCGGCGACCGGCGAGACGACGTCCGGCCTCGCCGTGCCGCGCTCCGCCGTGGTGCGCGGGTCCGACGGCCAGGCCCAGGTGTTCGACCACGTCTCGGCCGAACGCTTCGTGCCGCGCCCGGTGCGCACCGCGCCGCTCGACGGCGACCGCGTGCTGATCCTGGCCGGCGTCGAGCCGGGCCGACGGATCGTCGTGCAGGGCGCGCCGCTCCTCGACAACGTGCGCTGAGGCCGCGGCATGTTCACCACCCTGGTCACCCAGTCGCTGCGCAACCGCATCCTGGTGCTGGCGCTCGCCGCCGTGCTGATCCTCGTCGGCCTCTACAGCGTCACGCGCCTGCCCGTCGACGTCTTCCCCGACCTCAACCGCCAGACCGTCACCATCATGACCGAGGCGGAGGGGCTCGCCCCGCCCGAGGTCGAGCTGCTCGTCACCTACCCGATCGAGACGCGGATGAACGGGGCGCCCGGCGTCACCCGCATCCGCTCGGTGTCGGGCGTCGGGCTCTCCATCGTCTATGTCGAGTTCGAGTGGGGCGGCGACATCTTCCGCAACCGACAGCTCGTCGCCGAGCGGCTCGCGCTGGTGCGCGATCAACTCCCGCCCGAGGTGACCCCGATGATGGGGCCGGTCTCCTCGCTGATGGGCCAGATCGTGATGATCGCCATGACGAGCCAGACCGCGACCCCGATGGAGCTGCGCGAGACCGCCGACTTCGTGGTGCGGCCGCGGCTCCTCGCCATTCCGGGCGTCGCCCAGGTGATCCCGATGGGCGGCGAGGTGCGCCAGTATCGCGTCTCGCCGCAGCCGCCGGCGCTGCGCGCGCTCGGCGTGAGCTACGAGCAGATCGAGAAGGCGCTGACGGCGTTCGGCGCCAATGCGGGCGGCGGCTTCGCCGACCTCGACGCGCGCGAGGTGCTGATCCGCAACATCGGCCGCACCACGAGCCTCGAGGACCTGCGCAACGTCGTCGTCGCGACCGTCGAGGGGCGGCCCGTGTTCCTCCACCAGGTCGCGACCGTCGACTATGCGGCGCGCGCCAAGCGCGGCGACTCCGGCTACATGGGCAAACCCGCCGTGGTCGTCGCCATCGAGAAGCAGCCGGACGTCGACACGGTGGCGCTGACGCGCCGCATCGAGGAGGCCGTCAAGGAGCTCGAGCCGTCGCTGCCGCACGGCATTTCGCTCGACAATCCGATGTTCCGCCAGGCCGACTTCATCGAGACCTCGATCCGCAACGTCGAGACCGTGCTGATCGAGGCCGGTATCGTCGTCGCCGTGGTGCTGTTCGCCTTCCTGCTGAACTGGCGCACCACCGTGATCTCGCTGACCGCGATCCCGATGTCGATCCTGATCACGGCCGTGGTGTTCCACCTCGCTGGGCTCTCCATCAACACCATGACGCTCGGCGGCATCGCCATCGCGATCGGCGAGCTGGTCGACGACGCCGTCGTCGACGTCGAGAACATCTTCCGGCGGCTGCGCGAGAACGTCGCGCTGGGCTCGCCGCGGTCGGTGTTCGACGTGGTGGTCGGCGCCTCGCAGGAGGTGCGCTCCGGCATCGTCTACGCCACCGCCATCATCGTGATGGTGTTCGTGCCGCTGTTCGCGCTCGGCGGCATCGAGGGCAAGCTGTTCGCGCCGCTCGGCCAGGCCTACATCGTCTCGATCCTGGCGAGCCTCCTGGTGTCGATCACGCTGACGCCCGTGATGGCCTTCTACATGCTGCCGGCGCTCGGCCGGCACGCCCATCGCGAAGGCTTTCTCGTCCGCGTGCTCAAGCGCGGCTATGCCGCGACGCTGCGCCGCGCCTACGGCAACGGCGGGCCGATCATCGCCGCCACCGTGGCGCTGGTGATCGCCGCCGGCGCCGCCGCGCTGTCGCTGCCGCGCGTCTTCCTGCCGCCGTTCAACGAGGGCACCTTCACGATCCTGCTCACCTTCAATCCCGGCGTGTCGTTGCCCGAGTCGAACCGCGTCGGCACCATCGCCGAGCGCCTGCTGATGGACGTGCCCGGCATCCGCACGGTCGGCCGGCGCACCGGCCGGGCCGAGCTCGACGAGCACGCCGAGGGCATCCACGTCACCGAGCTCGAGGTGGCGCTCGACCGCGGCCGGCCCAAGCAGGAGATCGTCGCCGACATAAGGGCGCGGCTCGCCGTGCTGCCGCTGTCGCTCAACATCGGCCAGCCGATCTCGCACCGGCTCGACCACATGCTGTCCGGCATCCGCTCCGAGCTCGCCCTGAAAGTGTTCGGCGAGGACCTCGACACGATGCGAACGGTCGCCGAGAGCTTCCGCGAGAAGCTCGCCGGCGTCCCCGGTGTCGTCGACCTGCAGGTCGAGAAGCAGGTGCGGATCCCGCAGCTCGAGATCCGGGTCGACTACGGCCGCGCCGCCCTCTACGGCGTGCAGCCGGCGGCCGTGGTCGACCAGCTCGGCCGCCTCTCGAACGGCCGCGTCGTCTCGCGGGTGATCGACGGCAACCGCCGCTTCGACGTGGTGATGCGCCTGCCCGAGCGGCTGCGCACCACCGGCGGGCTCGGCGATCTCCTGATCGAGACCCCGCGCGGCTGGATCCCGGCCCGCCTGATCGCCGATATCCGCGAGACCGACGGGCCGAATCAGATTCTCCGCGAGAACGCGCGGCGCCGCATCGTCGTGCTCGCCAACGGCGACGGCTCGGCCGACATGGCCGGCATCGTCGCGTCGATCCGCAAGATCATCGCCGACACGCCGCTGCCGCAGGGTGTGACGGCGCGCCTCGAAGGCACGTTCCAGGCCCAGGAGGAGGCCGCGCGCACCATCGGGCTCCTGTCGCTGGTGTCGCTATCGATGATCTTCGCGATCCTCTACGGCCGCTACCGCTCGGCCGTGCTGGCGCTGATCATCATGGGCAGCGTGCCGCTGGCGCTGATCGGCTCGGTCGCGGCGCTGTGGATCGCCGGCGAGCCCCTCTCGGTCGCCAGCATGGTGGGCTTCATCACGCTCACCGGCATCGCGGCCCGCAACGGCATCCTCAAGATCAGCCACATCGCCAACCTGGCGGTGAGCGAGGGCCTGCCGTTCGGCCGCGATCTCGTCACCCGCGGGTGCCTGGAGCGGATGACGCCGGTGCTGATGACGGCGCTCTCGGCCGGCGTCGCGCTGGTGCCGCTGCTGATCGACGCCTCGGGCGCCGGCAAGGAGATCCTGCACCCGGTCGCCGTCACCATCTTCGGCGGGCTGATCAGTGCGACGCTGCTCGACGCCTTCGTGACGCCGATCCTGGTGCTGCGGCTCGGCGAGAAGCCGATCGCCCGGCTGCGCGACGCAGCAGCCGAGCGCGCCGCCGAGTCCGCTACCGCGGCCGCGCCGGCGACCTACTGATCACTCGTTCCGCACAAGATCCTGCATCAAAGAAGGAGAACCCCGATGATCACCCGACGCACCCTGCTCACGAACGCCGCCTTCGTGACCGCTGCCCTGATGGCCGGCACCACCCTGCTCGCCCCCGGTCCGGTCCTCGCCCACAATCCGAAGCCGAGCCACGGCGGGCGCATCGTCATCGCCGGCCAGTATCACGTCGAGCTGGTGATAGCGGGCGCGACCGTGTCGGCCTATCTGCTCGGCCACGACGACAAGCCGCGCGACGCCGCCGGTCACCAGGGCTTCGCCCTGCTGGTCGTCGACGGCAAGAGCCAACGCGTTCCGCTCGTCCCGGCCGGCCCGAACCGGCTCGAAGGCACGGCCCCGGCGCCACTGCCGCCGACCGCCAAGGCCGTGGTGCAGATCACCTCCCCGGGCGGCGCCTCCGCGCAGGCCAAGTTCGACTGAGGTCCGGCTGTGAGGCGTGATGTCTGGTGAGATCGCCCCACACTCCGCTCATCCCCGCGAAGGCGGGGATCCAGAGCCACACGTCGTCACGCCCCTGGGTCCCCGCCTTCGCGCTACGGGATGCACACATCGCGCGCTATGCACGAGAGCGTCATGCGCGGGCTCGACCCGCGCATCCATCACCTTCACCAAAAAGCGTTTTCTCGCAGAGAGATGGATCGCCGGGTCGAGCCCGGCGATGACGTCGGAGGGGACCGCCGGCGTGTTGCGTCTCACTGAAACTCGGCAGCTTTTCGAGATGTGTGCATCCCGTAGCACCTTCGCGGCGACGAACGGAATTTCGGGCCTGATCGCGCAGACGGGACCGCGCGCCGACTCCGCCTCACAACGGCAAGGGCGACGGCGCGGCGGCTTCGGCGTCTCGACGGATGCGCGTCAGCACCTGGCGCAGCAGCGTGAGATCGACCGGCTTCGGCAGCGCCTCGCGCACGTCGAGCTTCATCAGGATCGCCATCGATACGGTCTCGCTGCGCATCGCGGCGTTCGAACCGCTGACGATGACGATCGGCGTGCGGCAGTCCATCTCGACCAGCGCGTGCATGACGTCGAGGCCGTTGCGGGCGCCCAGCGAGAGATCGAGCGTGATGGTCGTGAAGGTGGTGCGGCGCAGGCTCGACACCGCCGCGCCGAAGGTCGCCACCGCCGTCGGCACGTAGCCGGCCCGCTCGGCCGTCTTGCACAGCACCATCCGGTGGACCGGATCGTCGTCGATCACCAGCACGGTCGGCGCGCCGACGGTCGGCGCGCCGACGGACGGCACGGCGACGGTCGGCACGGCGACGGCGCCCGCACAGGCGGGCTCGAACGACTTCCGGAGGATCGGGTCGTGGGCCAGATCGAGCATGTCCGACCTCCCAGCTCGTGATTGGACCCCTCCGGCCTACGCCCGCCGGCGCCAACGTCCTGTTAATTCGATCCGACAAACTCGGGCATATTGTCGAATTCGCCGCAACGAAATCGAAACCGGATCAATCCGCCAATCGCCCCGCGCTCAGGGCGCCCGCCGCCCGGCCGCCGATGCCCGCCGCGGGCCCGCATCCGCGGACGTCGGCGACAGGTCCGAGAGCGCCTCGACCACGGCGCGCAGGCCGCGGTCGAGCCGCTTGTCCCGGCGCAGCACGACGCCGAGCGAGCGGGTCAGCCGCGGCGACAGCGGCCGCATCGCGATC
The DNA here is from genome assembly GCF_016653355.1 of Rhodoplanes elegans. Lineage (GTDB taxonomy): Bacteria > Pseudomonadota > Alphaproteobacteria > Rhizobiales > Xanthobacteraceae > Rhodoplanes > Rhodoplanes elegans. The sequence continues at coordinate 10,334 of NZ_NHSK01000169.1, read as the reverse complement.
TGGCCGCGCGCCTCCGCCGCCGCGACGGCGAGGCGCGGCAGCACGGCGAAGCCGAGCCCGGCGCCGACCAGCTCCTTGATCGCCTCGACGCTGCCGAGCTCCATCACCGGCTTCGGGGTGCGGCCGGCGCGGGCGAACCAGCGATCGATCACCCGGCGCGTGTTGCCGCCGGCCTCGTAGAGCACCAGCGGCTTGTCGGCGAGCGCGGCGGCGCCGAAGCGCGGCGGCAGCGCCGCGTCGGGCGGCGCCACCGCGACCAGCTCGTCGGCATAGACGGGCGTCACCTGGAAGTTGCGGCCGGCGATCGGCAGGGTCGCCAGCGCGACGTCGAGCGCATTGGCGGCGAGGCGGTCGAGAATGTCGGCGGTGTTGCCGGTCTCGACCGTCAGCTCGAGCCCGGGCAGGCGCCGCCGCAGCGCCCGCAGCACCGGCGGAAGCAGGTAAATGCAGGCGGTCGCGCCGGTGCCGATGCGCACCCGCCCGGCCGTCCCGGCGCGGTGCGGCGCCAGCGCCGCGACCGCCGCGGCGAGCTCGTCGCCGATGCGGCTCGCGTGGACGAGGAGATCGCTGCCCGCCGCGGTCGGCTGGGCGCGGCGGCCGAGCCGCTCGATCAGCCGCACCCCGAGCCGTCGCTCGAGGGTGCGGATCTGCAGGCTGACGGCCGGCTGCGTCAGCCCGGCCCGTTCGGCCGCGGCCGAGAAGCTGCCGAGCGTCGCCACGTCGCAGAAGGTGCGGAGCTGGTCGAGCGTCACGCCTTTCATGGCAGCGATCCTTATCGGATGCATAAGTCCCATAAGCTTCCATGGCGGCGCCTCCGGGCGCAAGATCGCAGCCCGCGTCACGCCGCTCCGTCCTGCCCGCTCCGGGCCTCTCGCGAGGTGTTCTTGTCCAGTCCGCTCGTCTCGTCCCGGCCGTCGCTGCGCGATTGCGCGGTCGGCGACCTCCCCGCCGTCACGGCCATCTACGCCGAGGCGGTGCGCCACGGCCGCGCCAGCTTCGAGCTCGATCCCCCCGATCTCGCCGAGATGACGCGGCGCCGCGCCGCCCTGGTCGCCGGCGGCTTTCCCTACCTGGTCGCCGAGATCGACGGCTCTGTCGCCGGCTACGCCTATGCGGGGCCGTACCGGTCCCGGCCCGCCTATGCCTGGACGGTGGAGAACTCGGTCTATGTCGCGCCGCATCTGCAGGGCCGCGGCCTCGGCCTCGCACTGCTCACCCGGCTGGTCGAGGCTGCGACGGCGCGCGGCTTCCGCCAGATGATCGCCGTGATCGGCGACTCGGCGAACCACGCTTCGATCCGGCTGCACACCCGCGCCGGCTTCGCGCCGGTCGGCGTGCTGCGGGCGAGCGGCTTCAAGCACGGCGTATGGCTCGACAGCGTGCTGATGCAGCGCGCGCTGGGCGACGGCGACCGCACGCCTCCGCCCACTCCGGCCGGCTCGGCCGCTCGATGACCGCCGGCAGCGGCATCTCGCGACGCCTGGTCGCGGCGCTCGGCGCCGGACAGCTCGTGATGTGGGGCGTGTCCTATTATCTGGTCGGCGTGCTGGGCGATCCGATGGCGGCCGACCTCGGCTGGTCGCGCACCGCGGTCTATGGCGGCTTCGCGCTGGCGCTCGTGGTGATGGGCATCGTCTCGGCGCCGGTCGGTCGGGCCATCGATCGGCTCGGCGGGCGCCGGGTGATGACGGTCGGCTCGCTGCTCACCGCGCTCGGCTGCGCCGGGCTCGCCGCCACGACCGGGCCGATCTCGTTCTTCGCCGCCTGGGCCTGCCTCGGCCTCGCGATGCGGATGACGCTCTACGAGGCGGCCTTCGCGGCGCTGGTGCGGATCGGCGGCCGCGAGGCGCGCCCGGCCATTGCCCAGATCACGCTTTTGGGTGGGCTCGCCTCGAGCGTGTTCTGGCCGATCGGCGACCTGCTCACGAAGGGCTTCGGCTGGCGCGGCGCCGCGCTCGGCTACGCCGCCTTCGCGCTCGCCACCGTGCCGATCCACCGGTCGATCCCGGACGCCCGCGCGTCCGACCGTCCGGTGCCGGCCGGCACCGCGCCGCCGCCGGCGCCGCTCGCCGTGACGCCGGCGCAGCACCGCACCGCCGCCGTGCTCTACGCCACCGCCGTCACCGTGACGGCGTTCCTCGCCGCCGCCATGTCGGCCCACATGATCGGCCTGATGGCCGGGCTCGGCCTCGGCGCCGGAGCCGCCGTGTGGATGTCGGCGCTGCGCGGCGTCGGCCAGTCGACGGCGCGGCTCGGCGAGGTGGCGCTCGGCGGCCGCAGCGACCCTCTGGCGCTCGGCACGCTGGCGGCGGCTCTGCTGCCGCTCGGCTTCGTGGTCGGGCTGTGGGGCGGCGTGTCGCTCACGGCGGCGGCCGTGTTCGCGCTCGCCTACGGGGCCGGCAACGGGCTGATGACCGTGGTGCGCGGCACCCAGCCGCTGGTGCTGTTCGATCACGCCACCTACGGCGCCCTGGTCGGCCGGCTGACCGCCGCGAGCTTCTTCGTCTCGGCGGCCGCCCCCGTGACCTACGCGGCCGTGATCGACCGGTTCGGCGCCGGCGTCGCGTTGATCGGCTCGGCCGTGCTGGGCGTGATCGTGCTCGCCTGCGCAGCGACGCTGCTTCTCATCTTCCGCCGGCGCGAGGAGATCAGCGGACCGTGAGTCCGCGCGAGCGGAAAATCGCGATCGCCGCCGCGATCTGTTCGGCGGTCGGCACCGGCGTGTCGCCGAGCGGATAGGCGCGGCCGAGCGCCGCCCATTTGTGCTCGCCGAGCCGGTGATAGGGCAGCACGTCGACCTGCTGCACCAGCGGGCCGAGCTCGACCAGGAAATCGGCGAGCCGGGCGATGTCGGCCTCGCCGTCGGTGAGGCCCGGCACCAGCACGTAGCGGATCCACAAGGGCTTGCCGAGGCGCACCATGCGGCGCGCGAAGTCGAGCGTCGGGCCGAGCTCGCGCCCGGTGATCTGCTTGTAGACGGCCGGGTCGGAATGCTTGATGTCGAGCATCACGAGATCGACCGGATCGAACCAGTCGTCGTCGACTTTTCTGCCGAGGAAGCCCGTGGTGTCGAGCGCCGTGTGCAGGCGCAGGTCGTCGTGCAGGCGCCTCAAGAGCGCGCCGACGAAGCCGGGCTGGCTCATCGGCTCGCCGCCCGAGACGGTGACGCCGCCGGCGAGGCGCAGGAAGCCGCGATACGGCGCGATCTCGGCGATCGCCTCGTCGAGATCGACGCGGCGGCCGCCCTTCGTGGTCCAGGTGTCGGGGTTGTGGCAGTAGACGCAGCGCAGCGGACAGCCGGCAACGAAGTAGACGAACCGCATGCCCGGCCCGTCGCCCGCCGCCCCGGTCTCGACCGAGTGCAGGAACCCGACCGGCGCCGTATCGGAATCGGTACCGGCCGGCGGCACGATCACGCAACCGGGACGCCCGGCGGGAGTGTGGATCAGGGAGGGTTCGGGGGTCATGGTCTTCTGTCCTTCGGCCCGTCGTCGGCGCCCGGTCCCTGATCAGGAACTTTGGAACCGGGCGCCTTCGCGACGAACTTTTTTGACCGGCGCCGCCGCGAAGCGGCGCCGGCCGTGATCACATGCAGCCGTGGAACGTCCGGCTGATCACGTCGAGCTGCTGCTCGCGCGACAGCTTGACGAAGTTCACGGCGTAGCCGGACACCCGGATGGTGAGCTGCGGATAGTTCTCCGGGTGCTCCATCGCGTCGAGCAGCGTGTCGCGGTTGAGCACGTTGACGTTGACGTGATGGCCCATGGCGCCCGCGAAGGCGTCGAGGCAGGCCGCGAGGTTCTTCTGCCGCTCCTCCGGCACCCGGCCGAGCGCCGTCGGGGTCGCCGAGGCGGTCCAGGAGATGCCGTCGAGCGCGCAGGCGTAGGGGATCTTCGCGACCGACGCGCCGGCCGCGACGAAGCCCTTCTTGTCGCGCCCGTTCATCGGGTTGGCGCCCGGCGCGAAGGGCTCGCCGGCGCGGCGGCCGTCCGGCGTGTTGCCGGTCTTCTTGCCGTAGACGACGTTCGACGTGATGGTCAGCACCGACTGGGTCGGCACCGCGTCGCGATAGAAGTGCGGCTGCGCCTTGATCTTCTCGATGAAGCTCTCGGCCAGCCACACGGCGATCGCGTCGGCGCGGTCGTCGTTGTTGCCGTAGGCCGGGTAGTCGCCCTCGATCACGTAGTCGACCGCGAGGCCGGCGGCGTTGCGCACCACCTTCACCTTGGCGTGCTTGATGGCCGAGAGGCTGTCGGCGGCGACCGACAGGCCGGCGATGCCGCACGCCATGGTGCGCAGCACGTCACGATCGTGCAGCGCCATCTCGATGCGCTCGTAGGCGTACTTGTCGTGCATGTAGTGGATGACGTTGAGCGCCTTGACGTAGGTCTTGGCGAGCCAGCTCATCATCAGGTCGAGCTTCGCCACCACCGTCTCGTAGTCGAGCACGTCGCCCTCGATCGGCGTGAAGCCCTCGGCCACCACGAGGCCGGACTTCTCGTCGACGCCGCCGTTGATCGCGTAGAGCAGCGCCTTGGCGAGGTTGGCGCGGGCGCCGAAGAACTGCATCTGCTTGCCGATGCGCATCGGCGAGACGCAGCAGGCGATGCCGTAGTCGTCGCCCCAGTGCGGCCGCATCACGTCGTCGTTCTCGTACTGGATCGACGAGGTCTCGATCGACACCTTGGCGCAGAAGTCCTTGAAGCCCTCGGGCAGCTGCGTCGACCACAGCACCGTCAGATTGGGCTCCGGCGCCGGGCCGAGGTTGAACAGCGTCTGCAGGAAACGGAAGCTGGTCTTGGTGACGAGCGGACGGCCGTCCTCGCCGATGCCGCCGATCGACTCGGTCACCCAGGTCGGGTCGCCGGAGAACAGCGTGTCGTATTCCGGCGTGCGCAGGAAGCGCACGATGCGGAGCTTGATCACCATGTCGTCGATCAGCTCCTGCGCCTGCGCCTCGGTGAGGAGCCCGCGCTTAATGTCCCGATCGAGATAGATGTCGAGGAAGGTCGAGACGCGGCCGAGCGACATCGCCGCGCCGTTCTGCTCCTTCACGGCGGCCAGATAGCCGAAATAGGTCCACTGCACGGCCTCGCGGCCGGTCGCGGCCGGCTGCGTCACGTCGCAGCCGTAGGTCGCCGCCATCTGGGCGAGCTCGTCGAGGGCACGGATCTGCTCGTTGAGCTCCTCGCGCAGCCGCATCGTCTTCTCGTCGAAGACGGCGTCGTCGATCTCGTGCAGCTCGCGCCGCTTGTCGGCCTTCAGCCGCTCGGTGCCGTAGAGCGCGACGCGGCGATAGTCGCCGATGATGCGGCCGCGGCCGTAGGCGTCCGGCAGGCCGGTGACGACGCCGGACTTGCGGGCCGCGAGGATCTCCGGCGAGTAAGCGTCGAAGACGCCCTGGTTGTGGCTCTTGCGGTACTTGGTCCAGATCTCCTGGACGACCGGGTCGATCTGGAAGCCGTAGGCCTCGAGGCCCATCTCGACCATGCGCAGGCCGCCGTTCGGCATGATGGCGCGCTTGAGCGGCGCGTCGGTCTGCAGGCCGACGATCAGCTCGGCGTCGCGGTCGATGTACCCGGGGGCATGCGCCGTGATGGCGGCGGGCGTGTCGGCGGAGACGTCGAGCACGCCCTTCTTGCGCTCCTCGGCGAGCAGGCCGGTGAGCGTCTCCCAGACGCCGAGCGTGCGCTTGGTCGGGCCGGCGAGGAACGCCGCGTCACCGAGATAGGGGCGATAGTTCGCCTGGATGAATCCGCGCACGTCGATCCGGCTCTGCCACGCTCCGGCGGCGAAGCCGGCCCACGGCTCGGTTGCGGTGACAGTCTCGGTGATGGCGTTCATGACGACCTCGTAGGGAGCTTGTCCGGCAGAGGCACGAGCACGCGGCGGGTCGGTCGTCTGATACCGGGGGCGTGTCAGGCGAGGAAGGTCGTCACGGAGACGTCGGAAACTTGCGGTTCCGGCGAGACCGCTCGGCCCTCAGGGTCGCGCAGCGGTTCGAACCTCGATGTCAGGTGATATATCACCACGTATTTCCGGCGAGGAGCGCCGAGCGCGAATGCCCGCGTCGCGCCGAAAGCGGCCGTCCGGGCGGATACGACATCTTGTGATATTTCATATGGCCGCACGCGCAGCTTCGTTCCGTTTCGGGACCGCGTTTTGATTACGGGATCCTGCGCTCCGGAGAATTGCGTAGGCGAGGAGCCGCGCTCGCGGTCCGAAAAGCCGCGCCGGCACGAGTCGTTCCGGCATCCGGAAATCCGGATGTTGTTGCTGAAAAGTGTTCGAAAATCCGTCCGTTCTACAGATGCCGCATGCCGAGCTTCTCGAGCAGCGGAAGCAGCTCGTCGCGAGCGTGCTCGCGATGCGCCCGCGCCAGCGCGCCGGCGCGCGCGGCGTCGCCCTTGCGGATCGCCGCCGTCACGGCGAGGTGCTCCTTCAACGAACGTGTCGGCTTCACGCGCAGCCGCAGCGTCACCATGCGGGCGCGGTGCGACTGGTCCATCACGGTCGCGACCGCGCGGGCGAGCCGGCTGTTGCCGCAGCGCTCGACGAGCGCGCGGTGGAAGCGGTCGTCGGCGCGCGCCCAGGCGTCGAGGTCGTCGCGCTCCAGCGCGGTCTTCATGTCGCTGTTGCTCGCGTCGAGCGCCTCGAGGGCCGCCCGCTTCGGCGCGTCGGCGGCCGCCGCGATCGCCTCGGCGGCGCGGCCTTCGAGCGTCGCGACCAGATCGTAGATCTCGCGCATGTCGTCGGGCGAGAGTGCGCAGACCTGGATGCCGCGCTTCGGCAGCACCCGCACCAACCCCTCCTCCTGGAGGCGGATCAGCGCCTCGTGCACGGGCGTACGGCTCATCCCGAGCTTCAGCGCGATCTCCTGCTCGGAGCCCTGGTAGCCGGGCGCGAACACGTTGTCGCGCACCGCCGCCTTCATGGCCCGATAGGCGTTCTCCACCAGCGACGACGACGTGGCCTCGGAGGTCGGCACCCCGGGTGTCGCCACGGCGGCCGCGGGGCCGCCGGCCGTCCCCCTGCTCCGGGCGATCACGCGCGCGCTCCGCGATCCGGGGCACAGACGATCTGTTGCATGGAAGCTCCGATGGAAGATTGACGACCCACCACGATCGCAGTATAGCGGATTCGCGAACTTGCATGGAAGTCGGCATGCATCCGACATGGATGCAGCCCGCCCTGGCGGCGCCCGGCCGACGACGGACGAGAGGCGGAGCGACGATGCGGGACTATCGGATCGCGGCGATCCCGGGCGACGGAATCGGAACGGAGGTGATCGCGGCCGGCCTGCAGGCGCTCGACGTCTGCGCGGCGCGCGACGGCGGCTTCCGTGTCGCGGTCGATCTCTTCGACTGGGGCTCCGCCTACTACAAGCGGCACGGTCGGATGATGCCGGAGAACGGCCGCGACCAGATCCGCCGTCACGACGCGATCTTCTTCGGCGCGGTCGGCGCGCCCGACGTGCCCGATCACGTCACGCTGTGGGGCCTGCGGCTCGCCATCTGCCAGCCGTTCGACCAGTACGCCAATGTGCGGCCGACCCGAATCCTGCCCGGCATCACGAGCCCGCTGCGCGCCGTCTCCGGCCCCGAGCTCGACTGGGTGATCGTGCGCGAGAACTCCGAGGGCGAGTATGCCGGCGTCGGCGGCCGCGTCCACCAGGGCTTCCCTTACGAGACCGCGACCGACGTCGCGATGTTCACCCGCGTCGGCGTCACCCGCATCATGCGCTACGCCTTCCGGCTCGCGCAGTCGCGCCCGCGAAAGCTCCTGACCGTCGTCACCAAGTCGAACGCCCAGCGCCACGCGATGGTGATGTGGGACGAGATCGCCGCCGAGGTGGCGGCCGAGTTCCCCGACGTCACCTGGGACAAGATGCTGGTCGACGCCATGACCATGCGGATGGTGACCAAGCCGGCGACGATCGACACCATCGTCGCCACCAACCTGCACGCCGACATTCTCTCCGATCTCGCCGCCGCATTGGCCGGCTCGCTCGGCATCGCGCCGACCGGCAACATCAATCCCGAACGCGAATTCCCGTCGATGTTCGAGCCGATCCACGGCTCCGCCTTCGACATCACCGGCAAGGGCATCGCCAACCCGATCGCCACCTTCTGGTCGGGCTCGATGATGCTCGAGCATCTCGGCGAGACCGCCGCGGCCGCGCGCCTGATGCGTGCCGTCGAGCGGGTCACGGCCGATCCGCGCCTGCACACGCCCGATCTCGGCGGCAGCGCGACCACGGCAATGGTCACCGACGCGGTCTGCGAGGCGCTCGTCGGCGACAATCTGTAACGGCCGAACAAGGCCACGGCCCTCGCGCACGAGGGAGCCCATGCCTGACACGTCGAAGCGTCGCGCCCCGGACCGGGGCGTGCGAACGATCCTGCGCGCCGCCGCCGGCCTGGCGACCGGCCTTGCCACCATCGGCCTGGCCGTGCTCGGCCTGACCGCCGCGGCCGAGGCCGACGGCTATCCGTCGAAGCCGATCACCATCCTGGTGCCCTCGGCGGCCGGGGGGCCGACCGACACGGTGGCGCGGCTGATCGCCGAGTCGATGACCAAGACGCTCGGCCAGACGGTCATCGTCGAGAACCAGGGCGGCGCCGGCGGCACCATCGGCATGGCCCGCATCGCCCGCACGCCCGCCGACGGCTACACGCTCGCCATCTGGCACATCGCGCACGCCACCGCGCCGGCCCTCTACGACAACCTGAAATACGATCCGGTCGCCGACTTCGACCATATCGGCCGCATCACCGACGTGCCGATGACGATCGTCTCCAAGGCCGCGCTGCCGACGAAGACGATCGACGAGCTGATCGCCTGGATGAAGGCCAACAAGGCGAGCGCGAGCTTCGGCCATGCCGGCGTCGGCTCCGCCGCGCATCTGTGCGGGCTTCTCTTCCTCAACGATCTGAACCTGCAGATGGCGCAGGTCGCCTATCGCGGCACCGGGCCGGCCATGAACGACCTGGTCGGCGGCCAGATCGATCTGCTGTGCGACCAGACCACCAACACGACGAACCACATCAAGGAAGGCCGCATCAAGGGCTACGCGGTAACGACGAAGACGCGCGTCTCGTCGCTGCCGGACTTGCCGACGCTCGACGAGACTGCCCTGAAGGGATTCGAGGTGTCGGCCTGGCACGCGCTGTGGGCGCCGCGCGGCCTGCCCAAGGAGGCGACCGACAAGCTCGTGCCGGCGCTGCAGAAGGCGCTGCAGGACCCCAAGGTGATCGAGCGCTTCGCCAGCCTCGGCACCGAGCCGGTGCCGCTCGCGCTCGCGACGCCCGAGGCGCTGAAAGCGCAGCTCAGCGCCGAGGTCGAGAAGTGGGGCAAGGTGATCCGCGCCGCCGGCGTGAAGGGGAACTGAGGGGCACTCGATCGAACGGACCTGTCCCCGCCCTCACCCTGAGGAGGCTGCGCAGCAGCCGTCTCGAAGGGCGAGGGCGGCCCCGTCGATCATGGCCTCATGGTTCGAGACGCGCTCCTGCGGAGCGCTCGTCACCATGAGGGGGGAGGCATCGCCGCCGCGACGTGCGCCGTCGTCTAGTCGATCAGCGCCAAGAATTCCTGGCGGGTCGCGGTGTTGTCGCGGAACACGCCGGTCATGCGACTGGTCACCATGTCGGTGTCGTGCTTGTGGACGCCGCGGGTCGACATGCAGTGGTGCTGCGCCTTGATCACCACGGCGACGCCCTGCGGCTCCAGCACGTCCTGGATCGTGTCGGCGATCTGGGCCGTCATCTTCTCCTGGATCTGGAGCCGCTTGGCGTAGACCTCGACGACCCGCGCGAGCTTCGAGATGCCGACGACGCGGCCGTTCGGCACATAGGCGACCCAGGCGCGGCCGATGATCGGCACGATGTGGTGCTCGCAGTGGCTCTCGAAGCGCACGCCGCGCAGCACCACCATCTCGTCGTAGCCGGCGGTCTCGTCGAAGGTCTTGCGCAGGATCGCGGCCGGATCCTCGCGATAGCCCTTGAAGAACTCCTCGTAGGCGCGAGCCGCCCGCGCCGGCGTCTCCAAGAGCCCCTCGCGGTCCGGATCGTCGCCGGTCCAGCGCAGGATGGTGCGGAACGCCGCCTCCACCTCGGCGCGAGACGGGCGCTCGATCTTTTGCCGTTCGGTCCGGCTCCGGCCGCCCGGGGCGTCGTGGTCCTTGGTGCGCTTCGCCATCGTGTCCAGAGCCGTATCGAGTGCCGGGTCGAGTGCCTGCAGGGCGGGGGTCATGCGGCGTCCTTTCTTGTAGATCGAACCGAATACGACGGGAAGCGCCGACCGGATCAGGGTGCGGCATCCGCGCCCCCAGCCAC
>NZ_NHSK01000168.1 GCF_016653355.1 Rhodoplanes elegans | reverse complement strand
TCGCGCCGCCGCCTGATCTCGAAACCATCCTCGACATCATCCGCAGCCGCCAACGCCAATCGACCGAGCCGTCCCGCCGACGACGCCTCCAGATGACCCAATGCCCAACTTTATCTTAGCGCCTATGAGGACGAGCCCGGCCATGACCAGGGTCGAGTCAAATACGTCACCTCCGGCAGATCCCCCGCAGGGCCTGCCACTGAGTCTCGTCCAGCAGCGGCGGCTCGCTGGTGCCGCGGTCGAGGGCCTTCAGGGCTGCGAGGCGCTCCTCGCTGAGGGGATGCGTGAGCAGCAGGCTGATGCCCTTGCCGGCGTTCTCGCCCGTCACCCGCAGCAGGAACGCCGCCATCGGCGCGGCCGGGCGGCCGAGCGACGTCATGATACGGGCCGACTCGCGGTCGGCCGCGCGCTCCGCCTCGCGCGAATGCGAGCCGTCGACCATCAGGCGCGCCGCGAACACCACGGTCGACGAGCCGGTGACGTCGCCGAACAGGAGCCCGAGCAGGAACGACGAGCCGCCCGCCTGGATCAGGCTGCGCAAGCCGTCGCGCGCCTTGGCGTGGCCGATCTCGTGGGCCAGCACGCCGGCGATCTCATCGGGGCTGCGGGCCATCTGCAACAGCCCGTCGAACAGGTAGATGCGGCCGCCCGGCAGCGCGATGGCGTTCTTGGTGGCGGAGCGCAGCACGGCGATGCGCACGCCCTCGCCGGCCTGCCCGGTCCCGACGTCGGCGGCGCCGACGAGCTTCGCGGTCAGCACATCGAGCGCCGCCCGGCCGGCCGGGGCGTCACAGGTCTCGGCGCTGAAGATCGATTTCACCTGCTTGTCGGCGATGCCGCCGAGCCGCTCCTCCCACGACACCGGGACGAACGGCACCAGCCGCTCGGCGACCAGCGGCAGCAGATAGAGCGTCGTGAGGACGAGCGACACGGCGACGGCGAGCGAGCCGATCACGACCTTCGTCCGGAACCGCCGGCCGCCGCCGGTCGCCGTCTCGAAGGCGGGCGCGCGGGCGACGATCGCGGCGGCGAGGCCGGGGTCCGCTACGTCCAGCCGCGCGAGACCTTCGGCCGAGACGCAGCCGACCCGGGTGACGTCCGGGCCCGCATCGCGGCGGCGCAGATCGGGCCACGGCCAGCGCGCCGTCTCGGCGCCGTTCTCCAGGATCGCCAGTGCGTCGGGATCGAGCCGCAGCGTCACGTCGCGCCGGCGCGCCGTGACGCCGTCCCACCAGACGGCGTGTCCGTGCGCCGGCGCGCTCACGGCGGTCAGATCGCGCCGACGTCGAGCGCGTCGGCGAGGCCCTCGCCGAGGCTGCCCGCCGCCTCGCCGGCCGCCGCGACATGGTCGAGCGCCTCGACCCCGACCACCGTGGTGGTCGCGGCCACGGCCGCCCAGACGCCGCGGTCGACGAAGACGCGCTTCACCACGCCGAAGCCGAACAGCATCAGGAGATAGATCACGGCGATCACGGCGAAGGCGCCGATCTGCCCGCCGAGGCCGGCCGTCTCGATGTGCTCGAACGGGTTCTTCATCACCATCGTGGCGGTGCCGAACAGGACGCTGCCGGCGGAGCCGACCAGCATCGACACGCCGAGCGCGGCGGCGTAGCAGCCCAGCACGGTGCGGCGCCTGAGGGACGAGTGCAGCGAGACGGGGCCGAATCGCGTGCCCTCGATGCGCCAGCGCAGCTCGGTCGCCCGGAAGATCGGCCACAGCGGCAGCAGCAGGACCACGAGCAGCACGACGCCGAGCGAGACGAGGCCGAGGATGGTCTCCACCTCGTCCTTGTCGCCAGCGAGGGACGCGAGCGCGCCGGCGCTCGCCATGCCGGCCGCCGCCGCGATCATCCCGGCGAGCACCACCATGGCCAGCACCCACATCCAGGCGCCGCGGACGAACAGCCGCCAGCCGGTGCCGACGAAGCCACCCTCGAGCGTGCCGTAGCGGGTGTTGCGCATGCGGTAGCGCTCGAGCGCGGCGGCCCGCCAGGGATAGGCGAGGCCGAGCGTGATCACGGTGAGAAAGTCCCACCAGGCGGCCCGGCCCGCATAGGCGAAGGCCGAGCCGGTCATCCAGAAGCGCAGGCCGCGCAGCGAGGTGCGGGTCATGCGATAGCGCCGCGCTCGGTAGGTCGCGTAGTGGCCGAACACGTAGAGCACCAGCACCAGCGGCACGCTGGCGAAAGCCGCGTACTCCTCGGCGACGAGGCCGGCCAGGAAGTACAGCACGTAGACGGGCGCCAGGATGGCGAGCGCCACCAGGAAGCCGATCAAGAGCTCGCGCGCCGTGCCGGTGTATTCAAGGGCGTCGGCGCCGATGCGGGTGTGGCGCCACAGATGGCGGCGGATGTCGGTGACCAGCCAGAACCGGTAGAAGCCGACCGTGACGAGCTGCAGGAGCCCGCCGGCGACCACCAGGCTGAAGAAGTCGCCGCGCAGCCCCGTGAAGGTCACCTGCCCGGAGCTCGCGGTCGTCGGGCCGGCTGGCGCCTGCACGCTCTCCGGCCCCGGCTCCGGAGAGGGCGGAGCGCCCCACGGCTGCGGCGGCGACGGCTCGGAGGAGAAGTTGCGCATGTCCATGCTGCCTCGCCGGCCCGACGGGGCCGCTCCTTAACATGATACCCGATCCCGCCGGGATCCCCATCCATTGTGTCGCGAGCCGGCCGTCACGTTCGCGGCAGTCGCGTCACCCGTCGCCGAAGCGGCCGTGCGGGTCGGCGAGCGACTGTAGGCGCAGCGCCGCGGCACGGGCGAAGGCGAGCGTCATGTGCTTGCGGGTCGCGGCGTGCAGCCGGTGCTCGGGCGCGTCGCGCAGCAGCTCCGCCCCGAAGCCGTCGGCGACGATCAGGCCGGCGTCCGCGGGAAAGATCGCGGACGGCACGTGCGGGGCGGTGGCGAAGAACAGCCGGTCGCAGTGCAGCCGGTAGTCCGGCCACTTGTGGTCGGCCCGAAAATCCTCGACCGACGACTTGATCTCGACGATCCACACCGTGCCCTCGCCGCCGAGCGCCACGAGGTCGGCACGGCGGCCGGAGGCGAGCGGCAGCTCGCATACGCAGGCGAAGCCCATCGACAGGAGCAGGCGCTGGGTGCCGCGCGCGACCGCCAGCGCGGTCGCCGACTGGCGTCCGTCGATCGGCAGACTCGGGGCGGTGGCGCTCGGCATCGGCGGACCATGCCACGCCGAATCGGGCCGGAAAAGCAGCCGGTGTGCTGGTCGTGCGCCGATCGCCGGCTCCGCTCCGGCCGCAGCCCTGCCCGGGCGGCGGCGCGGATCGCGCCGACGCGGCGGCTCGGGTTAGCATTCGGCGCCGTGACGTTTCGAGCGCTTTGCAGAATTCGTCATCCCGGGGCGCGGACCGCAGGTCTGCGAGCCCGGGATCCATACGCCCGGCGATAGTGGCTCACGGCAGACAGGGGTATGGGTCCCGGGCTCGGCGCTTGCGCGCCGCCCCGGGACGACGGAGCAACTGTGCAAAGCCCTCGGTTCAGGAGAGGCCCCGATGACGACCCCGGACGGCGTGACCACCAGCGCGGCGTTCCCGATCCCGCCGCGGATGACGGCATGGGTGCTCGATGGCCCGGGCGAGCTGCGCCGCACCGAGAAGCCGGTCCCGGTGCCGGGCCGCGCCGAGGTGCTGCTGCGCATCGACGCGGTCGCCATCTGTCCGAGCGACATCGACAACATCTGGTACGGCTGGCCGGCGATCGTCGACGGCGGGCCGCCTTTCCACAAGGAGTGGACGCCCGGCCACGAATACATGGGCACCGTGGTGGCGCTCGGGCCGGCCGTGGACGAGTTCTCCATTGGCGACCGCGTTGCGGTCGAGATCCATGCCGGCTGCGGCCAGTGCCGGCGCTGCCGGGCCGGCCTCTACACGGCCTGCCTGAACTACGGGAACCGGGCCAAGGGCCATCGCGCCAACGGCTTCACGACCGACGGCGGCTTCTGCGAGTACCAGGTCAACCACGTTAACACGATGGCGAGGCTCTCGGACGACATCTCCGACGAGCTCGGCACCCTCGTCGTCACGGCCGGCACGGCCATGTACGCGCTCACCGAGATCGGTGGGCTGGTGGCGGGCGAGAGTCTGGTCGTCATCGGCGAGGGGCCGATCGGCCTGTTCGTCGCCGCGGTCGGCAAGGCGCTCGGCGCCTCGCCCGTGGTGGTGACGGGCCTGTCGCCGCAGCGCCTCGCCATCGCGGCCGGCCTCGGCGCCGACCACGCGATCGACGTGCGCGGCGCCGAGGGGCGCGATGTGGATGCGGTCGCCGCCGTGAAGGCGATCGTCGGGCCGCACGGGGCCGACTACGTGGTCGAGTGCTCGGGCGCCCCGGTCGCCATCGGCCAGGCGATCGCGATGGCGAGCCGCGGCGGACGGGTCTGCCTCGCCGCCTTCCCGGCCGAAGCGACGAACGTCGATGTCGGCCGGTTGGTGCGCGACAACATCGCTTTGTTCGGCATCAGGGGCGAGGGCAAGCGCGCCGTCCACCGCGCCTGCGCCCTCATGCGCGACAAGAAGTTCGACGCCCGCCCGCTGCTAACACACACCTTCGCGCTCGACGACCTGCCGACGGCGCTCCTCTACGCCAAGGAGAAGCGCGACGGCGCCATCAAGGTGGTGGTCAAGCCGCGCGGCGTCGCGGCCGGGCAGGTCGCGGCGGAGTAGGCGTTTCGGCGGCAGTGCTGGCGGGCGCAGTGTGATACACTATATTGCACTGGTGCTCACTCGCGCCGGGAGATCGCAATGAAGCCTGCCGGACAGATGACCCTCACCCTGACGGCCGAGCTGGAGCAGTTCGTCCGCGACGAGGTCAGGCGTGGCGCCTTTGCGTCGAGCAGCGAGTACATCCGGGAGCTCGTCCGCGAACGGTATCTGAAGGAGCGCGACCGGGCTGCGAAGCTTCGGGCCCTGGAAGCGGCCCTGAGCCGCGGGATCGCCGATGCCGATGCGGGGCGGACCGTGCCGCTCGATGAAGCGTTCGCGCAGCTGCGCACCGCGCTCGGCCTGCCGGACAAGTCGTTCGACCCATGAAGGTCGTCGTCACCGCGGCGGCGTTGGCCGATCTCGTCGAGATCGGCCGCGCCATCGCGGGCGACAATCCGGAACGGGCCGAATCCTTCGTGGCCGAGCTGTATGATCGCTGTCGCCAGCTCGCCTCCAGTCCACGCGCCTTTCCGTTGATCCCCCACTGGGAGGACCGCGGCATTCGGCGTCGGACACATGGGAACTACCTGATCTTCTATCGCATCGAAGATGACGAGGTTCAGGTGCTCCACGTTCTGCACGGGGCGCGCGACTATACATCGATCCTGTTCCCGGATGAATGAAAGCGGCGACCCGCCGTCGTCCGCCTTGCGCGCTTGTCGCGGGCATCCACGTCTTGTAGGCCTGCCGTCAAATAAAACGTGGATGGCCCGGACGAGCCCGGCCATGACGGGAGGGCATCACAATGACCGCCGACGACCGCTACGAGAAGGGCATGGCCGCGCGCCGATCCGTGCTGGGCGATGCCTGGGTGGATCGCTCGATCGCCAAGCGCAACGGCTTCAACACCGAGTTCCAAGAGATGATCACCCGCATCGTGTGGGGCGAGATCTGGACCCGGCCGGGGCTCGACCAGAAGACGCGGCGCTGCATGGTGCTCGCCACCATGATCGCGCTCGGCCGCTGGGAGGAGTTCAAGCTGCACGTGCGGGCCGGGCTCGCCGGCGGCCTGACGGTCGAGGAGATCAAGGAGATCATCCTGCAGTCGACCCTGTATTGCGGCGTGCCGGCCGGCAATCACGCGATCGGCGAGGCCGAGAGCATTCTGCGCGAGCTCGGCCTGCTCGACGTCGGATCGCCGGCCTGAGACTTGCTTCACGGTCCGACATCTGATCCTCTCCGATCTCCGTCTCGCCCTGTATACAAACTCGCCCCCAGCCAGGATCCTCGATGCGCCAGGACGTGATCGCCCGCGAGGTCGCCGCCATGAAGGCGGCCGGCCTCGACGCCATCTGCTCGTGCTCGCCGGAGAACTTCGCCTATGTCACCGGCTTCGTGTCGCCGACCCAGCCGCTGATGCGCTGGCGGCACGCCATGGCGATCGTCACGGCGGACGGCGCCGTCTCGCTCGTCGTCGTCGACATGGAGGCGAGCACGATCCGGGCGAAGGCGCCCGGCACCGAGATCGCGGTGTGGAAGGAGTTCTCCTTCGACGCCATGGCGGTGCTGGCCGCGGCGCTCGAGAAGCACGGCCTCGCGAACGCCCGCATCGGGCTCGAGCTCGACTACCTGCCGGCCGCCGACTACGCGGATCTCGCCGCGCGCCTGCCGCGCGCGACCTTCGCGCCGGCCCAGGCGATGCTGGCGCGGCTGCGCCAGCTCAAGACGCCGGGCGAGATCCAGATCTTGCGAAAGCTCTCGCGCATCGCCGACCGCGCCATCACCGAGTCGTATCACGCCGTCGCGGCCGGCAAGACCGAGATGGATCTGGCCGCCGGCCTCACCCGCGGCGTCTACGAGCAGGGCGCCGAGTACTTCAAGCTGATGATCGTCGCCACCGGAGAGCGCAGCGTGTTCCCGAATGTCGGCCCGACCGAGCGGGTGCTGAAGACCGGCGACGTCTGCCGGGTCGAGATCTTCCCGATGATCGACGGCTATCACGCCGGCGTCTGCCGCACGGCGGCGATCGGCAAGGCGCCGGCCGAGGCCGAACGCATCTGGGCCAATCTCACGTCCTGCAAGCACATGCTGCTCGACGAGATCCGGCCCGGCGCGTCGACCCGGGCCATCTACGAGCGCTACCTCACGATGACGGAAGAGCTGAAGCTGCCGCGCATCTCCTTCATCGGCCACGGCATCGGCCTGCATCTGCACGAGGACCCGTATCTCGGGCCGACCGCCGACCAGCCGCTGGAGGCCGGCATGGTGCTCGGCATCGAGCCCTTGATCTACGAGACCGGCTTCGGCTTCGGCATGCAGAACAAGGACATGGTGCTGGTCACCGAGACCGGCTGCGAGCTCCTGTCGGATTTTTCCAATACCGACCGGCTGCTGGTGGTCTAGCGGTCCGCCGATGCACGGGCTCCGGTCGGCGGCGACCGGGGCCGTGGCCTGGACCGCCGCCTCCCGGCGGCCCCAGATCGCCTCGTTTCAGCCAGCGCGGACGCGGCGCAGGAAGCTCTCGACGTCGCCGCTCAGATGGTCGGCGTTCGAGGCCATGGTCTCGACCGACTCCAGCACCGCATTGCTCGCCGTGCCGGTCTCGCGGCTCAGCGCCGCGACGTTGCCGATGGTGCGGGTGACGGCCTGGGTGCCGTTCGAGGCCTGCTGGACGTTGCGCGAGATCTCCTGCGCGGCGGCGCCCTGCTCTTCCACGGCGGCCGCGATCGCCGCCATCTTCTCGTCGATGCCGCCGATCGTGTGGGCGATCGAGCGGATCTCGCCGACCGCCGTCTCGGTCGCCGACTGGATGTCGGCCACCTGCCGGGCGATGTCGTCGGTCGCCTGGGCGGTCTGGCCGGCGAGCCGCTTGACCTCCTGGGCGACCACGGCGAAGCCCTTGCCGGCCTCGCCGGCGCGCGCCGCCTCGATCGTCGCGTTGAGGGCCAGCAGGTTCGTCTGGCCGGCGATCTGGGTGATCAGCTCGACCACGGCGCCGATGTGCTTGGCCGACGTGGCGAGCGCGTCGACGGTCGCGTTGGTGCGCTCGGCCTGAACCACCGCCTCGCGGGCGCCGGACGCGCTCGCCTGCACCTGGCGCGAGATCTCGCTCACCGAATGCGACAACTCCTCGGTCGCCGCGGCGACCGCCTGGACGTTCATGGTCGCCTGGTCGGCGGCGGCCGCGACGGCGGCGGCCTCCTCGCTCGACCGGCCCGCGATGGTGCGCATCGCCGCGGCGGTCGAGCGCAGCTCGCCGGCGGAGCGGCCGAGGCTGTCGATCACGGCCTTCGCGGTGCTGTCGAAGCTCTCGCAGGCGGCGTCGACCGTGCCGGCGCGCGCGAGCTGGCTCTGCTGCGCGGCCTCGTGCTCCGCCGAGAGCCGCTCGGCCGTCGCGGCACTCTCGCGCAGGTTCTCCAGCGCCACCGCCATGGCGCCGAACTCGTCCTGATGGGCGGGCGGCGGCACCGGCGTCGCGTAGTCACGGGCGCGCAGCCGCTCGATCGAGCCGAGCAGCGAGCGCACCGGCGCGGCGAAGCGGCGGCGCACCACGATCCAGCCGAACAGCGCGACGGCGAGCGCCGCCGCGAAGGCGACCGACTGGACCACCAGGTTGGTGAGGGCCGCGGCCCGGTCGCGATTGCCCTGGGCGATCGCCTCGTCGAGCGCCTGGATCGCCACCGCGACGATCGCGTCGAACGGTGCCTGGCAGGCGGCCGTCCACTCGGCCGGCGGCATCAGCGGGGCCGTGCCGGTGCCCAGCCGCGACGTGACCTGGTCGATCTTGGCGTTGGCGGCGTCGATCTGGCCGTGCGCGGTGCGGAACGACGCCGCGACGGCGGCCGGTGCGCCCGGCCGGGCGAGCAGCTCGTCGATGCCGGCGAGGCTCGACGCGAGGACGGCGCGATGCTGCCCGTGCGTGACCTTCTGGGCTTCGCTGGCCGCCTGGCCGGAGTTGACATTGGCGCGCAGCAGCGAGCATTGCAGGCCGTAGCGGTCCCGGGCTTGCCAGGCGAGCCGGCGCACCTGGACCATCTCGCCGATCAGCGGGTGGCTCATGCGGGCGCGGTTCGACACCACGCTGGAGGCGTTGTTTAGCTGCTCGAAGATGCCGCGCGAGTTCTGCCAGGCCGCGATCCGCTTGAGATCGCGCTCCTTGCGCGGCCGCTTGGCCTCGGCGAGCAGGAGCGGGTAATGCGACTCGGCGACGCCCCACTCGCGGGCGATCGCCTGGTCGAGGTCGTCCCGACCCGGCACATCGACGGCTGCGAGGGCCGCGCGAGTCGCCTCGTAGCGGGCGGTGGCGGTCCGTTGCAGCGCATCGAGCTTCGGCGTCGGGTCGTCCTCCGCGATGAGCGCCGTCATGGCGGTGCCGCGCTGGCCGCGGATGTCCCGGATCGCCTCGAAGATCGTCTTGTCGGCGGCGGCGAGCGTCTGCGCCTCGCTGCTCGCCCGGAACTGCCCGACCGCCTCGACCATGCGCAGGCCGGTCGAGATCAGCACGCCGCCGGCGAGCAGCACCAGCACCGATGTGAGAAGTGTTCCGACCGACCGCGACGTCATTCCACGCTCCCATGACACGTCATGGGAGCGGATCATCTCTTACCGAGGTAACCCAATGGCTAAAAAGGCGGGTGGCATGGCCGGTGTGCGACCGTCGCGGCTCGTGCCGCGCGGGTGGCGTCGTGGGGCCGCGTCGCGCAACCGGCGCCCGCCGGGCGGATCAGTCGATCTTGCGCAGCGGGCCGAGATCGATCTTCTGGTTCGGCAGGGTCGTCACTTCCTTGTCGATCTGCAGGCAGGTGAGGAGCTCGACATAGCTCGGCTGCTCGGTCCCGGCCTCGGCGATGCAGCCCTGGCGCTGCTTCGGCGTCCACTTGCTCCAGTCGGCGACGAGCTGCTTGCGGGCGTCCGCCTCGGACTGCAGGCAGCTCTTGAGCGCCGCCTCGGTGTCGGAGCCGCCGCGGCAGCTCGGCCGCACGTCGAAGGTCGGCACCTGGTCGGAGGCGAGCGCCGGGCGCTCCATCGCGGGCAGAACGAGAGCGGCGGCGATCAGGGCGAATGCGAGCGGCGACAGGCGCATGGGAAGTCCTCCTCGGCCATGACCGTCTAGCAAAGCGGAATTACCGCTCTCTTACGGGGCGACACGCGACGGCGCTTTACCGTGCCCTCCGTATTGTGCCGCGGTTCGGGCCGCGCTCCAACAGCGAAGTACCGCCCCGGCCACGCCGCATCGCGCTTGCCGGTGCGGCCGATCGCGGCTTTGATGGCGCCTCGCCGCCCGGGAGCCCGCCCATGACCATCGACCTCGCCGACCCGCCGACCGGCGCGCGCTCCGGCCCCCTGTTCGGCGTCCCCGGATCGCGTGAGAGAATCGATACGCCCGCTTTGGTGCTCGATCTCGATGCGGTCGAGCTCAATCTCGCCGCGATGGCGGAGATCGCCCGCGCCGCCGGCGTGGCGCTGCGGCCGCACGCCAAGACCCATAAGTCGACGGCGCTCGCCAAGCGGCAGATCGCGGCCGGCGCGATCGGCATCTGCTGCGCCACCCTCGACGAGGCCGAGGTGATGGTCGCGGCCGGCCTGCCCGGCGTGCTGATCACGTCGCCGCTGGTCACGGCGGGTAAGATCGCGCGGCTGATGGACCTGCTCGACCGCACCGACGACGTGATGGTGGTGGCCGACGACGCCGGCAACGTCGCGGCTCTCGACGCCGCCGCCGGCGCACGCGGAAAAACGCTCGGCGTGCTGGTCGACCTCGATCTCGGCCAGCGCCGCACCGGCGTCGCCGGCGTCGCCGAAGGCATCCGGCTCGCCCGCGAGATCGCCTCGTGGAAGGCGCTGCGGTTTCGCGGCGTGCAGGCCTATGCGGGCCATCTCCAGCACGTCGCGACCCGGGCCGAGCGCGAGGCGCTCGCCCGCGCGGCGCAGGCCCGGGTGGCCGCGCTGGTCGCCGAGCTGCGCGCCGAGGGCCTCGCGCCGGCGATCGTCACCGGCGTCGGCACCGGCACGCACGCGATCGATTCGGAAGGTCCGTTCACCGAGCTGCAGGTCGGCTCCTACGTGGTGATGGATGCCGAGTACGGCGCCGTCGAGCACGCGCCCGGCGCGTCGTGGCCGTTCCGGCCGGCCCTGTTCGTCGCCGTCGCGGTGACCAGCGCCAACGCGCCCGGCCAGGTGACGACCGACGGCGGCACCAAGGCGTTCGCGCTCAACGGTCCGCTGCCGACCGTCGTGGCCGGCCCGCTCGCCGGCGCGGCCTACGCCTTCGCGGGCGACGAGCACGGCCGCCTCGTCCTGCCGGCGGGGGTCGCGCCCCCGCCGCTCGGGACCGTGATCGAATGCACGGTGCCGCATTGCGACCCGACCGTCGCGCTCCACGACGCGTATCACTGCGTGCGCGGCGACCGGCTGGTCGACGTCTGGCCGATCGATGCCCGCGGCCGCCGCGTCCCGGTGCCGCCGGGCTGACGCGAAGAGCGCTCCCGGCGATTGCGCCGCGCGGCGTGATCAACCGTTTACTTATCCGAACGATCGAACTTTACGGGCTGTCGATCCTGGTGTGGAACTACCGTCCTCGGGCCGGGGGGCCGGAGGACGAGACCGCATGTTTTTCAGTTCGACGAGCCAGCCGTCGCCGGGCCGCAAGGCAGCGACCAAGGGTACCTGGGCGCGCGCCGTCGTCGCCTGCCCGAAATGCGGCACCGCCAACATGGTGCAGCGCTTCGAGACGATCATCGACGAGTTCTCGGTGCGCTGCAGCCGCTGCGGCCAGCGCAGCTTTCACCACAAGGCCGAGATCGGTGTCCACCAGATGCCGGAGCGCCGGCAGAAGAAGCGCTGAGCCGGGCGACACCGCCCCCGCGCGATCGCGGCGGGGCTGCGACGCGCTCGCGCACAAGGGGCTGTACGCTGCGCCGGGCGGCCGAGCCGACCCGGCCATAGCCGTATTAATCCCCCATTAGAGGAATAGGCGCGCAACCGACGAACCCCCGGAAAGCTGGCACGAGGATGCGGCGCCATGTCGGGGGTACTTCATTCCATCAAGGTCAAGGTGTGGGCCCTGGTCGTGCTGGCCGGGCTCGCCTGCGCGACCGTCGCCGGGGCTGGGCTGTGGTTCACCTACAGCCGCATGCACCAGGACCGGGTCGCCGCGCTCAAGCAGATCGTCGAGGTCGGCCACACGCTGGCCGCCAAGTTCGAGGCGGACGAGCGGGCCGGCAAGCTGACCCGCGAGGAGGCGATGGCGCGCTTCCGCGACGCCCTGCACGGCCTGCGCTACGCCGGCAACGAGTATCTGTTCGCCCACGGCTTCGATCATGTCGGCTTCGCCCATCCGCTGGCCCCGGCGCTGATCGGCAAGGATCTGAGCGACCTCAAGGATCCGAACGGCGTCCACATCGTGCGCGAGTTCGTCAAGGTGGCGACCGGGCCGGGCGCCGGCACCATCGAATACATGTGGGCGCGCGACAAGGATTCGCCCCCGGTGCCCAAGCTAACCTATGTGAAGGCGTTTGCGCCGTGGAAGATCTTCGTCGGTACCGGCGTCTACACCGACGACCTGTGGACCGACTTCACCGCGATGGCCTTCAAGCTCGCCGCCGTCCTCGCCGTCGTCGCGCTGCCGGCGCTGGTGATGATCGCGGTCGTCGGCCGCAACCTCGCCCGCGCCATCCAGGCGCTCGGCGCCAAGACGCGCGCCCTCGCGGCCGGCGATCTCGGGGTGTCGTTCCCCGAGGCCGAGCGCCGCGACGAGCTCGGCGCCATGGGCCGCGCCATGCAGGTGTTCAAGGACAACGCCGCCGCCAAGGCGCGGCTGGAGGCCGAGCAGGAGGCGGCGACCCGCCGCGCCGCCGAGGACAAGCGCAGCGCCATGGCGGCGCTCGCCGGCCGTTTCGAGGCGACGGTCGGCAGCCTGATCGCCGAGGTGTCGCGCGGCGCCGTCGACATGGAGGCGCGTGCCCGCACCATGACCCAGTCGGCCGAGACCTCCGGGTCGCTCGCCGGGACGGTCGCGGCCGCCACCGACCAGACCTCGGCCAATGTCCGCTCGGTCGCCGCGGCGACCGAGGAGCTGTCGTCGTCGAGCCAGGAGATCGGCCGCCAGGTGGCGCAGTCGGCCGCGGTCGCCCGGCGGGCGGTCGGGGATGCGACCCGCACCGACGCGGTCATGCGCAGCCTCGCCGAGGACGCCCGCAAGATCGGCGACGTCGTCGCCCTGATCCAGACCATCGCGGGCCAGACCAATCTGCTGGCCCTCAACGCCACCATCGAGGCGGCGCGGGCCGGCGAGGCCGGCAAGGGCTTCGCCGTGGTGGCGACCGAGGTGAAGAGCCTCGCCACCCAGACCGCCAAGGCCTCCGAGGAGGTCGCCGCCCAGGTGCAGCAGATCCAGAACGCCACCGGCGAGGCGGTCGCGGCGCTCGAAGGAATCCGGACGACCATCACCAGCATCGACGAGATCACGGCCGGCATCGCCTCGGCCGTGGAGGAGCAGGGCGCGGCGACCCGCGAGATCGCCCGCAACGTCCAGGAGGCGGCGACCGGCACGAACCACGTCGCCGCGACCATCGGCGGGGTGACCGAGGCGTCCGGCGCGGTCGGCCGGGCGGCCGCCGACGTGCTCGGCGCCGCCGGCGCGCTCTCGGCCCGCTCGGGCCGGCTGCGTCAGGAGGTCGACGGCTTCCTGGCCGCCGTGACGGCGGCGTGAGCGCGCTATGAGGGCCGTGGGAGACGGGATGCCGGGCGGGTGTCCGGCCGGCGTTCTCGCGGCTTGACCCGCGCGGCCGTCCTCCCTATTTTCCGCCCCCGACGGGCGACGACCGGCCCCGGGCCGTGCCGCAGCGCTCGAGCCTTCACCCGATCCCCGCCCGCCGGGCGAAAAAGCCCGGCCGCGTGAGGATCGTTTTGCCCATTCACCCGTGGCCTCGACCCACGGCGTGCCGAGGACGAGCCATGAAGATCCGCAACTCGCTCAAGTCGCTGCGCGGGCGCCACCGGGACAACCGCCTGGTCCGCCGCAAGGGCCGCGTCTACATCATCAACAAGACCCAGCGCCGCTTCAAGGCCCGCCAGGGCTGAGGTGCTGCGACGCCGGTCCGGCGGCCGTCTCGCGCGGCCGTGATCGGGCCGGCCGGGCCGCGCCCTTGCCGGGCGCGCGCCGGGCGCCCTAGACTGCCCGGATGAGCAGTCGACGGCCGGTCTTCAGACGCTATCCCGCCCTTCGATCGGTCGCCGCGGCCTGTGCCGCCGGCGGCCTTTTGGCGTTCTCCGCGGCTCTGGCGCCCGCCGTGGCGCAAGCGACGCCGCCCGGCGCCACGCCCGGCACCGAGCCCGACTGGGTGGAGCCGCCCGCCAAGGTGCCGAAGGCGCCGCAGGGCGATCCGACCCGCAACCTCGACACCTTGTTCGGCGCCCTCAAGGTCGCCCCCGACGAGACCACGGCCAAGGCGGTCGAGAACCGCATCTGGGCGGTCTGGCTCGCCTCCGGCAGCGACACCGTCAACCTGCTGATGGCCCGCACCAAGGCGGCGATCGACAAGGACGACCACGGGCTGGCGATCCGGCTCCTCGACGCGATCGTCGAGATCAAGCCCGACTATGTCGAAGGCTGGAACCGCCGCGCCACCGTCTTCTTCCTGAAGAAGGACTACGCCGGCGCGCTCGCCGACCTGCGCCAGGTGCTGCGCCGCGAGCCGCGCCATTTCGGCGCGCTGGCCGGGCTCGGCACCATCATGCAGGAGATCGGCGACGAGAAGAACGCGCTCGGCGCCTATCGCAAGGCGCTCGAGGTCAACCCGCACCTCAAGGGCATGGCCGACAAAGTCCGCAGCCTCGGCGAGAAGGTCGAGGGCCGACCGATCTGAGGCGGCTCGCCCGACCAGCCAACCTTTCTCCGTCACCCTGAGGTGCTCGCCGGAGGCGAGCCTCGAAGGGCGACGGCCGGGTCGGGGCCGCATCCTTCGAGGCCCGGCGTTGCCGGGCACCTCAGGATGACGGTCTTAGGGAAAGCCGCCTACTCGGCCGCCTTCGGGCTCACATAGGCGATGCGCACCATGTTGGTGGCGCCCGGCATGCCGAGCGGCATGCCGGCGACGATGATGATGCGGTCGCCGGCGCGGGCGAAGCCCTGGGCGTAGGCGGTGCGGCAGGCGCGCTCGACCATGTCGTCGGGATCGCGGGCGTCGGCGTCGACCACGGCGTGCACGCCCCACACCAGCGCCAGCTTGCGGCCGGTCGCGAGGTTCGGCGAGATCGACACCACCGGCACGCTCGGCCGCTCGCGCGCCACCCGGAAGGCGGTCGCCCCCGACGAGGTCCACGAGACGACGGCCGAGAGATCGAGCGTCTCGGCCATCTGGCGGGCCGCGGCCGCGATGGCGTCGGCGCCGGTGCGCTCGGGCGGCGCCCGCAGGCCCTGGATCACGGTCTCGTAGGTCGGGTCGTGGTCGACCTCCTCGGCGATCCGGTTCATCGTCGCGACCGCCTCGACCGGGTACTGGCCGGAGGCCGACTCGGCCGACAGCATCACGGCGTCGGCCCCCTCGAAGATCGCGGTCGCCACGTCCGACACCTCGGCGCGGGTCGGCACCGGGCTCGAGATCATCGATTCGAGCATCTGGGTCGCGACCACGACGGGCTTGCCGGCGCGCCGCGCCTCGCGGGTGATCTGCTTCTGGATGCCCGGCACCTTCTCCAGCGGCATCTCGACGCCGAGATCGCCGCGCGCCACCATCAGGGCGTCGGCGGCGTCCAGAATGTCGGCGAGATCCCGCACCGCCTGCGGCTTCTCGATCTTGGCGAGCAGCCCGGCCCGGCCGCGGGTGATTTTTCGCGCGGCGGCGAGATCCTGGGCGCGCTGGACGAACGACATGGCGATCCAGTCCGCGCCGGCGTCGAGCGCCGCTTCCAGGTCGCGATGGTCCTTCTCGGTCAGGGCCGGCAGCGGAATCGTCGTGTCGGGCAGGCTCAGTCCCTTGCGGGCCGACAGCTTGCCGCCGACCTCGACCCGGGTGACGACCCGGCTCGGCGTCGCCTCGACCACGCTGAGACGCAGCTTGCCGTCGTCGAGCAGCAGGCTGTGGCCGGGCTCGAGCGCCGACAGCACCTCCGGATGCGGAACGTGGACGCGCTCGGCCGTGCCCGGGGTCGGGTCGGCGTCGAGCACGAAGGTCGCGCCGCGGTCGAGCATCACAGCGTCGGTCGCGAAGGTGCCGATGCGCAGCTTGGGGCCCTGCAGGTCGGCGAGGATGCCCACCGGCCGGGCGAGCTCCTCCTCCACGCTGCGGATCATGCGCACCATCTCGCGCAGCCGCTCCGGCGTGGTGTGGCTCATGTTGATGCGGAACACGTCCGCCCCCGCCTGGAACAGGCGGGCGATCGCCGCCTGGTCGGCGCTGGCGGGTCCGAGGGTGGCGACGATCTTCACGCGCCGCTGGCGTCTCATCGAGGGGGGCTTCCGGGGAAAGGCTGTGGGCTCGGCGGACGCCCTTGCGCGGGCGGCACCGCCATGAAGGAGGGCGAGCCGGGAGGCGGGGGCGGAGCCCCGGCCGGCCGCTGCGAGGATTGCTCGTTGGAATCGGTCAGTTGCACGGTCCAGGTCTGTTGTTCGCCGGTGTCGACCTCGAAAAAGCCGGTCCGGTCGTAGCCGCGCGCCAGACAGTCTTCTGTCCCGCGAATCGTGAACTCCTTGTCACGCGTGCACATGAAGGCCTGACCGGACCACTCGCCGCCCCGGTCGTAATCTACGGCATAGATGTAATAGTATCGTGCAACCAGCGTGCCACGGAGCAGCGTCTCGCAGGTGCGGGCCGGCAGGTTCCACCAGCCCTCGGTCGCCCAGCCGTCGCCGTCCTTGTAGCCGACCGCGACCCCGACGCGCCCGGCCGTGTTGTTGCACATCCGGAAATCCGCCCGGGCGGGGCTGCCCGCGCCGACGAGGAGCACGCCGGCCGCGCCGATCGCAACGCAAACGGCCGCGGCCCGCCGCGCCCCGGTCAGGAGCGCCCGGCGGGCGACGGTGGGAAGATCCTCGCGCTGTTCCATTCCGGTCGGTGTCGTCCCTGCCGGGCCGATCACCGGTCGACCAGAATAGCCCGGAAATCGTTGATGTTGGTGCAGGTCGGCCCGGGCCGCAACAGGTCGCCGAGCCGCTCGAAGAAGCCGGTGGAATCGTTGTCGGCAAGAAACGCGGCGGGATCGAGGCCGAGGCCGCGAGCCCGTGCCAGCGTCGTCTCGTCGACGAAGGCACCGGCCGGATCGTCCGCCTTGCCGCCGCCGCCGTCGATGCCGTCGGTGTCGGCGGCGAGCGCCGCCACGCCGGACAGGCCGTCGAGGGCGGCCGCGAGCGCCAGCACGTATTCCTGGTTCGGCCCGCCGCGGCCCTTGCCACGCAACGTCACGGTCAGCTCGCCGCCCGAGAGGATCACGGCGCGGCGGTGCTGGGCGACGAACTCCTTGGCGATGGCGGCGTGCTGGGTCGCCACGGTGCGGGCCTCACCCTCCAGCCGGTCGCCGAGCAGCAGGCAGTCGAGCCCGGACGCCCGGACCGCCGCCTCGACCTGCTCGAAGGCGTCCTGCGGCCGTGCCACGATCTGGTAGTCGAGATCCGCGAAGGCCGGATCGCCGGGCTTGGGCGTCTCGTTCGCCGGGTTCTCCAGCGCGGCCTTGATCTCGTCCGGGATGTCGAGGCCGTAGCGGGCGACGATCGCGCGGGCGTCGGCGAGCGTCGTCGGATCCGGCACGGTCGGGCCCGAGCCGATCACGCTCGGGTCGTCGCCGGGCACGTCGGAAATGGATAGCGTCACCACCCTGGCCGGATGGGCGCGCGCCGCGAGCCGGCCGCCCTTCAGCCGGGAGAGATGCTTGCGAACCGTGTTGATCTCGCCGATCGTT
This sequence comes from Rhodoplanes elegans, assembly GCF_016653355.1. Classification (GTDB taxonomy): domain Bacteria; phylum Pseudomonadota; class Alphaproteobacteria; order Rhizobiales; family Xanthobacteraceae; genus Rhodoplanes; species Rhodoplanes elegans. Next base: position 31,851 of record NZ_NHSK01000168.1, on the reverse strand, counting down.
GCGCCGCAGCGCAGGAGCTGGCGGGTGACGGCCTGCTTGGCGGCGAGCGAGATGCCCTCGGCGGGCGCGATCCAGTTGGCCGAGGCGCCGCCCGAGACCAGCACCAGGACGAGATCGTCCGGTCCGGCCGCGTCGGCGAGCGCCAGCGTCTTCTCGGCGCCGGCGAGGCCGGCCGCATCGGGCACCGGGTGCCCGGCCTCGACCACCTCGATCACCCGGCCCTTGCGGCCGTGGCCGTGGCGCGTCACCGCGATGCCGGTCAGCCGGTCCTTGGGCAGCCGCAGCTTGTCGAGATAATGCGCCTCGACGGCCTCGACGGTCGCGCCGGCGGCCTTGCCGGCGGCGAGCACCACGATCCGGCCACGCTCCGGAGGAGCCGGCAGTGCCGGGGGCAGGCAGACCGAAGGATGCGCGGCCGCGACGGCCGCCTCGTACAGCTTGACCAGCAGATCGCGGCTCGCGCTCATTGCAACCTCTGATGTTTTTGTCGGCGCGCCACGGCAGCGTCGCGGCACGCCGCGGAGCGTTCGCCTTATAAGGCCTCGCCGGAAGAAAGCATCCCGGAGAACTACGCTGGCACCGGGCACGACCGGCATGCGACCGGCGCGCGGCTGGCGGGCCCGCGCGGGCCACCCTATCTTGCCGATCAGCGGAGACCCATCATGACCCAGACCCCCGACCGTCCCGACCTGTCCGGTTCCCTCGACGCCCTCGATCCGGAGGTCCGCACCGCGCTCGAAGCCGCCGTGTTCCGCCGGCTGGTCGCCCATCTGCGCGACCGCACCGACGTGCAGAACATCGATCTCATGAATCTCGCCGGCTTCTGCCGCAACTGCCTGTCCAACTGGCTCAAGGACGCGGCGGATGCGACCGGCGTGCCGCTCTCCAAGGACCAGAGCCGCGAGGCCGTCTACGGCATGCCCTACGAGACCTGGAAGGCGACCTACCAGCGCGGGGCGAGCCCCGCCCAGCAGGCCGCCTTCGCCAAGACTCACACGCACGGCTGAGCGCGCCACGATCCACGGTCGAGGCTTTTCGCCCACACGGCCGGCTTTTTTGTGCGGGCGTGTGGATGATGTGGATCGCGGCCGTCCTGCCCTCGCGTCGCCTTGACGGGCGGGCAGAATTGGCCCGTATCAGCCGAAACACGTTTTCCGTCGAGGACCGACATGCCCGCAACCGCCGCCGCCGCCGATGCCCGTGCCGACAAGAATCGCGCGGAGCGGTTCGCCCAGGACCAGCTCCGCGCCTTCGTCGAGCGTATCGAGAAGCTCGAGGAGGAGAAGAAGGCGATCGCCGACGACATCAAGGACGTGTTCGCCGAGGCGAAGGGCAACGGCTACGACACCAAGGCGCTGCGCGCCGTGATCCGCCTGCGCAAGCAGGACAAGGACGAGCGCGCCGAGCACGAGGCGATCCTGGAGACCTACAAGGCCGCCCTCGGCATGATGTGAGGCGGCGAAGACGACCCCTCCCCGTCCTCACCCTGAGGAGGCTGCGAAACAGCCGTCTCGAAGGGCGAGGACGGCTCCCGGAACGTCGCCGTCGGCCGCATGGTTCGAGACGCGCTCCTGCGGAGCGCTCCTCACCATGAGGGTTGAATCAGCGCCATCGCCGGCGTGATCACGCCCAGATCGCCATGCGCAGGCCGTGGCGGTCGCGCGGCGGCGGATCGGGGAACGGCGTCGCGAGGCCGGTGCGAAGACGCCGCGCCGTGACGGCGCAGGCGAGCGCATCGAGGAGATCGTCCGGTCCGGCCCCCTTCGGCGGCGGCGCGTGCACCACGGCCGCCGGCAGGCCGGCGCCGATCAGCAGGTCGCGGCGGAGCGCGAGGCCGGGCGCGTAGGGCCGGCTCTTCACCTTCTTGGGCTCGGCGAGCGACGCCTCGCCGTTCATCCGCCAGAACGCCACCTCGGGATGCACCTCGAAGACGCGCGCCGCCAGCGCCGGGTCGGCGACCAGCAGCGCGTCGACCTCGCGGATCTTCGGCGCCAGCATGAACAGCTGCCGCGACACTTTTCGCGGTGGGTCGGAGCTGGCGAGCGCCGCCGCGCAGGCCGCGCCGTAGTCCGGCGCGTGGATGGCCGCCCGCGACGGCACCGAGAACACCGAGGACTGTCGCGCCCCGAGCAACGGCCGCACGGCGCTCTCCGCCTCGCGACCGCCGGGGCCGACGCGGTCGGGCAGCCCGATCGGCATGTCGACGGCGATCACGGCCGGCGCTTCCGGCGCCGCGACGATGTCGGCGAAGCGCCGCTCGACCCGCACCCGCACGGTGTCTCCAGTCGGCGCGACGAAAGCGGCGATCCAGCCGCCCGGGCAGCCGTCGACCCCGGCCAGCCATTGATCATCCATAAGCGCCCGTTCTCCCCATAGGGCGGCCCGCGCGGCCCGCTCCGAACCGCGACGATTCCTTGATCGGGGGAGGTTCCCACACCGGAAAAAAATGCTCTAGGGTCGCGGCGCCGCTCCGCCCCGCACCCCCGGCGCGAGCCCAAAACTTCCGGAGACAGATCATGACGATCCGACCGCGCCGCAGCGTGCTCTACATGCCGGGCTCCAACCCCCGTGCGATGGAGAAGGCCAAGACCCTGCCGATCGACGCCGTGATCCTCGACCTCGAGGATTCGGTCGCGCCCGACGCCAAGGGCGAGGCCCGCAAGCTGGTCGCCGAGACCGTCAAGGCGGGCGGGTTCGGCCGCCGCGAGGTGTTCGTGCGCGTCAACGGCGTCGACACGCCGTGGTTCAGCGACGACCTCGACGCCGTCGTGCCGGCCAAGCCGGACGTGATTCTCGTGCCGAAGGTGTCGAGCCCGGACACGCTGGAGATGATCGGCCAGCGCCTCCTCGACATGCACGCGGACAGCAAGGTCCGCATCTGGATCATGGTCGAGACGCCGCTGTCGATCTTCAACATCCAGGCGCTCGCCGCCTGCGCCAACGACACCGAGACGCGGCTCGGCGGCTTCGTGATGGGCACCAACGATCTCGCCAAGGAGACGCGGGTGCGCCTGGTGCCCGGCCGCGCGCCGATGACCGGCTGGCTCGCCACCTGCGTGCTCGCCGCCCACGCCTACGGGCTCGACATCGTCGACGGCGTCTACAACACGCTCTCCGACATGGAAGGCTTCGAGCAGGAGTGCCGCGAGGGCCGCGACCTCGGCTTCGACGGCAAGACGCTGATCCATCCGAACCAGATCGCGCCGTGCAACGCCGTCTTCTCGCCGAGCGCCGACGAGGTCGCGCTGGCCCGCAAGATGATCGCCGCCTTCGAGCAGCCGGAGAACCGCGGCAAGGGCGTCGTGCAGATCGACGGCCGCATGGTCGAGCGCCTGCACGCCGAGATGGCCCAACGCACCGTCGCCATCGCCGACGCGATCGGCGCGGGGTGAGGCGGCCAGCCGCCGATGTCGCACCGTCAGATGGAAACGCCTCTCCGGGTATCGGGCCTCGTGCCCCGGACAAGGCGCGTCAGGCCGCAGGCCTGATGCGCCGCAGAGCCGGGGCCCAGGGGCGGAACGACGGGCAGCACGGCGAGCTCCTCGCCTGATCGCTCTGGGTCCCGGTTCACGGCGCGTCGCCCCGTGCCCGGGACACGAGTCCTCGTGCGAGCCCACGTCCCGGACCGTTTCAGGGTCTTTGGCGCGAGCCGCGTTCCAAAAGGCTCCGCTTGGATATTACGCCGCCGCGGGCGCGGCCGGCGGCGCCGGGGTGGTCGGCGCCTCGGCGGCGAGCCCGGCCAGCACCGGGGCGAGCCGCTGCAGCAGCGCCGCCTTGTAGAGGGGCTTGGCGATGAAGTCGGTCATGCCCGCCGCGTGGCACGCCGCGGCGTCCTCCGGGAAGGCGTTGGCCGTGAGGGCGACGATCGGGATCCGGCTCCACGCGCCGCCGAGCGCCCGGATCTCGCGGGCCGCCGTGAGCCCGTCCATCTCCGGCATGCGCATGTCCATGAACACGATGTCGAAGGTGTGGGCGCGCGCCTGCTCGACCGCGTCGCGACCGTTGGCGGCGATCACTAGGGTCGACGGCACGCCCTGCAGGAGCTTGGCGAAGACGAGCTGATTGGTCGCGTTGTCCTCGGCGAGCAGCACGCGGATCGGCCGCGCTGCCGCGGCGGCGGGCGCCGTGATCGCCCCGCCGGCCGCGGCGGCGTCGACCGCCACCGGCGGCGCGGCCGTCTCGGGAATCCGCAGCGTCAGCGTCACCGTCACCGTGGTGCCGGCGCCGGCCTGCGACTCGACCCGGATGGTGCCGCCCATCAGGTCGAGGATGCGCTTGCAGATGGCGAGCCCCAGCCCGGTTCCACCGAACCGGCTGGAGATCGAGCGATCGGCCTGGCCGAACTCGGTGAACAGCCGGTCGATCTTGTCCGCCGCGATCCCGATGCCGGTGTCGCGTACGGTGCATTCGAGGGTCGCCTCGGTCGCGCTCCGGCCGGTGCAGTACATCTGCACCTCGACCGTGCCGGCGGCCGTGAACTTGATCGCGTTGTCGATCAGGTTGAGCAGCACCTGGCGCAGCCGCGCGCCGTCGCCGATCAGCTCGGCCGGCAGGCCGGGATCGACCAGCACGCGCAGCGTCAGGCCCTTGTCGTGCGCCCGCGGCCCGACGATGCAGACGATCTTGCCGACCACGGTGGCGGGCGAGAACGGCGCGGCCTCGAGCTCGAGCCGGCCGGCGTCGAGTTTGGAGAAGTCGAGCACGTCGTTGAGGATGCGCAGAAGGTCGCCGCCCGAGCCGGCGATCGTCTCGGCGAGATGGCGCTGCTCCGCGTCGAGCTTGGTGTCGAGCAGCGCCGAGGACAGGCCGATCACCGCGTTCATCGGCGTGCGGATCTCGTGGCTCATCATGGCCAGGAAGGCCGACTTGGCGGCGGTCGCCTCCTCGGCGAGCTGGAGCGCCTTCGCGGTGCGGTCGATCTGCTCGCGCAGGCTGCGCTGCACCTCCTCGTGCTCGTCGGTGGCGCGCTTCAGCGCCCGGATCGGGACCAGATAGGCGCACACCAGGATCACGGCGCCGGCCACGAGGCCGAGCAGCAGGACGAGCCCGGTCTCGATCAGCAGCGGCCAGAGGTCGGCGGTCGCCTGCACGGTGCCGACGGTCTGGCCCCGCACGACGATCGGCCGCTCGACCGCGTAGGTCGGCGAAGCGAGCGCCGGACCGGCCTCGGCCAGTTGCTGGCCCTTGGCATCGACGACCCTCAGGCTCTCGCCGATCCGGTAGTAGTTGACGAAGTCGGCGAGCCGGTGCGAGGCGAATCGCCAAGCGTCGCCCTGCGTGTAGGCATATTCGGCGATCCGACGCGCGGCCAGCTCGGCGCGGTAACCGAGTCTGCCCTCCTCCCTGCGATAGAGGTCGAGCCCGAACACCAGCGGTCCGACCAGGCCGGTGAGGATCGTGACCGCCAGCACGACCGTGCGGACGGAGCGGTTCAGAATCCTGAAGGCTTGGGACGGGCTCATCGCGCTACTCGACCGGAATGGCGCCGTAGGTCCGGAGCAGTCCGAGCCCGGCCGGTGATCGCAGATAGGACAGAAGGCGGGTCGTCTGCGGGCGCGGCTCGCCCGTCACCACGGCGCAGACCGCCACCCACAACGGATAGGTCCGGTCTTCCAGGGTGACGGCCCGCGGCTCGACGCCATCGAGCGCCACCGGCCGCAGATCGAGCTTCTCGGCGCGCAGCTGCAGCACGCTCATCACGGCGAACGAGCCTTCGACGCGCTGCGCCAGATCGGCGTTCTCCTGATCCGTGGTCGCGACCGGCACCCCCGAGCGGCCATAGGCGGTCTCCAGGGCCGACGCCATGGTCGGCTGGAAGGCGACCAGGTAGTCGTTCTCGGATCCGGCCCGGGTGCGCATGATCACGTTCAGCGGCTTGCCGTCCGGCCAGCGTGGCGCCGACTCGGAATAAAGGCGGGGCAGGTCGGCGCCGCGGAGGCCGGGCGGGGCCGGATGGGCCGACACGAAGGCGAGCGGGGTGCGCAGGCATAACGCCTCGACGAGCCCCTTGGCCCGCTCGGCGTCGGTCAGCCGTCGTCCCGTGAGGGCGATATCGACGGCGCGTTCCTGCAGGGCGCGCAGGCCCCCTGGGGTTCCGAGGCTCGGCAGCACCTCGACGATGGTCCCGGGCTCGGCGGCCGTGAACGCGGCGCCGATCTCCCGCATCGCGGCGAGCGCCATGCCGGTTCCGCCGATCCGCACCACGTCCGCGGCGGCGGCGGCAGGAGCGACCCACGATGCGAGCGCGAGCGCCGCGACGAAGAGACCGCGGCAGGCAGTCCTCCGGGGAACGAAGGCGGCACTCGCGAGTCCCACGGGGGACATCTCTCCTCCTGACGGCGCAACCACACGTATCCTAGTGAAAGCAGCCGGAAGGTCGAGAGCAGCCAGCAGAATACCGTTTCGACGACGTCCTTTTCCGCACCTTTCGTTCGGGCAGGCTAGTCCTGTCGGGCGGGCCGTGCCGCCCCCGGCTCGTCAAGCCGGGCTGCCGGCCCGCTCCAGGCCGGCCGTGACGAAGTTCACGGCCTGCGGCGCCGTCACGGCGGCGAGGATTTTTTCCATGATGCGGAAATAACCCAGGTCGATCGTGCCCTCCGCCGTGCCCTCGACCGTGCCGGCCGGATCGGCCGGGTCGAGGGTGAGGTCGAAGCCCTCGCCGGCGTAGCGCACGCGCGGGCCCGCGCCCGGGACCTCGAGCCGGACCACGCGCCCGGCGAAGCGTCCGACCATGCGCATGCCGCCCTCGATGCGCTCCAGGACGAACCCGTCGCGCCGGGGGGCGTCGTCGAAGGCCGTCCGGCTGCCGAAGAACATCGGCTTCACCAGATACGGGCCGCCGTCCTCCGGGCACAGCACGTCGCAGGTGCCGCATTCGTTGCAGGCGTCCGCGAAGGTGCCGATCTGGCGCGGCTTCTGCAGCACGAGCGTGCCGATCGGCTCGGCCGTCCAGCCGTCCGCCGTCTTCATCAGGCGCTCGATCGGCGTCTCGCCGGGCGGGATCGCGAAGGTGAAGTTCGCGTCGTTCGGGCACACCGGGATGCACTTGTCGCAGGTGAGGCAGTCGAACAGCACGAGGTTGGAGTTGATCTTCTTGGGCGGCGTCGCATGCTCGGCCGCATTGTAGCGGGTGCTCGCCGCGACCTGCGCCGCATAGGCCGTCGTGTTGAGGAGCCGCGCCGCCGACACCCAGGCCGCGAAGGCGCTGCCGGCCGCAGCGCGCAGATCGCCGCCGGCGGTCAGCGCCGCCTTGCAGGCGGCCGTCTGCTCGGGCGAGAGGCCGAGCGTGTCGAGTGCCGCCTCCGCCTTTCCGAAGGCCTTGATCACGTAGGTGTCGATGTCGTCGGCGCCGAGCTCGGCCATCCTGGCGGTCAAGACCTGGAAGAACCGGTAGCCGCGCCGATAGCCGCCCGGCTTCAGGAAGTTCGTGCAGACCGTGACGGGCGTCAGACCCAGCGCCACCGCATCGGAAAAATTGCCCTCGTCGATGCCGGCCGAGAAGGAGATCGGGAAGCGGTCGCCGAATTCCTTGCGGAAGCGGTCGACCAGCGCGATCGCGATCGGGTGCAGGGGCGGGCCGGACAGATACATGTTCGTCTCGGCGGCCGCGAAGAAGCTCTTGTGGTTGTTCACCACCAGCGTGTTAGAGAACTTCACGCCGAAGCGCCGCCCGAGCTTGTCCGCGAGGAGGCCGAGCCGGTCGACGAAGCCGGTCACCTGCGTCCAGGTCGCGTCCTTGTCGAAGGCGGCGTCCGGCACGGTCAGCTCGGTGTAGCCGAGTCTTTCGCGCAACAGCGTCGTGAGCTGCTCGCGGCCGAGCAGCGTCGGGTTCAGCTTGACGATGACGTCGATCCCGACCTCTTCCAAGAGGAAGGCCGCGATCTTCTCGATCTCCTCGGGCGGGCAGCCGTGGAAGGTCGACAGCGTCAGCGTGTCGGAGAGGCGGGTCGGGAAGGCGAGGTCGCGGAAGCGCGCCCATTCGTCGGGGATCTCGGCCCGCAGCCGCTCGACCACGGCGCTCGCGTCCATCATGCCGGCCATGAAGGCGCGCACCCGCTCCGACCGGATGCCGGCGAGGTCGTAGCCGACGCTCATGTCGAACACGGTCTCGTCGAGCCCCGTCACGACGCCGTCGGCCTTGAGCATCTCGATCAGCATCGCGGCCTTGACGTACTCCTCGAGCGACTGCTCGAGGGTGAGCTCCTGCGACCACTCGACGTTGAAGCCGACCGTCTCGACGTCGATGCAGGGGCGCGACAGCTCGAGACGATCCTTGATCTGGACCGTCTTCAGCTCGATCACGCGCCCGCCCGCGAGCCAGGACGAGACGATGTTCTGCGCCATCTGGGTGTGCGGCCCGGCGGCCGGCCCGAACGGCGTCGCGACGCGGCGACCGTGGAACGACACCGACAAGTCGCGTCCGGGCGCCGCCTGCACGAAGAACTTCTGGGGCAGATCGAACGCCGAGCGCTTGAGGGCGAGTTCGCGGAAGAGGCGGGTGCAGAGCACGCCGAGCGGAATGGGGACCAGATCGACCATGGCGCCGAAGCTCGCCGGGCCGCGGCCGGACCGCAAGTCGGGCGACTACGGACCGGGAAAACATCGCATCCGTAAGGGGTTCGCGGCAGCGCCAAAAAGCGCCGAAGAACCCCCATGGGAATACCGGAGCGGCGCCGCCGGCATGGCGGGCGCGGCCTCGCCGTGTTGCTGGCCGGGCGGGGCGCCGGTAGCGTGACGGTCATGACCGCGCTCCCCCCCGCCGCCGCGCCGCCACTGCCCCCTGGGGGACCATCGCGCGGCGCCTTCGCGCCGTTCCGGCATCGCGACTTCACGGCGCTGTGGAGCGCGACCGTCATCAGCAATGTGGGCGTGTGGATGTACAACGCGGCGGCCGGCTGGCTGATCGCCGTGCTCGACCCGCAGCCCCTCACCGTGTCGCTCGTCCAGGTCGCGACCATGCTGCCGATGGCGCTGGTGGCGCTGCCGGCCGGGGCGCTGGCCGACATCGTCGACCGCCGCCGGCTGCTGATCGTCGTCCAGGCGTCCACCATGGTGGCGTCCGCCCTGCTCGGGCTGATCGTGCTCACGGGCCTCGCGACGCCCGCTCTGGTGCTCGCCTTCACGTTCGCGGCCGGCATCGGCGCCGCCATGGTGGCGCCGGCCTGGCAGGCCGTGGTGCCGCAGCTGGTGCCGAAAGCCGATCTGCCGAGCGCCGTCGCGCTCAACAGCGTCGGCATCAACATCAGCCGGGCGCTCGGCCCGGCGCTCGCCGGTCTCGCCATCGCGGCGTTCGGCCTCGCCTCGCCGTTCCTGATCAACGCTGCCGGCTTCCTGCTGGTGATCGGCGCGCTGGTGTGGTGGCGGCGCAGGCCAGCCCGCGCCAGCCAGCTCCCCGCCGAGCGGTTCGGCAACGCCATCCGGACCGGGCTGCGGCACGCGCGGCGCAACCCGCATCTGCGCGCGACGCTCGCCCGCAGCCTCGGCTTCTTCGTCTGCGCCAGCGCCTACTGGGCGCTGCTGCCGCTGATCGCCCGCGACCTCGTCGCCGGCGGGCCGCAGCTCTACGGCCTGATGCTCGGCGCCATCGGGGTCGGCGCGCTCCTCGGCGCGCTGGCGTTGCCGCGCCTGAAGGCACGGCTCGGCGCCGACCGGCTGGTCGCGGGAGCGACGCTCGCCACCGCGGCGGCCCTCCTCCTGTTCGCGCTCGCCCGCCATCCCGCCGTGGCGCTGGCGGCGAGCGTGGTGGCCGGCGCGGCCTGGATCCAGGTGCTGTCGAGCCTCAACGTCTCGGCCCAGGTGGCGCTGCCCGACTGGGTGCGCGGCCGCGGGCTCGCCGTGTTCGTCACCGTGATGTCGGCCGCCATGACGCTCGGCAGCCTCCTGTGGGGCAAGCTCGCCGGGCTGATCGGCCTGCCGCTCGCGTTGGTCGTCGCGGCCGCCGGCTTGGTGGCCGCCATTCCCCTGACTCGGCGCGCAAAACTGCAGACCGGGCTCGGCGTCGATCTCTCGCCGTCGATGCACTGGCCGCAGCCGGTGCTGTCGCACGAGGTGGCGCCCGACCGCGGCCCCGTGATGGTGAGCGTCGAGTACCGCATCGATCCGAAGGACCGCGAAGCGTTCCTGGAGAAGCTCGCCGTGATGGAGCACGAGCGCCGTCGCGATGGCGCCTATGCCTGGGGCCTGTTCGACGACGCCGCGACCGAGGGTCGCTATGTCGAGACCTTCATGGTCGAGTCCTGGCTCGAGCATCTGCGCCAGCACGAGCGCATCACCCGCGCCGCCCGCGCCCTGCAGGACGAGATCCGCGCCCTCGTCCGCCCCGGCTCCCCGACCGTGACGCATCTGATCGCGACCGATCTTCCGCGCCGAAACGCGCGGCCCGAGGAGGCGGACGAGACGGCGTGAGCCGCCGCCGCCAGCCCCGAACTCCGCTCGTCCCCGCGAAGGCGGGGACCCAGGGCGACACGGCAAGACGCTCCTGGATGCCCGCCTGCGCGGACATGAGCGGAGCGTGAGGCGACGTGGGAGAGCCCTGATCTAAGGTGCGGCGACGTTCAAAATCACCTTGCCGGTGGTGCCGCGGTCGCGCAGCGCCGCGAGCGCCGCGGGAAGATCGTCGAAGCCGAACACGGCGCCGACATGCGGGCGGATCTTGCCTTGTGCCGCCAGCTCGGAGAGGCGGGCGCCGATCCGCGCCAGCATCGGCCCGTCATGGTCGGGATGGAAGTACACGCCGATCGCCGCGAGGCGCCGCAGCAAGAGCCGGTTGGCCGGAATCTGCGGGATGGTGCCGCCGGCAAAACCGGTGACCAGCAGGCGCCCGCCCCAGGCGAGCAGCCGCAGGAGATCCTTGCCCTCGCCGCCGACCGAGTCGAGCAGCACGTCGACGCCGCGCCCGTCCGTCGCCGCCATCACGGCCTCGGCGAGCGGCGTCGCGCGGTAGTCGATCGCGACGTCGGCGCCGTGGCTCTTCACCAGCGCGCATTTGTCCGGGCCGCCCGCCGCGGCGAGCACGACGGCGCCGAGCGCCTTCGCCACCTCGACGGCGGCGAGCCCGACGCCGCCGGCCGCGGCCGTGATCAGCACGGTCTCGCCCGGTCGCACGACCGTGCTCTCGGTCAGCGCGACGAGCGCCGTCGTGGTGACGATCGGCAGCGCCGCGGCTTCGGTCGGCGTCAGCCCGTCCGGCACCCGCATCGCGAGGCTTTCACGCAGCACCGCGTAGTCGGCGAAGGCGCCGGTCTCGACCTTGCCGGCGACCCGCGTGCCGACCGGGATCGTCACGCCCGCGCCCACCGCCTCCACGGTCCCGGCCAGCTCCTGCCCCATGGTGAAGGGCCGCGCCGGGCGCACCTGATAACGGTCGTCGGCCATCAGGAGGTCGGCGAAGTTCAGCGCCGCCGCCTCGACCCGCACCAGCATCTCGCCCGACCCCGGCGCCGGTCGCGGCACTTCGCCCGGCGCGAGCCCGTCGATCCCCGGCGCGAGCGAGCGCCAGGCGCGCATCGTGGTGGTCATGACGAAGCCCCTCCGGCCGATCCGGCGCACCGGATCTCGACCAGAACTGTCGCGCATTCACTCACCGGGCGACAAGAGGGCCACGGTGTCGCGCCGTCGCGTTTGCAACGCCGGCGTCACCGCTCCAGCGATGCCCGGATCGCCAGCAGAGCGCGTTTCAGGATAGGAAGGTCGTGGGTGACGGCTTTCCAGATGATCAGACTGTCGACGGTCTGATACTCGTGGCGGAGAATGTTCCCGATCCCGGCGATGTCCTTCCAGCGGACCTCCGGGTGCCGCGCCTTCGCGTTGGCGCCGATATGCCGGCTCGCTTCCGAGATCACCTCGATGCCGCGCTCCACGGCGGAGCGAAGAAGCCACGACCCGGCATAGTCGTCGAAGCTGACGCCGGCGAGCGCCTCCTCGATTCCTCGAATGCTCTTGAGCATGTCGTGGATGCGCAGGAGTGGCGAGCGGTCGGGCATCAGAAGACGCGCAGGGCCGTTTTCTCGACCTCGGCCCGGATCAGCGGATGCAGGCCCCGGCGCGTGGTGAGATCCACCCGAACCCCGAGCTGCTCCTCCAGATGACGCTTCGCGGCCACAAGATCGAAGGCGTTGAAGGGGCCCTGGGGATCGTAGTCGACGAACACGTCGACGTCGCTCGCCGGCCCGATCTCGTCGCGCAGGGCCGAGCCGAACAGATACAGGGACGTGACGCCGAGCGCCTTCACGGCGTCGGCCTCGGACCGCAGCCGGTCCAGAACCTCCGCCCTGGACCTGGGCTTCAGGGATGCGGACGTCGTCGTCATGAGCCGAGCGTATCACAGGCGCGCGGACGTCATCAAAGCCCGAAGCCCCTGGCCGCGGCCCGCGTCGGTCGCCGGTGCGGTCTCACGCCTCCGCCGGCCGGCCGTGATCGCTGGAATCCCGGCCCGCCACCAGCGCCAGCACGCCCTCCACCACGCTATCGCCGTTGAGCGGCTGCTCGATCAGGGGAACCCCGGCGTCGGCGGCGGCGCGGCGCAGGCGCAGGCTCGGATCGGCCGTGATCAGCAAGGCGGGCAGGCGGGCGCGGCGGCGGCGCAGCCGCGCGACGAGATCGAGCCCCGCCATGTCGGGCAGCCGCGCCTCGGTCACCACGCAGGCGAGGTCGGCGAGATCGTCGGAGGACAACAGGTCGGCCGCGCAGGCAAAGGCGCGCACCGCGAAGCCTTCCACCCCGAGCGCGAAGCGCAGCGCGTGGCGCAACGCCGGGTCGCCGTCGACGACCACGATGGTCGGCAGGGACGCGGCGTCGCGGTGATCGCCGGCGCCGTTCGGTGTGGCGCCGTCGCGCGCGGGGTCGTTCCGGGCCGGATCGTTCCGTGTCATGGCGCTGGACCACGGGCTCCGCCGATGGCCGCGCGCGTCCGACGCGCGGCGGCGTCTCGATTGGATCGGGCCGCCGCCGCTCGCGGCGCGGATGCCGGCGGGGACCGCAGGCGAGAAGAGACCAATCCCCGGGCGGTGTCTTGACGCCGCTCAAAATGACGCCGGCGTCGCGACGGAGCGGCGGGCGGGGGCGGCGCGCCGGTCAGCGCACCGGGTCGGCGGAGCCGGCCGGCTGGTCCTCGAGCTCGGCCAGGAGGGTCATGCGCACCAGCTCGGAGAGGCTGACCGCACGCATCTTGGTCATCACGTTGGCCCGGTAGATCTCGACGGTGCGCGGGCTGATCCCGAGGTCCCAGGCGATCGTCTTGTTGGGCTTGCCGGCGACCAGCCCGTCCAGGACCTCGCGCTCGCGGCGCGACAGCGCGGCAATGCGGGTGCGCAGGTCGTTGCGGGCCGCCTCGCGCTCGGCGGCGCTGGCGGCGGCGGCGAGCGCGGTGCGGATCGAGACGAGCAGCACCTCGTCGTCGAACGGCTTCTCCAGAAAGTCGACGGCGCCGTTCTTCATCGCCTCGACGGCCATCGGCACGTCGGCGTGGCCGGTGATGACGACGACGGGCATGCGCACCTCGCGGGCGCGCAGCGTCTTCAGAAGCTCGACGCCGCTCACCTCCGGCATCTTCACGTCGGTGACGATGCAGCCCGGCGCGACGTCGGGAAGCGCCTGCAGGAAGGCCGTCGCGGTCTCGTAGGTGGCGGTGCGGAAGCCGGCGGCGCGCAGCAGGAAGTCGAGCGACTTGCGCACCGATTCGTCGTCGTCGATGACATGAACCACCGCGACATGAACGACCGCGTCAGCCGACATCGCCGAGTTCCTCGCCCACCACGGCCGGCAGTGTAAACCGGAACGACGCGCCGCCGCCAGGGCAGGGCTCGGCCCAGATGCGGCCGTCGTGCCCCTCGACGATGGTGCGCGAGATCGACAGGCCGATGCCCATGCCGTAGGCCTTGGTGGTGGCGAACGGCTGGAACAGCTGGCCGGCGATCTCGGACGCGATGCCGCTGCCCGTGTCGGCGACCTCCACCATCACGCTGCGGTCCGGTCCGGGGCCGGTCGCCACCGTGAGGATGCGCTGCGGCGAGGCCTCCATGGCCTCGATGGCGTTGCGCATCAGGTTGAGCAGAACCTGCTGGATCTGCACCCGGTCGACGAACACGCGATCGGCCGCCGGGTCGAGCATCAGCCGCACCCGCACGCCGCTCTCGCGGGCGCCGACCAGGGCCAGCGCGCTCGTCTCCTCGATCAGCGCCTTCAGGCTCTCGACCCGCTTCTCGGGCTCGCGGTTGGCGACGAAGTCGCGCAGCCGGCGGATGATCTGGCCGGCGCGCAGCGACTGCGCCACGGCGGCGTCGATCGCCTCGCGCACCATCGCGAGCTTGTCCTCGGCCGGGTCGGCGAGCAGGCGGCGCGAGCCGGTGAGATAGTTGGCGATCGCCGACAGCGGCTGGTTGAGCTCGTGGGCGAGCGCCGAGGCCATCTCGCCCATGGCGGTGAGGCGGGAGACGTGCAGGAGCTCCGACTGCAGGCGCTGGAGCTGCGCCTCGGTCTCCTGCCGCTCGGTGAGGTCGCGCACGAAGCCGGTGAAGAAGCGCCGGCCGTCGGACCGCATCTCGCCGACCGTCAGCGCGATCGGGAAGGTCGAGCCGTCCTTGCGCTCGCCCACCACGACCCGCCCGGTGCCGATGATGTGGCGCTCGCCGGTGCGGAGGTAGCGCTCGACCTGGCCCTGGTGCGCCTCGCTGTAGGGCTGCGGCATCAGGATTCCGAGCGTCTTGCCGCGCACCTCGGCGGCCGTGTAGCCGAACAGCCGCTCGGCCGCGGTGCTGAACAGCTCGATGCGGCCGCGCTCGTCGGCGATGATCACGGCGTCGGGCACGTTGGAGAGGATCGACTGCAGGTGCGCCTCGCGGGCCATCAGGCCGCGGGTGCGGGCCGCCGCCTCGTCGCGGGCGAGCCGCAGCCGCTCGCCGAACACCGCCATGCCGAGCCCGATCAGGCCGAAGGTGGCGCCGGAGATCAGCGCCGGCCCGGTCGCCCCGAGCGGCGCGCCGAACGGCATCAGGTGCAGGCCGAGCGCCAGCACGGTGGCGAGGACGCCCGGGCCGAGCCCACCGAAGGCTCCGACGATCAGGACCGGGGGCACCATGAAGACGAGATCGGCCTGCGCCTCGGAGAGTCCGGATGCGGCCTGATGGAGCAGGTAGGCGAGAACCGGCAGCGCCGCCCCGGCGATGTACCAGACGGCCCGTTCCCGCACCGGCCGGGCGCGCCCGGAGGGCGGGACGATCGCGGCAGCCGGGTGCGGGTCCGACGATCGCAGCTCGATCTCCGCCATCACGATCTCCGCCGGCTCGGGCACCGGGCGGCCGCGGCCGGGTCTCGGCCATCCGGATTGCTCCGGGACAGCCCTTAGGGACCATACCCGAATTTCGCGACGCCGTCCGCGTTCCTACGTTGCAGGGTGGCTTTCCAGTCCCCAGGCGAGCCAGCCCCCGAGCGAGCCCGCGCCGATGTTGATGCAGAACGCGCAGACGCTGAGCCCCACCCACCCGGCCAAGCCGGCGGATCGGTGGTCCGCCGAGCAGGGCAACGGCGGGGCGCCCGGCCTGGACGCCCTCGGGGTGCGGATGGCCTTCGCCCGCAACGCCGAGATCTTCGGCGAGGGCGAGCCGACGACCTACGTGTACAAGGTGGTCTCGGGCGCCGCCCGCACCTACAAGGTGCTGGACGACGGCCGCCGGCAGATCAGCTCGTTCTATCTGCCCGGCGAGGTGTTCGGCCTGGAGGCGACCGCGGCCCACCATTGCTCGGCCGAGGCAGTGACCCGCTCGGTGCTTCTGGTGATCAAGCGTAGCGCCCTGGTGTCGCTCGCCGAGGCCGAGCATCGCGTCTCCCACATGCTGTGGGCGCTGACGGCGCGCGAGCTGCAGCAGGTGCGCACCCATATGCTGGTGCTGATCCGCAGCGCCCAGGAGCGGGTCGCCTGCTTCCTGCTCGAGCTTGCCGAGCGGATGGGCGTGACCGACCAGATCGAGCTCCCGATGTCGCGCCAGGACATCGCCGACTATCTCGGATTGACGATCGAGACGATCTCGCGGACTCTCACCCAGCTCGAGAGCACGGGCGCCATCGCGGTGCCGACCTGTCGGCGCATCGTGTTGCGCGACCGCAAGGCGCTGAAGCGCCTGCACGCCTAGAAGCCTCCTCGGTGGTCCCCTTGGGCGTCCCGGGAGAGCCCGGGCCGAGGAGTTGTGTCATGCCGGCGAAGACGCCGTCCGATCCGCCCGGCGAGATGCCGGGTCTGCCCCCGCTCGATTATCCGTCCAGCACCGGTCCGTCCGGCACCGCTCCACCCGGCGCCCGTGCGAGCGCCGGTGAGCGCGGACGAGCCGGCGCCGACGATCCGGCGGGCGAGACCGGCCGGGCCGCACCCGGGTCCGAACCCGGACCTAATCCCGCGCGCGGGCCGGAGGACGCCGACCAAGCCTTCACCGACCCGCCGTTCACCGACCAGGCGTTCTCGGAGGCGCTGCACGACGGCGCCGCGCTCGGCCGCAAGATGCTCGCCGCGTTCGAGACCAACATGACGGCCGGCTTCGGCTTCGCCGCCGCCATGGCGGAGACCACCTCGGTGCCCGACATGATCGCGCTGTCGAGCCGCTTCGCGGCCCGCCAGTTCGAAACCGCGCTCACCCAGGGCAAGGACCTCTGGACCGCCGGCGAGAAGCTGATGGGCGATGCGGCGCGCGGCTTCGCGCCGGCCGGCGGCGACGATCCCTAGGACGCCGGGCGGCGCTGACCGGTGCGGCGTCCGGCCTTTTGCCGTGCGCCTGTCGTCGTGCTCCGCGGCGCCCGTGGCCCGGGCGGAATTGACCGCCGTCAACACCCGCGGGCGGCCCGATCCTATCCTCGTTCATCGCTCCGCCGAGGTCCGGCGGGGTCGGAAAGGAGACCACCCGAGATCCGAAAAGGAGACCATCATGGCCGAGACCGAGACTGTCGTGCAGGCCCCCGCGACACAGCCGTCGCAGATGCCGTCGCCGACCCCGCCCGCGCCGCGCGCGCTGTCCGGCCGGGATCCCTTCGAGCGACTGCGCCGCCAGATGGACCGCCTGTTCGAGGACTTCGGACGCGGCTTCGACGTCCCGTTCGGCAGCGGCTTCTTCGCCATGCGGCCGTCGCTGCTCGCCGACGAGGCCGGCGTCCGCCGTCCCGCCGTCGATCTGGTCGAGACCGACGCGGCCTATCAGATCACGGCCGAGCTGCCCGGCATTCCGCCGGAGGCCGTCCAGGTGACGCTCGCCGACGGCATTCTCACCATCAAGGGCGAGAAGAAGGAGGAGCGTGACGAGACCCGCGAGGGCTGGCACGTGGCCGAGCGCCGCTTCGGATCGTTCCAGCGGTCGTTCCAGCTGCCCGCCGGCATCGCCGAGGACGCCATCGCGGCGCGGGTCGCCGACGGCGTGCTGACCGTCACGCTGCCCAAGGCGGCGGAGCCGCCCAAGACCGCCAAGACCATCGCCGTGGAGGCGAAGGGCTGAGCGTCGGCCGGCGGGCCGAGCACGGGGATCGGGCGCGGGGACGGGGGCAGGGCCACGGGCCAGGAGGCTGCCCAACCAGGTGAGGAGCGAGCCATGTCCTATGCGACCGTGATGGTTCATGTCGGCATCGACGCGGCGTCGGACGCCCGCGTGCGGCTGGCGAGCGGCCTCGCCGAGCGGTTTCACGCGACCCTGATCGGCGTCGCCGGGGTCGGCCCGCGGCCGCCGTTCGCGGCGGAGGGCCTGGTCGTCGACTTCGGTCCCTCGGCCGAGGAGAAGCTGGCGATGACCGAGGAGCTCGGCAGCCTCGGGGCGCATTTCCGCGCTCTGGTCGGTCCCGGCAACCGACCGGTCGAATGGCGCGGCAGCCTCGACTTTCCGATCGAGGCGGTGTCGCGGGCGGCGCGCGCCGCCGACCTGATCGTGATCGGCAGCGGGCCGCAGCCCGACGACGTGTTCCGCTCGCTCGACCCCGGCAGCGTGATCCTGCGGGCCGGCCGGCCCGTCGTGCTGGTGCCGGCCGACGTCGAGCGGCTGGCGCCGGCCAAGATCCTGGTCGCCTGGAAGGACACCCGCGAGGCGCGCCGCGCGCTGACCGATGCGCTGCCGTTCCTCCACGAGGCCGACAAGGTGATGGTCGCCGAGGTCTGCCCGGCGGCCGACGAGGCCGCGGCCCGGCAGAACCTCGACGAGGTCGGTCGTTATCTGGCGCGCCACCGCATCGCCGTCGCGGCGACCGTCACGCTGCACGACGAGGGCAGCGCGACCGAGGCGCTGGTCCGGCTCGCCCGCGAGGAGCGCGTCGACCTGATCGTCGCCGGCGGCTACGGCCACAGCCGGCTCGGCGAATGGATGTTCGGCGGGGTGACGCGCGGGCTTCTGACCGGAAGCCCGGTCTGTTGCCTGCTGTCGCACTGAGCCATACTGCGCACCGAAATACCGTCGACGGTGCGGGCTCGGCGGTCCGGACAGTGCGGAGAGCGACATGGGTGTGGGTGCGGCGATCGACGACCGCGACGTCCTCCTGGTGGTGGACGTCCAGAACGACTTCTGTCCCGGCGGCGCGCTGCCGGTGCCGGACGGCGACGCCGTGGTGGCGCCGATCCTGCGGCTCGCCGAGAAGTTCCGGCACGTCGTGCTGACCCAGGACTGGCACCCGGCCGGGCACCACTCCTTCGCCTCGGTGCATGCCGGGCGCCAGCCGTTCGATCAGGTGACGCTGGCCTACGGCGACCAGATCGTCTGGCCGGACCATTGCGTGCAGGAGACCGAGGGCGCGGCGTTCCATCGCCATTTGCGGATCCCCCACGCCGCCCTCGTTCTCCGCAAAGGTTTTCGGCGCGAGATCGATTCCTACTCGGCCTTCTTCGAGAACGACCGCCGGACCCCGACCGGCCTCGCCGGCTATCTGCGCGAGCGCGGCTTCTCCCGTGTCGTCGTGGTGGGGCTTGCGCTCGACTTCTGCGTCCGCTTCTCGGCCGAGGACGCGCGCCAGCTCGGCTTCGACGTGACCGTGGTCGAGGAGGGCTGCCGCGGCATCGATGTCGACGGCTCGGTCGCCGCCACCCGGCGGACGCTGGTGGATCTCGGCGTGTCCCTCGCCGAGACGATGTGACGACGGGTTCGGTCCGCCCAGGGAGCCGGCCGCATCCCGAACCGGAGGGCGGCATGTTCGTCGATCGTCGTGACGCCGGGCGGCGCCTCGCCGCCGCGCTGGCGGATCTGAAGGACGAGGCGCCCGTGGTGCTGGCGCTGCCGCGCGGCGGCGTGCCGGTGGCGGCCGAGATCGCGGCGGCGCTCGAGGCTCCGCTCGACGTCCTGATCGTCCGCAAGATCGGGCTGCCGGACCAGCCGGAGCTGGCGATGGGTGCCGTCGCCGAGGGCGACCCGCCGATCGTGCTGCGCAACGAGGACGTGATCCAGGCCGCGCGGATCGACGCGGCGACCTTCCGGGCCGCCTGCGCCGACGAGCAGGCCGAGATCGCCCGACGCCAAGCCCGCTACCGCGGCGACCGGCCGCCCGCCACGATCGCCGGACGGACCGTCATCCTGGTCGACGACGGCCTCGCCACTGGCGCGACCGCGCGGGCGGGGGTGCGCGCACTCCGGCGGGATGGTCCGGCCCGGCTGGTGCTCGCCGTGCCGGTCGGTGCCCCCGACAGCCTCGCCGCCCTGAGCGAGGAAGCGGACGCCGTCGTCTGCCTGGAGACGCCCGCCTGGTTTCCGGCGATCGGCGCCTTCTACGAGGACTTCCATCAGGTGCCGGACGCCGAGGTGTTGACGGCGCTCGCTGGCCGGCGCGCTGCCGAACGACCCGGCCCGGATTAGCCGGCGGCCGGCGCCGGCCAGGCCCGCATCGCCATCGCGGCGACGGCGTGCAGGTCGTCGCGCGTCGCGCCGCCGGCGGCATGCACCGACATGCCCTCTAGCACGGTCGCGATGAAGCACGCGAAGCCTTTCGGATCGAGGTCGGCGGGCAGCTCGCCCGCCGCCTTGGCCGCGAGCAGGCGCTCGCACACCATCCGCTCGCCCTCGCGC
The DNA here is from genome assembly GCF_016653355.1 of Rhodoplanes elegans. GTDB lineage: Bacteria > Pseudomonadota > Alphaproteobacteria > Rhizobiales > Xanthobacteraceae > Rhodoplanes > Rhodoplanes elegans. The sequence continues at coordinate 11,845 of NZ_NHSK01000168.1, read as the reverse complement.
CGCTTGGAGATCAGCTCCTGGTGGATGTCCTGCGCCATGTCGGAGCAGGCGACGGTGCCGCGCACCAGCAGGCAGCCGGGCGGGTTGCAGGCGTCGGTCATGAAGTCGGCGGTGCCGTGCAGGAGCCGGGAGATCATCTCGCGGGCGGTCGGCGCCGCCAGGGCCTCGTCCCAGAACTTGGTGCGCACCGCGACGTAGCGCTCCAGGACCTTGCGGAACAGGCCTTCCTTGTTGCCGAAGGCGGCGTAGAGGCTCGGCGGCGCGATGCCGATCGCCTGGGTCAGCTCGGCGATTGAGGCGCCCTCGTAGCCGCGCCGCCAGAACACCTGGAGGGCGCGGTCCAGGGCCTCGTCCATGTCGAAGGTACGCGGGCGTCCCAGGGCCAAGTCGGTTCACCTTCTTGTTTTTTACTGATCGCTATATAAGTGCCTTGACGCGCCCCGTCCAGGCATTTATGTAGTGGCCGCTAAAGAAGTGGACGGAGCGCAGCATGACCCCCCATCATACCATTCTGGCCGGCACCGCGCTGGTGGCGATCGTCGCGGCCGGGATCGCCGGCGTGACGCAGCTCGCCGTCGGCCCGGCCCGGTCGAGCACGCCGGCCGCTGCCGCGCCGGCCGCCGTGCCGGTCTCGGTCGCCGCCGTGGAGCGCCGCCCGGTCGCGCTGTTCGCCGAGTTCTCCGGCCGCCTGGAGGCGGTCGAGCGGGTCGAGGTGCGGCCGCGGGTGGCCGGCGCCGTGCAGAACGTGCATTTCGTCGAGGGCGCGCTGGTCCAGAAGGGCGACCTCCTCGTCACCATCGACCCCGCCCCCTACGCCGCCGAGGTGGCCCGGGCCGAGGCGCAGGTCTCGGCCGCCGAGGCGCGCCTGGCGCTCGCCCGCAACGACCTGGAGCGCGGCCAGCAGCTGTTCGGCTCGCGCACCGTGTCACAGCGCGACCTCGACCAGCGCGTCAACGCCGAGCGCGAGGCCGCCGCCAACCTCCAGGCCGTGCAGGCGAGCCTGGCGACGGCGCGGCTGAACCTCGACTGGACGCAGGTGCGCGCCCCGGTGTCCGGCCGGGTCGGGCGCCAGGACGTGACGGTCGGCAACCTGGTGGCGGCCGGGGCGACGGCGCCGGTGCTCACCACCCTGGTCTCGGTCGATCCGATCTACGCCCGCTTCGACGCCGACGAGGGGGCGGTGCGTCGCGCCCTCGATGCCATCGCGGCGGCCGAGCGGACCGAAGACGCCCACACCGCGGTCGACCGCATCCCGGTGCTGCTCGACCGCGGTGGCGGCGAGCCGCTCGCCGGCACCATGCAGCTCATCGACAACCAGGTCGACGGCCGCACCGGCACGGTGCGGGTGCGCGCCGTGTTCGACAATCCGCGCGGCGCCCTGATGCCGGGCCAGTTCGTCCGGCTCCGCATGGGCCAGCCGAAGCCGGAGCCGGCCCTGCTCGTCAACGAGCGCGCCGTCGGCACCGACCAGGACAAGCGGTTCGTGCTGGTCGTCGGCGACGACAACAAGGCCACCTACCGGCCCATCGGGCTCGGTCCGAACGTGGAGGGGCTGCGCGTCGTCACCAGCGGCCTGCAGGAGGGCGAGCGCATCGTCGTCAACGGCTTGCAGCGGGTGCGCCCCGGCGCCGTCGTCGACCCCAAGCCGGTCGGCATGGACACGGCCTCGTGGTCGAAGCCCGACGGCGTGAAGGTGAGCGAGGCGCAGTAGCGCGGCGACACTCGTCCCCCGTCATTCCGGGGCGCGGACAATCAGGTCCGCGAGCCCGGAATCCATAACCCCGGTGCTCGTTACTCTCGAAACACCGGGAGTATGGGTTCCGGGCTCGGCGCTTCGCGCCGCCCCGGAACGACCAGATCAGATTCCCGGTCGTGATTGAAACGGACCACCCCCGATGTCCTTCTCCCGCTTCTTCATCGATCGTCCGATCTTCGCCGGCGTCCTGTCGGTGCTGATCTTCCTGGCCGGTCTCCTCGCGATGCGGGTGATGCCGATCTCGGAATATCCCGAGGTGGCGCCGCCCTCCGTCGTGGTGCGGGCGACCTATCCGGGCGCCGCGCCGCGCGTCATCGCCGAGTCGGTCGCGACCCCGATCGAGGAGGCCGTCAACGGCGTCGAGGGCATGCTCTACATGGAGAGCCAGGCGACGACCGACGGCCTGATGACGCTGACCGTCACGTTCCGTCTCGGCACCGACCCGGACAAGGCGCAGCAGCTCGTGCAGAACCGCGTCGCCCAGGCCGAGCCGCGCCTGCCCGAGGACGTGCGCCGGCTCGGCATCACCACGGTGAAGAGCTCGCCCAACCTCACCATGGTGGTGCATCTGCTGTCGCCCAACGACCGCTACGACATCACGTACCTGCGCAACTACGCCGTCCTCAACGTGCGCGACCGGCTCAAGCGCATCGAGGGGATCGGCGACGTGCAGATCTTCGGCGGCGGCGACTACGCGATGCGGGTGTGGCTCGACCCGCCCAAGCTCGCCGAGCACGGCCTCTCGCCCGGCGACGTGGTGCGCGAAATCCGCGCCCAGAACGTCCAGGCCGCCGCCGGCGTGATCGGCGGGCCGCCCAACGCCGCCGGCCTAGACTATCAGCTCTCGGTCAACGCGCAGGGCCGGCTGGAGACGGCGGAAGAGTTCGGCGAGATCATCGTCAAGACCGGCCAGGACGGCGCCGTGGTGCGGCTCGCCGACATCGCCCGCATCGAGCTCGGCGCCTCCGAATACGCGCTGCGCTCGCTCCTCAACAACAAGTCGGCCGTGGCGCTCGGCATCTTCCAGTCGCCGGGCTCGAACGCGCTCGCCATCTCGGACAACGTCCGCAAGACGATGGCCGAGCTGCAGGGCGCCATGCCCGAGGGCGTCACCTACTCGATCGTCTACGATCCGACCCAGTTCATCCGCGCCTCGATCGAGGCCGTCGTGCACACGCTGCTGGAGGCGATCGCGCTCGTCGTGCTGGTGGTGATCGTCTTCCTGCAGACCTGGCGGGCCTCGATCATCCCGCTGCTCGCCGTGCCGGTGTCGATCGTCGGCACCTTCGCGGTCATGCACGCCTTCGGCTTCTCGATCAACGCGCTCACGCTGTTCGGCCTGGTGCTGGCGATCGGCATCGTGGTCGACGACGCGATCGTGGTGGTCGAGAACGTCGAGCGCAACATCGAGTCTGGGCTGTCGCCGCTGGAGGCGAGCTACCGGGCCATGGAGGAGGTGTCAGGGCCGATCATCGCCATCGCCCTCGTGTTGGTCGCCGTGTTCGTGCCGCTCGCCTTCATCTCCGGCCTGACCGGCCAGTTCTATCGGCAGTTCGCCCTCACCATCGCGATCTCGACCGTCATCTCGGCGATCAACTCGCTCACCTTGTCGCCGGCGCTCGCCGCCCTGCTGCTGAAGGGCCACGACGCGCCGAAGGACGCGGTCACCCGCGGTCTCGACCGGGCGCTCGGCTGGTTCTTCCGCGGGTTCAACGCCGCGTTCCGCAAGAGCTCGGACGCCTACGGCAGCAGCGTCGGACGGATCATCTCGCATCGGGCGATCGCGATGGGGATCTATCTGGTGCTGATCGGCGTCACGTTCGGGCTGTTCCAGGCGGTGCCGGGCGGCTTCGTGCCGGGCCAGGACAAGCAGTATCTGGTCGGCTTCGCGCGCCTGCCCGACGGGGCGACGCTCGACCGCACCGAGGAGGTGATCAGGACGATGAGCGACATCGCCCTGAAGACCGAAGGCGTGCAGGACGCCATCGCGTTTCCGGGCCTGTCGATCTCGGGCTTCACCAACTCGTCCAATGCCGGCATCGTGTTCGTCGGGCTGAAGCCGTTCGAGGAGCGCAAGAGCGCCGCCCTGTCCGGCCCGGCGCTCGCAATGGAGCTGAACAAGAAGTTCGCCGTCATCGAGGAGGCGTTCGTCGCCATGTTCCCGCCGCCCCCGGTCGAGGGGCTCGGCACCATCGGCGGCTTCAAGCTGCAGATCGAGGACCGCACCGGGCAGGGCTACGGCGCCCTGAAGAGCGCCGTCGACGCCTTCACGGCCAAGGCGATGCAGACGCCCGAGCTGGTCGGCACCTTCTCCAGCTTCCAGATCAACGTGCCGCAGCTCTATGCCGACATCGACCGCACCAAGGCGCGCCAGCTCTCGGTGCCGGTGGCCGACGTGTTCGAGACCCTGCAGGTCTATCTCGGCTCGGCCTACGTGAACGACTTCAACAAGTTCGGCCGCACCTACTCGGTGCGCGTCCAGGCCGACGCGCCGTTCCGGGCGCGGCCCGACGATCTCGGCGTGCTGAAGGTGCGCTCGACCACGGGCGAGATGATCCCGCTCGCCGCCGTCCTGAAGGTGCAGCCGTCGTCCGGGCCGGAGCGCGCCATGCGCTACAACGGCTTTCTCGCCGCCGACATCAACGGCGCCGCGGCGCCCGGCTTCTCCACCGGCCAGGCCCAGGATGCCATCGCCCGCATCGCCAAGGAGACGCTGCCCAAGGGCTTCGACTTCGAGTGGACCGAGCTGACCTATCAGGAGATCCTCGCCGGCAACTCGGGCGTGATCGTGTTCCCGATCGCGATCCTGCTGGTGTTCCTGGTGCTGGCCGCGCTCTACGAGAGCCTGACGCTGCCGCTCGCCATCATCATGATCGTGCCGATGGGGCTCCTCGCCGCCATGACGGGCGTGTGGATCGCCGGCGGCGACAACAACATCTTCACCCAGATCGGGCTCGTCGTGCTGGTCGGCCTGTCGGCCAAGAACGCCATCCTGATCGTCGAGTTCGCCCGCGAGCTGGAGTTCGCCGGCCGCGCGCCGGTCGCCGCGGCGATCGAGGCGAGCCGGCTGCGGCTGCGGCCGATCCTGATGACGTCGATGGCGTTCGTCATGGGCGTGCTGCCGCTGGTCGTCTCGACCGGCGCCGGCGCCGAGATGCGCCGCGCCATGGGCGTCGCGGTGTTCTCCGGCATGATCGGCGTGACGCTGTTCGGCATCGTGCTGACGCCGGTGTTCTACGTGCTCTTGCGCGCCCTCACCGGCAACCGCCCGCTCAAACACACCGGCGCCGCGCCGGCCCATGCAGTCGCCGGCGCACCGGCCGCCCCCGTCGCACCGCACGGCGCGCCGGCGGAGTGAGTTCCGCTTTCGAGGGGATGGTCGCGACTGCGATGGCTCGGCACCCCCTCACCCGACGCGCTACGCGCGTCGACCTCTCCCCGCCGGGGAGAGGTGAAGGGTCCCGCGCTTCGCGGGCTTGCACGGGTCAGCCGAAATCCGTGCGCCGTTCTGCCGGCGCAATCAACAGCCGTCGTGATAATGAAGAGCCGCGACGAGTTCCGGTCACCTCTCCCCAGCGGGGAGAGGTCGGAGCTCGCGCGACAGCGTGAGCTCCGGGTGAGGGGGTGCCGAGTCGGCGATATTCGGGCACTCTGGCCCGTCGGCGGGACGCTGCCCTTCACGCCCGTTCGGTGTGGCGCTCGGCGAACTCGGCGACGCTGTAGTGGCGGCCGTCCTGGTCGGTGATCTCGACCCCGGTGACGCCTTCTCCCATCAGCTCGTCCGCCTTCTTGATGGCGGCGGCAGGGGTCTCGCGCTTGAGGGTGAGGGCGCCGGCGGTATCGTGTCCGGTGATGATGTAGGGCATGCGGTCTCCGCTCCTGAACACGGAGGCAGCATAACCGGTTCGCCGCGCCGAGGCATCCGGGCGAACGCGGGCCCCCGCAGGGGGCGAGCGCAAGTGTGGGCAGCCCCATCCATGCCCGACCCTGCCGTCGTTCTTGTCGGCCGCGCCGGGAAGGCGTACCCTTTCTTCGCGCGCCCCGGACTTTGTGGCCCGCGGTTCGGACCCTCACGTCCCTGTCTGTCACGGTGTCGCGGTCGCGGCAGCTTCGCTGCGCGATCCCGGCGGGGCCGTCGGTATCAGGGGGACGTCCATGCCGGGTCCGTCATTCCCCTCCGCGTTGCTGTGGCCGATGCTGGCGGCCGTGTCGGCCAGCGAGGCGACCGCCGCCTTTCTGCACGAGATCGCCCGCCGGGCGGCGACCGACGAGGGCCTGCGCCCGCCGCTCGCCCGCCCGTCCTGGACTACCCCGCATCGCACGGAGCTGACGCTGCCGTCCTTGACGCTGCTCGACTTCTCCGCGACGTCGCCGGCCGCGGCCGGACCCGCGCCGCCGCCGACCGTCGTCTGCGGGCCCTATGCGCTGCACGGCGCGACGGTCGCCGACTTCGCCCCCGGCCACAGCCTGGTCGAGACCCTCCTCGCCTGCGGCCGCCGCGACCTGCATCTCGTCGCCTGGCGCCCGGCCACGCCGAGCATGCGGCTGTTCACCATCGACACGCTGCTCGCCGACCTCAACGTCGCGATCGACGCCCTCGACGGGCCGGTCGACCTGATCGGGGTCTGCCAGGGCGGCTGGATGGCGCTGCTGTTCGCGGCGCGGTTCCCGAAGAAGGTCCGGCGGCTGGTGGTCGCCGGCGCGCCGCTCGATCTCGCCGCCGGCGACTCCGGGCTCGCCCGCATCGCCGCCGCGACGCCGCTGTCGCAGTTCGCCGAGCTGCTGCGGTTCGGCGACGGCCGGCTGCTCGGCCAGCTCATGCTCGGCCTGTGGGGCACGGCGCCGACCACGCCGGAGGCGATCCGCCACGAGCTGCAGGTCGCCGCGCCGCATCCGGGCCTCGCGCCCGAGCCCGCCGAGGAGCCGCTGCTGCAGCGGTTCTGCGACTGGTACGACTGGACCGTCGACCTGCCGGGGCCGTTCTACCTGCAGACCGTCGAGTGGCTCTACAAGGAGAATCGGCTGGTGCGCGGCGCCTTCACGGCGCTCGGCCGGCGCATCGACCTCGCAGCGGTGCGGATGCCGGTGCTGCTGCTGGCGGGGCGCGACGACAGCGTGGTCGGCACCGCGGCGGTGCTCGCCGCGGCGCGGGCGCTCGGCACGCCGCCGGCCGATCTCGCCACCATGGAGGCGCCGGCGACCCATCTCGGCTTGTTCATGGGCCGGCGGACGCTCGCCGAGACGTGGCCCGCGATCGTCGCCTGGCTCGACCGGCCGGACGCCCGCGCCGACCGCGACCGCGCCGCCTGAGCTTCGCAATCGCTCGCTTGACCCCGCGTTCACGCTGTCGCGGGCGCGCGGTGGCACTTGCCCGCCGGCATCCCTATATCGGACACTCCGGCCGAATGGGTGTCATGAGCGATCTCGACAAGACCAACGATCTCGAAAAGAACCGTTTCTCGGCCCGGGCGAGGCGTTACGCCCGGGTCGGCGCCAATGTCGGCGGGGTCGCGGCGCGGCTCGCGGCGACGCGGCTGCTGAGTGGCAGCCACGATCGCGAGACCGGCGCGGCCGATCTCGCCGCGGCGCTCGGCAGCCTCAAGGGGCCGATCATGAAGGTGGCCCAGCTGATGGCCACCGTGCCGGACCTTCTGCCCCCCGAATACGCCGAGGAGCTCGCCAAGCTTCAGAGCGAGGCGCCGCCGATGGGCTGGGCCTTCGTCAAGCGCCGCATGCAGGCCGAGCTCGGACCGGGCTGGCAGGAGCGGTTCGCGAACTTCGAGCACAAGCCGGCCGCCGCCGCCTCGCTCGGCCAGGTCCACCGGGCGACCGCGCACGACGGCGCGCTGCTCGCCTGCAAGCTCCAGTATCCCGACATGCAGTCGGCCGTGGAGGCGGATCTCCAGCAGCTCGGCTGGCTGTTCGCCCTGCACCGGCGCATGGACGCCGCGATCGACACCAGCGAGATCGCCAAGGAGATCGCCGCGCGGGTGCGCGAGGAGCTCGACTACGAGCGCGAGGCGAAGCACGTCCGGCTCTACCAGACCGTGCTGGCCGACGTGCCGACCGTGAAGGTGCCGGGCGTCCGGCCGGAGCTGTCGACCAAGCGGCTCCTCACCCTCGACTGGCTCGAGGGCCAGCGCCTGCTCGCCTACAAGACCGCCGACATCGAGGTCCGCAACCGCCTCGCCGAGGCGCTCTACCGCGCCTGGTGGCTGCCGTTCAGTCGCTTCGGCGTCATCCACGGCGACCCGCATCTCGGCAACTACACGGCCCTCCTGGTGGACGGCGCGCCGGCCGGCATCAACCTGCTCGACTACGGCTGCATCCGCATCTTCCCGCCGCGCTTCGTCGCGGGTGTCGTCGACCTCTATCACGGGCTCCTCGCGAACGATCGCGAACGGATCGTCGCCGCCTACGAGGCATGGGGCTTCCGCGGGCTTTCCAACGAGCTGATCGACATCCTCAACATCTGGGCACGCTTCATCTTCGGACCCGTGATGGAGGATCGCGTGCGCACCATCGCGGACGGCGTGAAGCCCGGCGAGTACGGCCGCCGCGAGGCTTTCACGGTGCACCGCGCGCTCAAGGAGAAGGGGCCGGTGACGATCCCGCAGGAGTTCGTGTTCATGGACCGCGCCGCCATCGGGCTCGGCGGCGTCTTCCTGCATCTCGATTCGCGGCTGAACTATCACCGCCTGTTCAACGAGGCGATCGAGCATTTCTCGGTCGACCAGGTGGCGGAGCGGCAGCGCCGGGCACTGACCGGGGCCGGGTTGCCGGTCCCCTCTAGTAATGGCTAGGGTACTAGCCTAACCCGCCGTCTTGCATCGTGGCGCGACTGCTTTAAAGGAACAGCCTGTCGCTCGAACCGTGAGCCGGTGTGATGTCGCCATCCAAGAGGTCCGCCCCTGCGCGGGAGCGCGTCGCCGCCCCCCCGGACAAGGACCCAGCGGCGAAAGCCACCGACCGCATCATCGACGTCGCCACCACGCTGTTCCTCGGCGTCGGCTACGAGCGCACCGGCATCGACACCGTGGTCGCCAAAGCGCGCGTCTCGAAGCGCGCCTTCTACGCCCAGTTCGGCAGCAAGGCCGACCTGTTCGCCGCCGTGGTGATCCGCCTGGCGGAGCGGAACTTTCCGAGCCTGGATGCGGTCCCGGCGAACGGCGCGCCGATCGAGCAGCTGCTCGAGCGGGTGGCGATCGAGCTTCTGCGGATCAGCACCACGCCCGAATCGGTCGCGCTCGACCGCATGGTCACGGCCCAGGTCGGGCGGTTCCCGGAGCTCGCCCGGATCCTCTACGACTTCGCCGGCGCCCGCTCGATCGGGGCGGTCTGCAAGATCCTCGAGCAGGCGGTCGCCCGCGGCGAGCTCGCGCTCGACGACTGCGTGTTCGCAGCTCAGCACTTCCTGCAGGCGACGGTTCTCGGACCGCGCCGCTTCGTCGTGCTCGGTCTCGAGGACGGCCGGATGACACCCAAGAAGCTCGAGCGGCTGCGCCGCGGAATCCGCCTGTTCGTCGATGGCGCCCGCGGGCCGGGGGCGCCGAAGCCCGGCCGGCCGGGGCCGCGGCGGCCGCAGCGGCCGTGAGGCCGGCGGCCGGCCGACCCCGGGGCGACGCCTTGAAGCTGTTCCTCGGTCGATATAGGATAGGTCGATATTTGGGCCGATACCAGGATGGCGGGCATGACCAGCGACCTCCCAGAGCCCGGCGGGACGGCCCACGGGACAGCGGCCGACGAGCCGCAGGCTCCGGTCGCGGCGCTGTCGGGAACCACGGGCACCGAGATCCAGGCCCTGATGGCCGCCTTCGCGATGCGGCGCATGCGCGAGGGGGTGCGTGTGGTCGGCGTCGTCGAGGAGGCCGACTGCGGCGACGGCCCCTGCGGGGGCCTGTTCCTGCGCGACCTCGGCGATGGCCGCCGCATCTCGATCAGCCAGAATCTCGGCCGCGAGTCGACCGCCTGCAATCTCGATCCGGGCGGCCTCGCCGAGGCCTGCGGCCTCGTGCAGGCGGCGATCGCGGCCGGCGCCGACCTCGTGATCCTGTCCAAGTTCGGCAAGGTGGAGGTCGACCGGCACGGCCTCGTCGAGGCGTTCCAGGACGCCATCGCGGCGGACCTGCCGGTCGTCACCTCGGTGGCCCCGGCGCTCGCCGCCGCCTGGTCGGCTTTCGCCGGGCCGCTGGCCGTGACGGTCGCGGCCGACGCCGATGCGCTCGACGCCTGGTGGGCGGGCCAGCCACGCGCCCGGACCGTCGCCGGGCGCGTGCCGGAGCCTGCCGTCGCGGAGTGACGGCGTCAGCCCGCCGCCGGCGAGACGCCGAAATACGTGCCGACGATCGGCCAGATCTCGTGGCCGCCGCGCCAGATCATCTCCAGCGACACGTACAGGATCACGGCGAGGCCGACATAGGCCACCCAGCGGTGCCGCTGCAACAGCGCGGCGATGTAGTTCGCCGCGATGCCCATCAGGGCGATCGACAGGCCGAGGCCGAAGACCAGCACCCAGGGATGCTCGCGCGCCGCGCCGGCGACCGCCAGCACGTTGTCGAGCGACATCGAGATGTCGGCGACGACGATCTGCCAAGCCGCCTGGGCGAAGGTCTTCTGCCGCGTCACGGCGGTCAGCGTGCCGTCGGCATTGATGCGGACGTCGTCCACCCGCCCCGAGGCGTCGCTCGCCACGACGTGCTGGGCGCGAAGCTCGCGCCACATCTTCCAGGACACCCACAGGAGGAGGAGGCCGCCGGCGAGCAAGAGCCCGACGATCTGCAGAAGCTGGGTCGTGACGGCCGCGAATCCGATGCGCAGCAGCGTCGCCGCGCCGATGCCGAGCAGGATGGCGCGCGCCCGCTGCTCACGCGGAAGGCCGGCGGCGGCGAGGCCGATGACGATGGCGTTGTCGCCGGCCAGCACCAGGTCGATCATCACGACCTGGGCCAGCGCGGTGAGCGCGCTGCTCGTCAGGAACTCGGTGGTGAGGGTCTCCCACATCCAATCTCTCTCCTGCTGCTGATGCGCCCGCGCGGGGCGCCCGGTTTCGGGCGGGAGAGAACCTGAAGCGACGCCGTCGGAGCACAGCTGCGCCGCGGCGAGAACGGCTCACCGCGACGCGGATCTGCGCCGAAGGATAGGACGAACAGCACCGGGCCACTCCCAAGGGACTTCCAGTCCGACATCGCAGCAGGACGCTGCCAGAGGGGCCCGGACCGGCCGGGACGCGATCCGCAAGCGGATCGACGCCCGAAGACTTCTTACCAACTCACATCAGTTCGCCGTCGTTCCGCCGTCGTCAGTGCGCCATCGCCACCAGCATGTGGCCGAAGGCCGAGACGACGTGCTCGGCCTCGCTCAGCATGGCGGCCGAGAAGCCGACCAGAGCGAGAACGCCGGCGATGTCCCAGCTCGTAACGTCGCCGCTGTGCGGCTCGTTCCGCAGCGTCGCGACGAGCGCGAAGAGCCCGGCGGCGGCGAGCGCGGCGAGGCTGAGCGCCGGCAGCGCCAGCGTGCTCGGCACCAGGCGGGCGGCCAGCACGACGAGCAGCACGGCGGCGAGCGAATAGACCCCGAACATGCGCGGGCCGGAGCCTTCGCGGCGGAGCGGAGCGTGATCGTAGGACGGATGGAGAAGCGACATCGGGCCCTCCTCGTGACGCGCGACGGGCGCCGGCCCAAGGACGGGAGGCGCCACCGTGCATATAGAGTTAGGCAGCCGTTCGGCCGGCGAAAATCCGCATCGCCGGGGGCGTAGATCTACGGGGGATCGTCGCGCGGAGTTCGGATAATCGAGAGTATGGTCATCCCGGGGCGCGGACCGCAGGTCCGCGTGCCCGGGATCCATACGCCCGGTGCGCCCGGCGGCAGTGACTCACGAAAGACAGGGGTTGATGGTGTGGACGGCCCCCTACGGCATCGCTGTGCCAGAATGAGGTCGGTGAAGATCTCAAACGAGGGGGCCGTCCGTGAGCCAGAGTATCCGCATCGGAATGGATACGTCGAAGCATATCTTTCAACTGCACGGGGTGGACGCGGCCGAGCAGCCGGTGCTGCGCAAGCGGCTTCGTCGCAAGGAGGTGGAGGCGT
>NZ_NHSK01000167.1 GCF_016653355.1 Rhodoplanes elegans | reverse complement strand
CGTCGGCCCCGATCCCCCAGGTCGCTCCGATGCGGCGCGACTTGTCGACGACGACGAGCTGCGTCTTCGAGGTGGCGGCCAGCAGCTCGCGCTGATACGGCAGCAGCACGGCCGGCAGGCTTTCGCCGGCGAGCGCAGGCGGCAGCTCGCTCGACGTCTCGTGGCGGTGCCTGGCCCAGTCCTCGGTCGACGCCAGCGCCTTCATCAAGACCTCACTTGCTCGTCGCTCGATGTGGCCGCCATTCCTTCACGGGATCTCGTCGTCGGCATCAAACTGCCTTTTTGCAGTCCGCCAAACGTCTGCCGCTGTCTCCGCATAGTTCTCGACGTCTTCGCGCTTCGCGGCCGGCACGTCCGGCCCCAAGAAAACGCTCAGCCTCTCTGCAATCCGAACGATCGCGCCAACGAGCGTCTCCAATTCGTTATAGGTCAGTCTCGTGCTGAATTCCTCGTATGTCAGATGCGCAACGCCGAGATTCCGGAAGTGCACCAACCGACCGTGCACTTTCCAATCGATCTTGGCGTATTCAGCACGGAAGCCGACGATAGCGCTACGCGCCTCTGCTTCGGTTCTCTCAGGAAACAGCACGTCTGGACGGGCAATGGATTTTTTCACGAGCGCTTCTACGACCTCGTCGCGCTTCAACAGTCGGTTCACTCCCTGATAGCTAACCTTGCTGAAATCACTATCAAGTAACGCGTAGATTCGAATTACTGCCATTAATACGACGTCTGACCGATAACCAGCGACAATGTCCCACTCAGCTCGGTCGTCGCCCATCTTCTCCTTCATAAACTGATTTGCGCCGGCCCAAAGCCCAAACGAGACCGCAGTACGGAATGCAAGGCTGTTCAGGCGCGGGAACGCTCGCTCAAGCCAGCTAATAGCTTCTTCAACAGCCATGTCGGAGAAGCGGTTCGAAATACAAATGTTGAGAAATTTCCGAATCCGTTTCCTAGCAACGGCCAGGAAGCACAGACTTGAACCATGGGCTCGGATCTTCATCTTAAGTCCCTCCCGCAATGCTCTTGTACACGGGTCGGGTCACCCCGAGAATCTTCGCCTTGATGCTCTCCACCGTCTCGGCCGACAGCCCCTTGCTGGCCGCGACCGCATCGACCGCCTTCGCGGCCTTAGCCTGGAACTCGGTCTCGATCTTGCGCCGCGTCTCGGACGAGATGCGCTTGGCCTTCTCGGCGTGCTCCAGGGCGCGGCCCGTGAACATGAGCATCTGCGCGGTGCTGCCGTCGGCTTCCAACTCGCCGGCGTTCGAGAGCATCTCGTGCGCCAGCATCTTGATGCTCTCGGAGATCAGGAGCGTCAGGCTGTCGTCGCCGGCTTCCTCGAATTTCGGCGCCAGAGCGGCGGCGATCTCCTTCGCTTCGGCGAGCCGGGCGCCGAGCACGGAGAGCCGCATGGACGCCCGGCCGAAGGCACTGCGCGAGACCTGCGGCGGGTCCATGACGCCTTCCATGAGGGCCGCGGCGCGCAGGCGAGCGTTGAACTCCTCCAGGATGTCGAGCGCTGTCCGCTTGTTTGCTTTCAGCTCCCGGAACGCCCACATCTTGGCCTCGTCGGCCCAGTCGGGCAGACGGTCGAGTTTCGAGAGCTGGCCACGGCCCCGCGCCATCTCACGCCTCCGGCCGTGACGGCCGCTTGACGCCTTCGATCGCGATCGTGCGATCGAGATGACGCCGGCCGGTCTCGGTGAGGGTCGCGACCTTCACGGAGCCGACGTCGACGATCGTCACGGCGCCCATCTCGCCGAGATACGCCAGCTCGCCGTGCACCCACGCGCGCGGCCGCGCGATCCCGAAGGTCTCCAGCGAGACGCGCAGCATTTCCGAGTTCAGCCGCTCGTCGATCTGCTCGCCGAGCGTCCGCAGGATGATGAGGCGGGCCTCCTCGCGAATGATGCGGTCCATCGTCGTCATGTCACTTCGCCTGCTCGAGCAGATACTCCTGGAGCCGCATCGAGGTCGCCGCCATCGGGCCGATCCGCTCGGTGAGCGCCTTCAGGTCGCCGCGCATATCGGAGAGCGCCAGCTCCAACCGATGCGTCGCCTCGCGGTTCGGCAGGTTCTCGATCTGGCCCTCGATCTGCGTCGTGCGCGTCTCGACCGCGCTCACACGGGCGCTGATCGCCGCGAGCGCGTCGGCCGAGGCCTTCTTGCGCTGGGTGACGACCGTGTAGGCGAAGCTCGCCAGTGCCACGGCCGGGCCCGACAAAGCGAGCAGAACGGTGTCGAGTGTCACTTCACGCCCTCGCATGCGTCGCCCGTGTCGGCGCCGGCGAAGCCGGCCCGCAGGCATTCCCAGTCGCGCCGCGCGGCGCCGATGATGGTGTTGGCGCGCTTTCGCGCCGTCTGCTCGCGCTCCGCCACGGCGAGCACCGACTCGCCCTTGCGCGGCGGCAGCACCGGCACGGGCTGCAGATAGGCCGGCGCCGGCGGGATGCTGACGGCCGGCGGCTCCCTAGCGGGAGAAGAACCGCACCCCGCGATCGGTGAGATCGCAGCGACCATCGAGCAGACCAGGGCCGCCGCTCTTGCGGGCCGCGCCGCCCGGGCGACCGGCGGCGCGCAAGATCTCGATCTCGGATTGCAGCTCACGATGTCGCTCCTGCGCGGTCGCGTCCTGCTCCTGCAGGCGCCGCGCGGTCGCCTGGGCGGATTCGGCG
>NZ_NHSK01000166.1:775-8441 GCF_016653355.1 Rhodoplanes elegans | reverse complement strand
GCGGAAAGTAGGTCGGCGTGCCGATCACGCCGCCGGCCGCGAACGGTTTTATGGCGCCGTGCGCCGCGACGACGCCGAGCCGTCCCGCCCCGCCGCCACCCGAAAAGCTGGAGAGGAGGCTCTGCAGGCCGCTGGCGATCCCGCCGGTCAGCGGCGCCAGCGCCGACTTGAGCGTCAGGTCGGAGAGCCGCAGCACCAGCGACTTGAACACGTCGTCGAGCTGCTTGCTGCCCGACACGGCGGACACCAGGGCACCCGACATCGCCGAGGAGAACGCCTTGGCGTTGATCTGCAGATCGACGAGCCGACGCGACAGCGCGTCGGCGCGTCGCTCGGTCTCGTCGAAGTCGCCGGCGAGGCTCCGCGAGAGCCCGGAGGGGTCGAGGTCGTCAGCCATCGGGATGTCTCCTCATCAGATCGTCGAGGGCGGCGCGGTCGATCGTGGCGGCGAGGCCGAAGCCGCGCGCCCGCAGCGCCAGCGCGAGCTCGCGCGGCGTCGTCCGCCAGAAGGCGTCGGGAGAGAGCCGCAGGACACCGAGGCCGAGGCCGATCGCCTCGTCCCAGGGAAACGGCGCCGCCGGCACGCCGCGCCGGGCCGCGCCGGGCCGCGTGCCGCTCAGCGGCAGCCGGCGCCCTGCGGCGGAGTAGGGTTTTCGTCGCCCCCTGCCCGGCCACGTGCCGCCGGAGTCGGAGCCGGAGGCGGAGCGGGGGTGGCGGGCGCGGGCTCGCCGAACGTCACGGCCAGAAGCTCGGCCGCGATCGCGACGAAGCCCATGGCGCCGCCGGGCGCCGTCATGGCGGCGACCTCCGCGTCCGTCACGCTCTCCCCGGCGCCGCGAAGCCCCGCCGCGACGACGCGCGTCAGATCGCGGGCCGCCATCCGGCCGGTCGCGAAGCGCTCGGCCAGCGCGACGAGATCGTCCGCCCCGAAGGCGCTCTCCAGCTCGGCGAGCGCGCCGAGCGTCAGCACCAGGCGCCGGCGCGCGCCGCCGAGCTCGGCCTCGATCTCGCCGCGATGTCGATTGGCCATGTCTTGCTCCTCGGGCGTCGTCGGCCGGCGCCGCACGAAGCGGTCGCGGCCGAAGAACATGCCTCTAGTAAGAACGATCTATAACGACTAGCTCGGCTGGCGTGTCGGATGACAGACAAGGTATTCAAAAGTCTCTCTCGCGCGCGGCGCCGTTTCACAGCCGATTAAGGGACGATCTTCATAGTGCTTCCGCCTCGAATGCAGAGCGGACCCCAATGCTTCATCGCGTCTCGTCGAACGTTCTCCTGAAATCCGTCATCCTTCTCCTGTCGGCCGTCGTGGTCCTGGTCCTCGCCGTCGGGGCCGTCGACGCCTGGCGTCGGCAGGCGACGGCGGACCGCCTCGCCGACGTGGCCGAGGTGTCGCGCGATCTGTTCCGCTCGCTCGCCAATCTGCGGCTCGGCCGCGCCCTGATCCCGCGGGCGCTCGCCTTCGACGGCGTCGTCGACGCCGCCCAGCTCAAGCAGATCGAGGACACGCGCACGGCCGGCCGCCCGGCCCTGCAGAACGTGTCGCGGCTGCTGCCGACGATCGACTTCGCCGGCCGCGACGGGCTAACGAAGGAGTTCGGCCGGCTGTCGCAGACCTATCTGGCGCTCGACCAGGAGGCCGCCGCCGAGGTCACGAAGCCCAAGGCGCAGCGCCGCGCCGATCTCGGCAAGGAGCTCGGCGCCACCGCCACGGCGCTGATCACGGTGATCGAGAAGACCGGCCGGGCGATCGACGCCGCGGCGCGCGGCCGCGACGCCTTCATCGACCAGATGATGACCATGAAGGACGCCGCCTGGATGGTGCGGGTCGACGGCGGCGAGATCTCGGTGGCGATGTCCAACGCGCTCGCCGCCAAGAAGCATCTCGACGCCGCCGCGCTCACCACGCTCCAGCGCAACATCGGCCGCGTCCAGTCCGGCTTCGACATGATGGAGGCGACCGCGATCGGCCTGCCGGCCGGCTCGCCCGTGCCGGTCGCCATCCGGGCCGCCCGCGACAGCTTCCTCGGCCCCGACTTCGTCGCCAAGCGCGACCGCATCGTCGCCATGCTGGCCGCCACCGACCAGCCGATCACGCTTCCGGTCGGCGAGTGGACGCTCGACTCGGTGCCGCGGCTGCTGCTGCTCACCAAGGTCGCCGAGGCGGCGCTCGACGCCGCCGGCGATCACGCCCAGGCGCAGGTCGCGGCCGCCGGCACCAATCTGTGGATCAGCCTCGGCCTCGTGGTCGGGGCGCTGGCCCTCGCCGGCGGCGGCATCGTGATGGTCGGCCGCCGGGTGATCCGGCCGCTGCAGGGCATCCAGGCCGCGATGGTGAAGGTCGCCGACGGGGATCTCACGACCGAGGTGCCCTATCTCGATCGCCAGGACGAGATCGGCAGCCTCGCCGCGGCGCTCGGCACCTTCAAGCAGAACGCGGTCGAGAAGGCCCGCTTCGAGGAGGAGCAGGAGAAGCGGCGCGAGCAGGCCGCCCGGCGCCAGAGCACGATCGAGGACGCGATCACCGCGTTCGAGACCGGCATCGGCGAGGCGCTCGGGGCGCTGGGCAGCGCCGCCGGCGACATGCGGCGCACCTCCGACGCGCTCGGCGCCACGGCCGAGCAGACCAACGGCCAGGCCCGCGATGCCGCCTCCTCCTCGGACGAGGCTTCGCAGAACGTCCAGACCGTCGCGGCCGCCTCCGAGGAGCTGTCGTCGTCGATTCACGAGATCAGCCGGCAGGTCGCCCACGCGGCGACGGTGGCCAAGCGCGCCGTCGCCGAGACCGAGGAGACCGACGCGACCGTGCAGGGCCTCACCGACGCGGCCCACAAGATCGGCGAGATCGTCAGCCTGATCACGGCGATCGCCAACCAGACCAATCTGCTCGCCCTCAACGCCACCATCGAGGCGGCGCGTGCCGGCGAGGCCGGCAAGGGCTTCGCCGTCGTCGCCTCCGAGGTGAAGAGCCTCGCCGGCCAGACCGCCAAGGCGACCGAGGACATCTCCGGCCAGGTCGGCGCCATCCAGGAGGTCGCCGACCGGGCGCTCGCCGCCATGCGTCGCATCGTGACGACGATCGGCGAGGTGTCGAACGTGGCGAGCTCGATCGCGGCCGCCGTCGAGGAGCAGGGTGCGGCGACGGCCGAGATCACCCGCAACACGCAAGAGGCGGCACGCCGCACGCGCAGCGTGTCGGAGAACATCTCCGGCGTGCAGGCCTGCGCGGGCGAGACCGGCACGGCGGCGGGCGGCGTCAAGGCGAGCGCCGAGATCCTGAAGACCCAGTCCGACACCCTGCGGAACCGGATCGACGATTTTCTGGAAAAGATTCGCGCCGCCTGAAGCAAGCCTTCAGCACGCCCTTCATAAAACACCCGCCGACGCGCGTCGGCGGGTGTTTTCGCGTCGGCGGCTGGTGCATGACGACCGCACCGCGCCCGCACGGTGGCACTAAGACCGTGACGTAACCCCCGCTTAATCCCAAGGAACTAAGTTCCAGGCACAACACACGGGTGCCCCTGTTATGTCGTCGCGACTGTCCACCAACGTTCTTCTCACCTCCGTCATCGCCCTCATGGCCTCGCTCATCGTCCTCGTCCTCGCGACAGGGGCGTTCGAGGCGTGGCGTACCGATCGCACCGCGACCCGCCTCGCCGACACGGCCGATGCGTCCCGGCAGATGTTCCGGGCCATGGCGGCGCTGCGGGTCAAGCAGTCCTTCACGGCGCGCGCGCTGAACACCGACGGCATGCCGGACCCCGGCCAAGTCAAGCTCATCGCCCAGTCGCGCGGCACGGCCATGC
The DNA here is from genome assembly GCF_016653355.1 of Rhodoplanes elegans. Lineage (GTDB taxonomy): Bacteria > Pseudomonadota > Alphaproteobacteria > Rhizobiales > Xanthobacteraceae > Rhodoplanes > Rhodoplanes elegans. The sequence continues at coordinate 4,635 of NZ_NHSK01000166.1, read as the reverse complement.
CGGCGCTGCGCGAAACCCTGACCATCCTGCCGAAGATCGACTTCGCGGGCCGCGACGCGCTGGTCGGCGATCTCGCCCGGCTGACCGACGCGATCGACACGTTCGACAAGCAGGCGCTGGAGGACTTCGGCAAGCCGAAGGCGCAGCGCCAGCCCGGCCTCGCCAAGGAGTTCCTCGCCACCTCCAACGCGCTGATCGGCACGCTCGATAAGATCGGCAATACGCTGACGGTCCAGTCGCGCAACGCGGACGCGGTCGTCGACCAGATGATGGCGATCAAGGACGCGGCCTGGCTGGTGCGCGCCGAGGGCGGCGACATCTCGATCGTGATCAGCAACGCGCTCGCCTTCAAGACCCGCATCCCGCCCGAGACCGTGCAGACCGTCCACACCCGGGTCGGCCGCACCGAGGCGGCGTGGCAGCTGCTGGAGAGCGCCGCCGTCGGCCTCGCGCCCGGCTCGCCGGTCGCGACCGCGATGGCGAAGGCGAAGGCCGCCTATTTCGCCCCCGAGCTCGGCGCACTGCGCGAGCGCGTGCTCGCCGCCGGCGCCTCCGGTCAGCCGCTCGACGTGCCGCTGTCGGCCTGGGACGCCGCACAGCGCCTGATGGTCGTCGTGGCGCTGGCCGAGACCGCCCTCGATGCGGCGAGCGATCACGCCCAGGCGCAGGTCGCGACCGCCCGCACCACCCTGGTCGTCCGCCTCGCGCTGCTCGTCGGCGCGCTCGCGCTGGCGGCCGGCGGCATCGTGATGGTGCGCCGCCGGGTGATCCAGCCGCTGCAGGGCATCCGCACCGCCATGGTGAAGGTCGCCGACGGCGACCTTTCGACCGAGGTGCCCTATCTCGACCGTCAGGACGAGATCGGCAGCCTCGCCGCCGCGCTCGCCACCTTCAAGCAGAACGCCGTCGAGAAGGCCGGCATCGAGGCGGAGCAGAGCCGCCGCCGCGAGACCGCGGCGCAGCGCCAGCAGGCGATCGAGACCGCCATCGCCGAATTCGAGACCGGCATCGGCGAGGCGCTCGAGGCGCTCGGCTCGGCCGCCGGCGAGATGCGCCGCACCTCGGAGACGCTCACGACGACGGCCGAGCAGACCAACGGCCAGGCGCGCGACGCGGCGACCTCGTCGGACGAGGCGTCGCAGAACGTCCAGACCGTCGCGGCCGCCTCCGAGGAGCTGTCGTCGTCGATCGGCGAGATCAGCCGCCAGGTGACCCACGCCGCCGTGGTGGCGAAGCGCGCCGTCGCCGAGACCGAGGAGACCGACGCCACCGTGCAGGGTCTCACCGACGCGGCCCACAAAATCGGCGAGATCGTCAGCTTGATCACGGCGATCGCCAGCCAGACCAACCTGCTCGCCCTCAACGCGACGATCGAGGCGGCCCGCGCCGGCGAGGCCGGCAAGGGCTTCGCGGTCGTCGCCTCCGAGGTGAAGAACCTCGCCGGCCAGACCGCCAAGGCGACCGAGGACATCTCGGGCCAGATCGGCGCCATCCAGGAGGTCGCCGACCGGGCGCTCGCCGCCATGCGGCGCATCGGCGCGACCATCACGGAGGTGTCCACGGTGGCGAGCTCGATCGCCGCCGCGGTCGAGGAGCAGGGTGCGGCGACGGCCGAGATCACCCGCAACACGCAGGAAGCGGCGCGGCGCACCCAGAGCCTGTCGGACAACATCGCCGGCGTGCGCAATTGCGCCGATCAGACCGGCACCGCGGCGGGTGGCGTGCGCTCCAGCGCGGCGGTGCTCAACGTCCAGGCCGACAAGCTGCGTGGCGAGGTCGACAGCTTCCTGACAAAGATCCGCGCCGCCTGAGCGGCGCGTGCGCCTGACGACGATCCGAGCAGACGCGCCGGCGGCCCCCGCCGGCGCGTCCTTGTATTCAAGGCCGCGCATCACACTATCGGACGTTGAGCGAAGACGAGATCGACGACAATCCTCGCCTTCCTCTCGCTGCAACTTTCACTAGCACTTAAGGGCTAGAGCGCAGGATGCCGCGGTAATCTGCTCGGGGAGCGCCGTCGTGTCTCGTGTCTCGACCAACGTCCTTCTGACCTCCGTCATCGCCGTGATGGCGGCCGTGATCGTCCTCGTCCTCGCCGGCGGCGCCTTCGACGCCTGGCGCGGCCATGCCACCGCGAGCCGCCTCGCCGACGCCTCCGAGGTGTCGCGCGACCTGTTCAAGGCGATGGCGAACCTTCGCCTCAACCGGTCCCGCTCGGGGCGCGCGCTCAGCGGCGACGGCCTCGCGACGCCGGCCGAGCTCGCCCAGATCGAGCAGGCGCGCACCGCCGGCACGGCGGCGCTGAACGACGCGCTGCGCCTCTTGCCGACGATCGACTTTCCCGGCCGCGACGAGACGGTCCGCGACCTGTCGCGGCTCGCCGACACGCTCGCCACGCTCGACAAGGAGACGGCGACCGAGATGCGCAAGCCGCGCGCCGAGCGCCGACCGGCCCTCGCCCGCGACCTGCAGGCGACCATCGACACGCTGCTCGAGCGCATCCCCCGCGTCGGCGAGTCGCTCGACCTGATCGCCCGCGGCTGCGACGCCGTCATCGATCAGCTCATGCTGGTCAAGGATGCCGGCTGGCTGATCCGCAGCGACTTCGGCGACATCTCGGCGACGCTCTCGAACGCCCTGGCCTACAAGCAGAACCTCGCTCCGCCCGCACAGAAGAAGCTGGCCGAGTCGATCGCCCGCGCCGCCGCCGGGTGGGACATCCTCGAGCGCATCCGCTTCGGCCTCGCGCCGCAATCACCCGTGACCCGGTCGATCGAGACGGCGAAGCGGGCCTATTTGGACCCCGCCTTCACGGCCAACCGCGACCGCGTCGTCACCGCCCTGAGCAGCGACAAGCCCGTCACCATCGCATCGAACGAATGGCGGAGCGAGGCGGTGCCGCGCCTCGACATGATCGCGGCGATCCCGGAGACCGCGCTCGACGTCGCCCGCGACCACGCGGCCGCGCAGGTCGCCGCCGCGCGCATCAACCTGATCGTCCGCCTCGCCCTGCTCGTCGGTGCGCTCGCGCTCGCCGTCGGCGGCGTCCTGATCGTCAACCGCCGCGTCATCCGCCCGCTGCAGGGCATCCGGGCCGCCATGGTGAAGGTCGCCGACGGCGATCTCGCGACCGAGGTGCCGTATCTCGACCGCCGGGACGAGATCGGCAGCCTCGCCGCCGCCCTCGCCACCTTCAAGCAGAACGCGCTCGAGAAGGCGCGCATCGAGGCGGAGCAGCAGGCGCGCCGGGAGCATGCCGCGCATCGCCAGCAGGCGATCGAGCAGGCCATCACGGCCTTCGAGGCCGGCATCGGCGAGGCACTCGCCGCGCTCGGCGCCGCCGCCGGCGAGATGCGCCGCACCTCGGAGACGCTCACGACCACCGCCGAGCAGACCAACGGCCAGGCCCGCGACGCGGCGACGTCCTCGGACGAGGCGTCGCAGAACGTCCAGACCGTGGCGGTCGCCTCGGAGGAGCTGTCGTCGTCGATCGGCGAGATCAGCCGCCAGGTGAGCCACGCCGCGACGGTGGCGAAGCGCGCCGTCGCCGAGACGCAGGAGACCGACGCCACCGTGCAAGGCCTCACCGACGCGGCCCACAAGATCGGCGAGATCGTCAATCTGATCACGGCGATCGCCAACCAGACCAACCTGCTCGCCCTCAACGCGACGATCGAGGCGGCCCGCGCCGGCGAGGCCGGCAAGGGCTTCGCGGTCGTCGCCTCCGAGGTGAAGAACCTCGCCGGCCAGACCGCCAAGGCGACCGAGGACATCTCGGGCCAGATCGGCGCCATCCAGGAGGTCGCCGACCGGGCGCTCGCCGCCATGCGGCGCATCGGCGCGACCATCACGGAGGTGTC
>NZ_NHSK01000166.1:0-675 GCF_016653355.1 Rhodoplanes elegans | reverse complement strand
AGAACCTCGCCGGCCAGACCGCCAAGGCGACCGAGGACATCTCGGGCCAGATCGGCGCCATCCAGGAGGTCGCCGACCGGGCGCTCGCCGCCATGCGGCGCATCGGCGCGACCATCACGGAGGTGTCGAGCGTGGCGAGCTCGATCGCCGCCGCCGTGGAAGAGCAAGGGGCGGCGACGGCCGAGATCACCCGCAACACGCAGGCCGCGGCGCGGCGGACGCAGAGCGTCTCGGACAACATCTCCGGCGTGCGCAATTGCGCCGATCAGACCGGCACCGCGGCGGGCGGCGTGCGCTCCAGCGCGGCGGTGCTCAACGTCCAGGCCGACAAGCTGCGTGGCGAGGTCGACAGCTTCCTGACCCGGATTCGGGCAGCGTGAGAGGAAGCGGGTCGTTCCGGGACGCTGCGCAGCAGCGGGCCCGGACCCCATACCCCCTGTCTCACGTGAGCCTCGAACACCGGGGATATGGATTCCGGGCTCGCGAGCCTTCGGCTCGCGCCCCGGAATGACGGAGTAATACTCGCCTCACCTGACGAGATCGCGCACCACCCGGAACCCGACGATCGCGCTGCGGTCGTCGGGTTTGTTCATTGTGCGGGCGGCGGCGCGCAGGCGGCGGGCGTCGTCGACCCAGGAGCCGCCGCGCACGACGCGCCGGCCGCAGTCGCCGTCG
>NZ_NHSK01000165.1 GCF_016653355.1 Rhodoplanes elegans | reverse complement strand
CGCCGAGGTGCTGGGCGCCATCGACCGCGTCGCCGCGGCGGTCGTGGCGCGGCCCGAGCCGGCCCCGACCGTCGACCCGGAGGCCGTGGCGGCCGCCCTCGCCCGCATCGAGGCGGCGATCGCCGAGCGAAAATTCCCCGAGCCGGAGATTCGGGCCGCCGATCTGGTGCCGCTGACCCGCATCGAGACGGCGCTGGGCGAGCTGCATGCCGCCTTCGTCGGTCTGACCATCCCGGAGCCGGAGGTCCGGGCCGAGGATCTCGCTCCGCTCGCCCGCATCGAGGCGGCGGTCGCCGAGTTGCAGGCCGCGCTCGCCGCGCAGAAGCTCCCCGAACCCGAAGTGCGGGCCGAAGACCTCGCCCCGCTGATGCGCATCGAAACCGCGGTCACGGGCCTCCACGCCGCGGTCGCGGCATTGCAGGCGGCGCTCGCCGCCCAGACGATCCCCGAGCCCGAGGTGCGGGCCGAGGATCTGGCTCCGCTGGCGCGCATCGAGACGGCGGTCGCCGAGCTGCAGGCCGCGTTGGCCGCACAGAAGATGCCGGAGCCCGAGGTGAGGGCCGAGGACCTCGCCCCGCTAGCCCGCATCGAGGCGGCGGTCGCCGCGCTGCAGGCCGCGCTCGCCGCGCAGAAGCTCCCCGAGCCCGAGGTGCGGGCCGAGGACCTCGCCCCGCTCGGCCGCATCGAGGCGGCGGTCGCCGAGCTGCACGCGGCGCTCGCCGCGCAGAAGGTCCCGGAGCCCGAGGTGCGGGCCGCCGATCTCGCCCCGCTGGCACGCATCGAATCGGCGCTCGACGACCTGCAGGCCTTCCTCACCGCGCCGCGCGCCGAGGAGCCCTCCGCGCCGCCGGTCGACGCCGCGTCGCTCGACCGGATCGAGGCGACGCTCGCGGCCTTTCAGACCACCATGCAGGCGGCGCTCGCCGAGCCGCGCCCGGCACCGTCCCTGCCGGCCGTGGCCCTGGAGGATCTCGCCCCACTCGCCCGCATCGAGGCGGCCGTCGCCGAGCTGCAGTCGACGGTGGCGGGCCAGAAGGCGCCCGAGGCGGCGATCGGGCCCGACGCCCTCGCGCCGCTGCAGCGCATCGAGACGACGGTCGACGCCCTGCACGCCGCACTGCCGCCGGCCGGCTGGACCGACGATCTCGTCACGGCGCTCGGACGCATCGAGAAGGCGCTCTCCGAGGAGCGCGCCCCGCCGGCTCTCACCGGGATTCTCGAGGACCTGGTCGCCGCGCTCACCCGCATCGAGGCCGTGGTGATGCGCGAGCCCGACGCCCAGGACGCGGCGACCCGGGTGCGCAAGGAGGTCTTCGCCGCGGTCGACCGCATGGAGAGCCTGGTCGAGGCGACGCTCGGCCCGCTGCGCAAGTCGCCCGTCGTGTCGGAAATCCGCGCCGAGCTGGTGTCGCTCGCCGGCGCCGTCGAGAGCGTCGGTACCACGGTCGCGGCGCTGTCCCACGAGCCGGATCGCGCCGCCGAGCAGACCGAGGCGATGGCCGGCCTGCTGCGCGAGCAGAACGACTGGCTGCGCCGGCTGGTCGACATGGTCGGACGGCTGCCGGTCGCGCCCGCCGTGCCTGCGGCGCCGCCGCCGGCGGCGTGGACGGACGTCGCGGTGACGCCGCCGGCCGAGATCGTCTCCGTGGAGATCATCCCGGACACGCACATGTCGGAGGAGCGTGCCGGAGGTCCCGCGACCGGGGCGGCGGACTTCGACCGGCTAGCCGCGACCGCAGCGGCCGAGGTCGGCGCCGAGATCGCGGTCGCCGAGGTTACGATCGCAACCTCGACGATCGTGGAGACCACCCGCGACGACACCGGCCTCGTCGAAGAGGTTGCGCACGCGGAGGTCGTCGAGGTCGCATCGGCCGCGACGCTCGTGATCATCGAGCCGCTCGCCGACGATGTGATGGTCGAGACCGCCGCGGACGACGTGATCACGGCCGCGCCCGGCGCCTTTTCGCCGGAGCCGGACGCGCGGCCCGCAGAGCGGGAGGCGCTCGCGGCGCCGATCCCGGCCGCGGCGCCCGCGGCCGACACGGCGATGGCCGAGGACCCGGCGATCCCGACGGTCGACTTCGATTTCGCCGTGACGCCGGCCGTCGCGACCGAGCCCGCCGATGCGGCTGCCGCATGGCCGCAGGACGAGCCCGCCGCGGCCGTCGCCGTCGCCGCGACGGCCGTGGTGGCGGTCGACGAGGTGCGCCTCGTCGAGGAGGCCAGCGGCGCCGAACTGACTCGGGAGACGGCCGCCGCGGCGGCACCCGAGAGCGCGCCCCCGAGCCGGCCCGAGAACGAGAGCGCCCCGGTACCCGAGCCGGTCTCGGAGCCGCCGCGCGGCACCATCACGACCGGCATCACGCCGTTCCACGTGCCGTCCTGGCTGGTCGGCGACGACGCCGGGGCGGCGGCCGCGGCGGGCGGGCTCCTGCGCCCCGCGGCAGCCCTGGCCCCGGAGCCGCTCCCCACCCGCAACGGGCCCGATCCGGTGAGCGCCTACCGGTTCTCGATCGGCGACGTGCCGGCCGGCGCGGGCGCCGGCGCGCGGGCCGCCCTCATGCATCCGGCCCTCAACCTGCTCGCTCGCATCCAGGAGGCGCAGGCGGCCGACGAGGCCGAGGCCGCGGAGATGGCCGCGGCAACAGAGCCGCCGCCGCCGATGCACACCGTGCCGATCGATCCGCTGGCGCCGCTGAAGACGCTGACCGAGGAAGAGAAGATCGCGCTGTTCAGCTGAGCCGTAGCATCGAGCTCATCAGCTCCGTCATTCCGGGGCGCAGCGAAGCTGCGAACCCGGAATCCAGGGACAAGCTCTTCTTCGGCTGAATTCCGGGTTCGGCGCGATGCGCCGCCCCGGAATGACGACCGAGGAACTCGCTCGAGACCGTGCTCAGCCGATCAGCTTGCAGAACATCTCCGCGTCGACATTGCCGCCCGACAGGACGACGACGACGACCTTGCCGCGCGCATCGACGCGGCCGTTCAGCAGCGCGGCGAGCCCGACGGCGCCGCCCGGCTCGACGACGAGCTTCAGCTCGTGGAAGGCGAGCGCCACGGCGCGGCCGGCCTCGGCGTCGCTCGCCGTCACGCCCCGCACTCCCATCCCGAGATTGAGCGGGAACGTCACGCTGCCCGGCGTCGACATCAGGAGCGCGTCGCAGATCGAGCCGCTCGTCCGTTCGTTGCGCTCGCGCTTGCCGCTGTCGAGCGAGCGCGCGTAGTCGTCGAAGCCTTCCGGCTCCGCCGTGTAGATCTGCGCCTGCGGCGCCTTCGCCTTGACGGCGATCGCCGTGCCGGCGGTGAGCCCGCCGCCCGAGGCGTTGACCAGCACGATGTCGGGCGCGAGCCCCTGCGCCTCGAGGTCGATCATGATCTCGCGGCCGACCGTGCCCTGCCCGGCGATCACCAGCGGATGATCGTAAGGCGGCACCACGAAGGCTCCGCGCTCGCCGGCGATCTTTCGCGCGATGGCCTCGCGGTCCTCCTTGTCACGATCGTACAGCACCACCTCGGCGCCGTAGCCGGCGGTGCGCACCTGCTTGCTCTTCGGCGAGTCGGCCGGCATCACGATGGTGGCCGGCATGCCGAGCAGCTGCGCCGCGGCGGCGACGCCCTGCGCATGGTTGCCGGACGAGAAGGCGACGACGCCGGCGGCGCGCCGCTCCGGCGGGATCGACGCGCAGGTGTTGTAGGCGCCGCGGAACTTGAACGAGCCGGTGCGCTGCAGCGTCTCCGGCTTGAGGAAGACGCGAGCGCCGGTGAGGCGATCGAGCACCGGGCTGGCGACGAGCGGCGTGCGCACCGCGACGCCCTCGATCCGCGCGGCGGCGGCTTCGATGTCGGCGATGGTGGGGGAAGCGAAGGACGAGGCGGGGTCTGTTGTCATGGCGCCGGACCCTAGCGCGCGCGGCCGCCGGCACGCAAGACGCGCCGGCGGACACCGGAAACGCTATGCCGCGGCGCGGGCGGCCACGTCCGGCAGACGCCGGAATCGCACCAGCGTGTAGACGCCGAGCGGCTTGATCGGCCGCCGCTCGATCAGCGCGACGGCGCCGTGCCGCTCCGCCCAGGCGGCGAGGCGCGCGAAGGGAAACTCCGGCCGCAAGCCCATCTTGCGCGCCGGGCGCGCGAGCAGGCGCTCCAGCACGGCGGTCAGCCCCTTCTCCGAATAGAGATGGTTGACCAGGATGATCTCGCCGCCGGGCCGCACCACGCGGGCGCATTCGTCGAGCACGCGCTCGGGATCCTCGACCAGCGTGATCACGAACTGCGCGACCACGCAGTCGAACGTCCCGGCCTCGAAGGCGAGGTCGGTCGCGTCCATCACCATCACGGACTCGACATGCGGAAACTGCCCGGTGGCGAGCCGCGCCTCCGCCTTGGCGACCATCGGGGCCGACATGTCGATGCCGACCACGCGGGTCGAATGATCGTAGTCGGAGAACGAGAGCCCCGTCCCCACCCCGACCTCGAGAATGCGGCCGCCGACCCGGCGGGCGGCTTCGGCGGCGGCGCGCCGGCCGCTCTCGAAGATCGGCCCGCACACCATGTCGTAGAGCGGCGCCCAGCGGGCATAGGCCTTCTCCATGACGTGACGTTCGGGATCCGCGATGGTGTCGGGACGCGACTGCGACATCGGCAACTCCGGAAAGGCAGACATGATCAGGACGACAGCTGCGGCGACGCGATCACGCAGCCTGGGCCGCGATCGTCGCCGGCTCGGGCTCGACGCTCTCCAGCCGCTTCGTCCAGGTAATGATCTCGAAACGACCGTCGAAATGCTCGGCCACCGCCGTGCAGCTCTCCACCCAGTCACCGCAATTGATGTAATGGGTGCCGAAGCTCTGATGCATGATCGCGTGATGGATGTGACCGCAGATCACGCCGTCGACGCCGTGGTGCTGGGCCTCCGCGGCGAGCGTCTTCTCGAAGTCGCCGATGTAGTTGACGGCGTTCTTCACCTTCAGCTTGGCCCATTTCGAGAACGACCAGTAGCCGAAGCCGAGCCGCCGCATCATCCCGTTGACGAGACGGTTGAGCGTGATCGCGAGATCGTAGGCCTTGTCGCCGAGCAGCGCCAGCCAGCGCGCCTGCGAGATCACGAAGTCGAACAGGTCGCCGTGGATGACCAGATAACGACGGCCGTCCGGCGTCTCGTGGATGGCGTGCTCGACCACCTCGATGCCGCCGAAATGCGTGCCGTAATAGCCGCGCAGGAACTCGTCGTGATTGCCCGGCACGTAGATCATGCGGGCGCCCTTGCGGCCCTTGCGCAGGAGCTTCTGGACGACGTCGTTGTGGGTCTGCGGCCAGTACCAGCTCGACTTCAGGTGCCAGCCGTCGACGATGTCGCCGACCAGATAGACCGTGTCGGCCTCGTGCCAGCGGAGAAAGTCGAGCAGCTTGTCGGCCTGGCAGCCGCGGGTTCCGAGATGGACGTCCGAGATGAACAATGTGCGGAAGCGCCGCAATCCGTTCTCCGTCACGCCGCGCCCCCTTCAATGATCGCATCAATGATCGTGAACATTTCGGGGTTCTGACAGAGTCCTGTTGCGGTTCGATGACGCACCGCACTGCGCCTGTGAACGGCATCCTGCCGGTGGCGTCGTCATCGCTTCGTCATGCAGGCGTTGTAGTCGCCGGACATGACACTCCTCGGACTCGCTGTCGCCTTCTGCGGCCTGACCGTGCTCGTGCATGTCGCGAGCGTCGCCATCGCGTCGTGGCGTTGCCGCGCGCCCTCGCGGCCGCTGGCGCCGATGCCCGGAACGCCGCCCGTCACGGTCGTGCGGCCGGTGTGCGGCATCGAGAACTTCATCGAGGAGACGCTCGCCTCGACGTTCCGACTCGATTATCCCGACTACGAGATCCTGTTCTGCGTCGCCTCGCCGTCCGATCCGGTGATCCCGCTGGTCGAGACGCTGATGGCGCGGCATCCGCGGGTGCCGGCGCGGCTGCTGATCGGCAACGATCCGGTCAGCAGCAATCCCAAGCTGAACAACTGCGTGAAGGGCTGGCACGCGGCGCGCCACGACTGGATCGTGCTCGCCGATTCCAACGTGCTGCTGCCGGCCGACTATCTGCAGCGGCTGCTGGCGACCTGGCGGGCCGACACCGGCCTCGTCTGCGCGCCGCCGATCGGCAGCCGGCCGGACGGCTTCTGGGCCGAGGTCGAGTGTGCCTTCCTCAACACCTATCAGGCGCGCGCCCAGTATGTCGCCGACACGATCGGGCTCGGCTTCGCCCAGGGCAAGACGCTGTTCTGGCGCCGCGACGTGCTGGAGGCCGGCGGCGGCATCAAGGCGCTCGGCGCCGAGGTGGCCGAGGATGCCGCCTCGACCAAGGTGGTGCGCGGGCTCGGCCTGAAGGTCCGCCTCGCCGACGCGCCGTTCGAGCAGCCGCTCGGTCGCCGCCGCGCCGCCGAGGTGTGGCGCCGGCAATCGCGCTGGGCGCGGCTGCGGCGCGCCTGCTTCCCGGGCTGGTTCCTGCCCGAGATCCTCACCGGTGGCGTGTTCCCGGGTCTCGCCTTCGCGATCGCGGTCGCCGCGCTCGACGGCCCGGTGCTGCCGCTGCTGGTGCTGTTCTGGCTCGGCTGGTACGGCGCCGAGATGGCGCTGGCCCGCGCCGCCGGCTGGCATGTCGGCCGCTGGTATCCGCTGCACGGCCTGCTGCGCGACCTGATGCTGCCGGCGCTGTGGCTCGACGGCCTCCTGGGCCAGTCCTTCGAGTGGCGCGGCAACGAGATCAGGGTCGAGGCCGACAGCCGCGCCGTCTGATCGCGCGCTCCGCTACCGTCGTTCCGGATCGCACGGAACCCGTCCGGACGGGCCGACTTGGCCCCTCAGGACAGGTTTTCAAAGGGCGGGAGCGACCCATGCGGACCCTTCTCACACGACGCGATTCGAACCGGAGTTCTTCACCGCACACAGCTTCACCGCGCACCGCCGCGCTCGCGGTGCTCGCCGCACTGGCGCTGGCCGGCGGCGTGACCCTCGCCATGGCCCAGGGCGGTGGTGGTGGTGCCGGTCGCGGCGCCACCGGTCGCGGCGCCACCCGCCGCGACCGGCACCGGCTCGGGCAGCTCGGGCATCGCGCCGAGCGGCACGCCGAGCGCCGGCGTGCCCTCGACCGGCTCGGTGTCGACAGGGGGCACCCCGATCGCCCCCGGCCCGGCGCATCCCGGCCAGGGCGCCAACAGCCAGGGCACCGCGACGACGCCGACTGGCCGCGGCACCACCGGCGCCTCGGTCGGCCCGACCCTGCCGAACAGCTCGGCGGCGAGCGGGGCCGGCAGCTCGACGCCCTCGCTCAACGGCATGGGCACGCCCGACATCATGAACGGCATGCCGCGCAACGGCGCCAACACGCCCGCGCGCTGACCCGCGGCGCCGCGGGCTATCGCAAGCCGCCTCTTGCGGCCGGTCGTCTCCTGGTATCTGGTCCCGGCATCGCGGCGCTCCGCCGCCCGATCGTCAGGACCTCCGCCGCAGGACGACCGCCATGGATCTCGGACTCGCCGGCCGCAACGCCATCGTCTGCGCCTCCAGCCGCGGGCTCGGGCGCGCCTGTGCCCAGAAGCTCGCCGAGGCGGGCTGCACCGTGGTGATCAACGGCCGCGACCGCGATCACCTCACCACGGTGGCGATCGAGATCGCCGAATCGACGTGCGCCGCCGTGATCCCCGTCGTCGGCGACGTCGCGACGGCCGAGGGCCAGGCGGCGCTGCTCGAGGCCTGCCCGGCGCCCGACATTCTCGTCAACAACAATGCCGGCCCGCCCTTCCGCGACTTTCGCGAACTCGACCGCGAGGCGATCCTGAAAGGTCTCGTCGCCAACATGGTGGCGGCGATCGAGCTGACCCAGACCGTGATCGACGGCATGCGGGCGCGCCGCTTCGGCCGCATCGTCAACATCACGTCGGGCTCGGTGAAGATGCCGCTGCCGGGGCTCGATCTCTCCTCCGGGGCGCGGGCCGGGCTCACTGCCTTCATGGCCGGCGTCGCCCGCACGGTCGCGGCCGACGGCGTGACCATCAACGCGCTGCTGCCCGGCATCTTCGAGACCGACCGGCTGAAGGCGATGATCGCGGCGACGGCCGAGCGGCGCGGCGTCGCGCCCGACGCGGTCGCGGCCGAGCGCCTCGCCACCGTGCCGGCCCGCCGGCTCGGCACGCCGGAGGAATTCGGCGCGGTCTGCGCGTTCCTGTGCTCGACGCATGCCGGCTACATCACCGGGCAGAGCCTGCTGATCGACGGCGGCGCGTTTCCCGGCGCGTTCTGATTCGACGCGCACAGCCCCCCGCTCCACCTCGTCCTGAGGAGCCCGCGCAGCGGGCGTCTCGAAGGACGCGGCCCCATCAACGTCGGCGAACAAGCCCGCGCTCATCCGCTGACCCCGGGTGCGTGTGGCCTCATGGTTCGAGACGCGGCCTGCGGCCGCTCCTCACCATGAGGACCAAAGGAGTCGTCCTGCGCAAACGAAAAACGGGCGCCCGCAGGCGCCCGCTCTTTCTGGACGGTGTTTTATGGTCTGGCACAGCCGTCCGGCGGCGTGCCCGCCGGACTTTGGGCAGACGGCGGCTCTCAGGCCGCCTTGCCGAGGACGCGCTTCGCGAGATCGCGGAACTCGCCCTTGGAGAGGAGCTTCTTGTTCTTCAGCGAATAGGCCTTCACGGCCTGCAGCACCGTCATGGCGTCGTCGTCCGACACCTGCATGCCGAGATCCTGCAGCCAGATGTTGACCGAGTCGATGCCCGAGCCCTTGCCCATCACGATGTCGGCGGGCGGTTGGCCGACCGCGTCCCAACGGATCGGGAACAGCTCGGTCGCCATCTGCTCGCCGCAGTTCTTGAACCAGCTCGTGATGATGCCGGACTCGATCTGATAGAGGCCGGAGCCGACGATCGCCTTGTTGGTCGGCACCTGCACGCCGGCCAGCCGCTGCACCAGGTTGGCGAGCGGCGTGAGCTTGGTCGTGTCGATGCCGATGTCCTGGCCGTACATGGTCTTGAGCGCCATCACGACCTCTTCCATCGGCGTGTTGCCGGAGCGCTCGCCGATGCCCAGCACGGTCGTGTGCATCACCTCGACGCCCTCGGCGAGCGCCATGATGGTGTTGGCGACGCCCATGCCGAAGTCCTGGTGGAAATGCGCCTCGAGCCGCACGTTCAGGCGCTTCTTCACCTCGCGGGCGAAGTAGCGAGCGGCGTGCGGCGACAGCACCCCGAAAGTGTCGACCAGCGCCACCGCGTCCATGTGGCCTTCCTTGCCGACGCGCTCGATCAGGTCGATCGCCCATTTCAGCTCGGCGCGCGAGAAGTCGATCGGGAAGAACACCACCTCGAGCCCGTTGTCGTGGGCGTAGCGGGTCGACTCGATCGAGGTCTCGATCGCCTTTTCCATCTTCCAGCGATAGGCGTTCTCGACCAGGTGCATGCTGGAGGGGATCTCCATCACGACGCCCTTGACGCCGGTGTCGATAGCCCGCTTCACGTCGTCGACCATGCAGCGCGCGAAGGCGAAGATGTCGGGGCCGAGATTACGCCTCACGATCTCCTTGATCGCCTCGTTGTCGGACGCGGAGACGACCGGCATGCCGGCCTCGATGCGGTGCACGCCCGCTTCCGCCAGCGCCTCGGCGATCCTGATCTTCTCGTCCTTGGAGAAGATCACGCCGGTCTGCTGCTCGCCGTCGCGCAGCGTGACGTCGTGAACCTTGATCTGCTTGGCGAAGTTCAGGTCCTTGACGGCCTCGTCGGCGTAGTTCCACGGGCTCACGAACCAGTCCTTGGCCTTCCACGGCTCAGTCGCCATCTGGCTGCTCCTCTCGCGCTGCATCTTGTCGATCGGCACCGTTGCTCGGCGCCTGTCGGCCGCTGCGGCCACGCCTCGCGGCGCAGCCGTCGTTTCGCTCCTCGGGCCGGTACTCTACAGAGTTTGATTCCGCGCGCGCCGGAAAAGTCGGGCGATCTCGTTGCTCAATCCTCCGATCAGTCATGCAAAAGACGCCGGACATGGGGCCTCTGCAAAAGCCGCAGAGCGGCCGGAAAGCCGCGCCGTGCAGGCCGAAAAGGCACGCCGCGGCGCGGCGTCGCAGCACCGCTGCCGCAGTGCAGCAGACCCGCGCCCTCGCCGGTCCGGGCGATGACGATCGGGCGAGATCAGGCGATCGGATTGGTGAGAGATCCGATGCCCTCGATCGACACCGTGACGACGTCGCCCGGCGCGAGATAACGCGGCGGCCGGAACCCGATTCCCACACCGGCCGGCGTGCCGGTGGCGATCAGGTCGCCCGGCTCGAGGGTTACGTAGGCCGAAACGGTCGCGATGATGGTAGCGGTGTCGAAGATCATGTCGCGCAGCGGGGCGGATTGCCGCTGCTCGCCGTTGACCACGGTCGTGAGCATCTGGCCGTCGAGCGGCCCCATCTCGTCGGCCGTCACCAGCCACGGGCCGACCGGGCAGAACCCGTCCAGGCTCTTGCCGAGGAACCACTGCTTGTGGCGCTGCTGCAGGGCGCGGGCCGTCACGTCGTTGACCACCGTGTAGCCGAACACGTAGTCGAGCGCCTCGGCGGCCGTCACCTTGCTGCAGCGGCGGCCGATCACCACGCCGAGCTCGCCCTCGTAGTCGACCGTACCGGTCGGATCGGCGGAGGCCGGCACCGGCTGCAGCGGATCGGCGAGCGACGAGGTCGCCTTGGTGAAGACCACCGGGAACTCCGGGCTCTCCTGCTTGTCGCCGGACTGGTCGACGCCGCTCTGCGCGAACTCCTTGGCATGCTCGTGATAGTTCTTGCCGACGCAGATCACGTTCTTGGTCAGCGGCCCGACCGGCGCGGCGAGCGTCAGGCTCGACAGCACGGTGGATGGCCCGAGCCGGAGCGCATCGGGCGCGCGATCGAGGAGCGTGATCACGTCGCGCAGGTCGACGGCGGGGGCGCCGTCGATCAGGATCGGGCGAAACTCGTCGTGCGCGACGGTGCCGAAGATCTTGCCCTCGGCGGCGTGAACGGCGGCGATACGCATGATGTCCGGGCTGGGCCTTTTTGCCGGGCCGGGAGGGCCGGCTTCATTCGGCCGAGGCACGGCCGATCGGGCAGGATGGTATGACAAGTATTTCGACCGGGGAAGGCGCGGAAACGCCGACAAGGTTGTGGCGGAGCGGATCATGCCGCAACGCACAAACCCCTCTCCTCATGGTGAGGAGCGATCCGCAGGATCGCGTCTCGAACCATGTGGCCCCATCGGACCCGGCCCCGCCGCGGCGGCGGCAGCGTCCTTCGAGACGCACCATCCGGATCGGCCGCCGCCGAACCGGATGGCGCTCCTCGGAACGAGGTGAGAGCCAGGTGACGACGCGCGCGGCGCCGGAGCGTCAGGCCCCCCGGGCCTCCAGCACGGCGCGGATCGAGACGCGGGACCAACCGGCGACGCGGTCGCGGAACGCCGTGTAGGAGTCGTGGACTTTTTTGGCGAGCGGGTTGCGGGCCGCGACCTCGGCGAGGATGTCCACGGCCTGGCCGCGCGCCGCGGCGACGATCTCGTCCGGGAACGTCTCCAGCTTCACCTTGTGGCGCTCGATCAGCGCGGCGAGCGCCTCGGCGTTGAGGCGCTCCATCTCGGAGAGCGCGAATGTCGCCTCGGCGGCGCAGGCATGCGCGACGATCGCCCTGAGGTCGGGCTCGAGGCCGGTCCAGGCGGCGAGCGAGACGAGGCACTCGCCGGTGCCGTTCGGCTTGTTGAAGCCGGGACCATAGTAGTGCGGCGCCACCCGGTATAGGCCGAGCGCGATGTCGGTGCCGGGCCCGACGAACTCGGCCCCGTCGAGCACGCCGGACTGCAAGCTCGTGAGGATCTCGCCCGGCGCCGTCGTCTGCGGCGTCGCGCCGAGCCGACGGTAGACCTCGCCGCCGAGCCCGAGCGAGCGGATCTTGATGCCTCTGAGATCGGCGAGCCCCTTCAGCGTGGTGCGGAACCAGCCGCCCATGCAGACGCCGGTGTTGCCGCCCATGAACGGCTTCACCCCGAACGGCGCGTAGAGTTCGTCCCACAGCGCCTGGCCGCCGCCGGCCTCGACCCAGGCGACGTGCTCGGCCGGCGTCAGGCCGAACGGCACCGTGGTGTAGAACGCCGCGGCCGGCTGCTTGCCCTGCCAATAGAACGCCGCCGTGTGGCCCATCTCGACGACGCCGCCACCGACCGCGTCCAGCACCTCGAAGGCCGGCACCACCTCACCGGCGGCATGCACGGTGATCTGCAGGCGGCCGCCGGACATCGCGGAAATACGCTCGGCGATGCGCTCGGCCGACATGCCGGGACCGGGCAGCCGCTTCGGCCACGACGTCACCATGCGCCAGCGCTTCGCCTGCGCCCGCGCGACCGACGGTGCGGCGACGGCCGCCGCGGCACCGAGCGCCCCGCCGGCGAGATGGCGTCGGGTGAAGTTTTTCATGTCAGACTCCTGAACTCACTGGGCAGGCGATGGGCGCGAAGTCGGCCTTTTCCGCTCGTCCCCGCGAAGGCGCTAAGTCAAAGTCCGAAACCTCTCCGTCGTCGTGCTCCGCGAAGGCGGAGCACCCAGTACGCCGCACCATTTCGAGTGAAACAACGAACGCTCGCGGATACTGGGTCGTCCGCCTGCGCGGACGACGACCACCGAGAGGCCGTGCCTCCAGTGTGAACCTAGCCTCAATGCCACTTCGCGGGGACGAGCGGAGACCCAGGCAAGGCGCGTGCAGACCGTGCTTGGCGGCGTGCACCTCACCACCACCGGTGAAAATGATGCACCGGGCCGAAGCCGGTGCCGATGGTTAGGCGGTCGGCGGCCGCGATCGCGGCGGCGACGTAGTCCTTCGCCTCGCCGACCGCGGCGGCGAGATCGCGTCCCTTGGCGAGGCCGGCCGCCACGGCCGAGGAGAGCGTGCAGCCGGTGCCGTGCGTGTTTCGCGTGGCGACGCGGGGCGACGCGAAGCGCGTCACGCCGTCGCGCGTCACCAGCAGGTCGGCGCTCTCCGCACCCTCGGCGTGGCCGCCCTTGATCAGCACGGCGCGGGCGCCGCGTGCGAGCAGCGCCTCGCCCTGCCCGCGCATCTCGGCCTCGGTCGTCGCGACCGAGGTCTCGAGCAGCGCCGCCGCCTCGGGCAGATTCGGCGTGATCAGATCGGCGCGCGGCAGCAGCAGGCGGATCAGCGTGTCGACGGCCTCGGGCGCCAGGAGGCGCGCCCCGCTGGTCGAAATCATCACCGGGTCGAGGACGATGTTGTGGGCCCGATGCTGGTCGAGCCCGGCCGCCACCGCGACGATCGCGGCCGGCACCGACAGCATGCCGATCTTCACGGCCGTGACGGCGAGATCGGAAAATACCGCGTCGATCTGGGCCGCGATGAACTCCGGCGGCACGTCGTGGATCGCCGTGACGCCGCGGGTGTTCTGCGCGGTCAGCGCGGCGATCACCGAGGCGCCGTAGACGCCGAGCGCCGAGAAGGTCTTCAGATCCGCCTGGATGCCGGCGCCGCCGCTCGAATCAGAGCCCGCCACGGTCACGGCGATGGGGGTCACGGCGATAGGTGTGCCGGCGACGGTCACGCCGCGCGCTCCGCAAGAACCCCGTCGACGATCGTCCGCAGCGTGCGGGCCGCAACCTCTGGATCGGGCGAGAGCGACAGCGCCGAGATGACGGCGACGCCGTCGGCGCCGGCCGCGACCACGGGTGCGGCGTTGCCGATCTCGATGCCGGCGATGCCGACCACCGGCATGGTCGGCGCCCGCCGGCGCAGCACGGCGCGGATTTTTCCGAGCCCCTCCGGCCCCATCGGCGGCGCCGGATTGTCCTTCGACAGCGTCGCGTAGACGCCGCCGACGCCGGCGTAGTCGAGCAGATCGAGCGGCACGCGCTCGGCCGCGTCGAGCGTCTTGATCGAATGGCCGACGATCGCGCCCGGCCCCAGGATCGCGCGCGCATCCTCCACCGCCATGTCGTCGGGGCCGACATGGACGCCGGCGGCGCCGGCCGCGAGCGCCACGTCGACCCGATCGTTGATCACCAGCGGCACGCCGAACGGCGCCAGCACGTCGACCAGCGCCCGCGCCTCCTCGATCATGCGCCGCGTGCTGCCGTGCTTGTCGCGCAGCTGCACGAGCGTCGCGCCTCCGGCCACCAAGGCGCGGGCGAGATCGACGAGCGGGCGCCCGCCGGCGCGCTCCGGATCCAGGATGGCGTTGAGACGCACGTCGACGGTCATTCAGCTCACCTTCGCCTGCTCCAGCAGGTCCTTGCGGTCGAGATCGAACAGCGTGTCGAGGAGCCGCACGGCGAGCGTGCCGGGGCCGCTCGACACCACGGCGGCCCGCTCCGCCGCGACGCCGAGCGCGACGAGCGCCGCGATCGTCGCGTGCCAGGGATCCTCGTCGACGGCCGCGAAGGCCGCGACCAGCGCGGCGCCGGCGCAACCCATGGCGGTGATGCGCGCCATCCAGCGGTGGCCGTTGGCGAGCGCGGCGCGCCGGGCCGCATCGGCGACCAGGTCGGTCTCCCCGGTGAGCGCCACGACCGCCTGATTCTCGCGCGCGAAGCCCGGGAGATGGTCGGCCTCCGCCGGCAGGCCGGACAGCACGGCGAACTCGGCCGGGTTCAGCCGCAGCACGGTCGGACGCATCGCCAGAAGGGCCTTGCCGAAGGTGGCACGACCCGGCGAGCGGTCGACGAACACCGGGTCGAGCACCCAGGGAATGCCGGCTTCGGTGGCGGCATCGATGGCGATCCCGATGGCGGTGCGGCGGGGCTCGTCGAGCGTGCCGATGTTGACGACGAGCGCGTCGGCGCCGGCCACGAAGGCGGCGATCTCGTCCGGCGCGATGGTCATCGACGGGACGGCGCCGGCGGCGAGCAGCAGGTTCGCCGTGTAGGTCTGAGCGACCGTGTTGGTGATGCAGTGGACCCGCGGCCGCTTCGCCCGCAGCGCGTCGAGCGCGTCGGCGGCGCGCGCGACGGTGTCGCGAGAGATGGCCTCGCGAGAGATGGCCTCGCCTGCATCGGCGCGGCCGTGGATCGGGGCGTCGTCGCCCGCTCGCGTCATCTCGAGGTCCCTCCGCCGGCATGACCCGGATCAGGTTCGACGGGTTGGCACACCGGCCGAAAGGAGCCGGCTCCGCCTCTCAGCCCGGACGCGGATTCGGCCGGACACCCCGCTGAGATCAAAGGCGAAACTAGTCCCTCCCCCGGCCCCGCGCAAGGCTGCCGCGGCGCCCGTCTCGCTTGTCAAACCGGTCCGGTTTTGCTCGATTGCGGCGACCGCGCGACGGCGCGGCGCGAATGGCGGCGCAGTGCCGCGGGGCCCGAGGGAAAGCCGATGATTCCGTTCTTCGTGCAGATCAAGTGCAACCTCGGCAGGTCGTACCAGGTGGCCAACCAGCTCGCCGATGCCGAGATCGCCTCGGAGATCTACTCCACGGCCGGCGACTACGACCTCCTGGTGAAGTTCTACGTCGAGCCGGGCACCGACATCGGCCACTTCGTCAACGAGAAGGTGCAGACGATCTCGGGCATCGTCGACACCAAGACGATCATCACGTTCAAGGCGTTCTGAGCCGGGACGCGCTCACGCGGCGTCGTCGGGCTTCGCCGCCTTGCGGCGCTGCGCGGCGAGCCGGCGCTCGCGCCAGATCACGAACAGGCCGGACAGCACCACGATGCCGGCACCCGCATAGGCCCAGCCGGTCGGGATCTCGCCGAACACGACCCAGCCGATCACGAAGGCGAAGAGCAGCGCCAGATAGTCGAACGGCGCCATCACCGAGGCGGGCGCGTAGCGGTAGCTCTCGGTGAGCAGGAGATGCGAGGCGCCGCCCAGAAGCCCGACACCGATCAGCGCGACGAGCTGCGGCAGCGTCGGCGTGATCCAGACGAAGGGCAGCACGGCCCCGCCCGCGATCGTGCAGATCAGCGAGAAGTAGAAGACGATCGACGAGGTCGTCTCGCTGTCGGTCAGGCGGCGCGTCTGGATCACCGCGAAGGCGTTCGAGAAGGCCGAGGCGAGCGCGCACATCGCTCCGACCGTGGCCGCCGTCGAGGCCGCCGTGACGAGCCGGCCGAGCCCGAGATAGGGCCACAGCATCACCACCACGCCGACGAAGCCGACCCCGACCGCGGTCCACCGATAGGCCCGCACCCGCTCGGAGAGCACGATCGCGGCGAGCGCCACCGTGATCAGCGGCGCCGCGAACGTGATCGCGGTCGCGTCGACCAGCGGCAGGCGCGCCAGCGCGGCGAAGTTGAGGAACATGCCGGCCACGCCGATGCTGCCGCGGCCGACATGGCCGAGCAGCCGGCTGGTGCGCACCGCCGCGGACAGCTCGTGCCGGGCCGCGTAGAGGGCGACGATCAGCACCAGGGCGAACAGGCTGCGGAAGAACACCACCTGGCCGAGCGGAATCCCGGCCTCGCCGAGATAGCGGACCAGCGCCGACATCACCGCGAACAGCAGGACCGAGACGATCTTGACCAGGATGGCGGCGTGCAGGCTCATGACGGGCGGGGGCAGGATCGCGACGCGGCGCGGGCGCCCCTTGTCGCACGGTCCTCGGGTTCCGAAAACCACTCTTGGCGGGACGCGGCCGTGCGGGGCCGACGCTCGTCATTCCGGGGCGCGCCGAAGGCGCGAACCCAGAATCCAGCAGCGACTCGACATTCTTGGCTGGATTCCGGGTTCGGCGCTCCGCGCCGCCCCGGGATGACCATCACCTCGAGTGGCGCTACTTCCGCTCCGGCCGCACCGGGCCGTCGACGGGCGGCAGCGACTTCAGGTACTCGGCCATGGCGGCGCGGTCCGCGGCCGAGAGCTTCGCGGTGTTGCGCACCACCGCCGCCATCGTGCCGCCGACCGAGTCGCCGTCCGGCAGGTCGCCGGTCTCCAGCATGTAGGCGACGTCCTTGGCGGACCACGACGCCAGCCCCTTGCCGGTGATGTTCGGCACCCACCCCTGCCCTTCCGGGTTCGGGCCACCGGCGAAGCGCTGCGCCTCGACGATGCCGCCGAGCGCATTGCGGGGCGAGTGGCACTCGGCGCAGTGGCCGGGGCCGTTCACCAGATAGGCGCCACGATTCCACGCCGCCGACTTCGATGGATCGGGCCGGAACGGCCGGCCGTCGAGATAGAGCATCTTCCACAAGCCCACGGCGCGCCGGACAGAGAACGGGAACGGCAGCTCGTGCGCGGGTGCCCGGCCCTGCACGGCCGGCAGCGTCCGGATGAAGGCGAACAGGTCGCGAAGATCGCCCGTCTCCATGCGCTGGTACGACGTGTAGGGGAACGCCGGATAGTAGTGGCGCTCGTCGGGCGAGGTGCCGTCCTGCATGGCGGAGACGAAGGCCACCTCGCTCCAGCGGCCGATGCCGTCGTCCGGATCGGGCGAGATGTTGGGCGCGTAGAAGGTGCCGAAGGGCGAGTGCAGCGGCGCGCCGCCGCCGAGCCGCGTCGGATCGTCCTTCGACGACGCATGGCACGAGGCGCAGCCGCCGGCGAAGAACATCGTCCGGCCGTTGTCGAGATTCGGCGTGTGCGGCCCGAGCGAGGCCGCGGCGACGCGGGTCGGCTCGGTGAGGACGAAGAACACCGCGACGCCGGTCCCCAGGACCAGCGCCGCGGCGATCAAGAGGATGCGCAGGCGGCGCACCGGTCAGCTCTTCTTGATGCGGTAGCTCTCGTGGCAGCCGCCGCAGTTCTTCTGCACCTCCGAGAAGGTCGCCTTGAAGCTCGCCTCGTCCTTCACCTTGTCCTTGGCGGCGGCGGCATCCTGTCCGAACTTGGCGAGCTTCGCCTGGAAGTCGCTCATGCTCTGCCAGATCTTCGGATCGGCTGCGGTGTCGCCCCCGGTCTTGGCCGACTCCGGATAGAGATCCTTGCTCTTGGTCGCGCTCTCCGCATAGGTCGCGAAGATCGCCTGCGCCTTGGCGAGATCGAACGGCATCTCGCCGCGCGCCATCAGGGCGCCGGTCCGCGCCTGGTCGCCGTTGGCCTTCATGATGGCCTTGCGCTGCGCGATCACGTCCTGCGCGGCGACGACGGTCATACCGGCGGCGGTCAAACCCGAGACGAGCATGGCGGCGGCGAGCATCGTACGGATCGTCATGAGGTCTCCTGCGTGGTGAGATCGAAGTCGTTGTGAGATCGAAGTCCATGAGCGCCGGCGGGGAGCCGGCCCGGGCGATGCGCCGTCGCTGCGGACGCGGCCCGACCGGAGGTCTACAGACAAATACGTACCGTGACACGACGGGTCGTTGCACCTCCGGATCACGACTTCGCGACGGTGTCTTGATGACGCAGGGCGGGGATCGTGGCGTCTCGGCCGCAAGCCGCGTCCGCCCGACCCATCACAGCGTGTGCATGCGCGCGTGCTCGCGCAGCGTCGCCCAGATCGCCTGCGGGCTCGCCGGCATGTCGATGTCGCGGATGCGATGGGCGCGCCACAGGGCATCGACCACGGCGTTGATCACGGCCGGGGCCGCCCCGATGGTGCCGGCCTCGCCCGCCCCCTTCACGCCGAGCGGATTGGCGGTGCAGCGCACATTGCGGGTCTCGAACGTGAAGGCCGGCAGGTCGCCGGCACGCGGCAGGGCGTAGTCCTGCAACGTCGCGGTGACGAGCTGGCCCGAATCCGCATCGTAGACGGTGTTCTCCAGCAGCGCCTGGCCGATGCCCTGCGCTACGCCGCCGTGGATCTGGCCCTCCAGCAGCAGCGGATTGAGGGTCATGCCGACATCGTCGACGATCACGTAGCGGACGATCTCGATCGCGCCGGTCTCCGGATCGATCTCGACCTCGGCGACGTGGGTGCCGTTCGGAAAGGTCGCCGCGGCCGGCCGGAACGTGTCGGCGACGGTGAGACGCGCGGGCGTCGCGGCCGGCGCCGTCGCGACGCCGGCGAAGCTGATCGTGCAGTCGGTGCCGGCGATGCGCACCACGCCGTCGGCGAGCTCGATGTCGGCCGGCGCGGCCTCGAGCGCATCGGCCGCGATCGCCTTGACGACCTCGGCGAGCTTCTGGGCCGCCCCGTCGACGGCGACGCCGCCGCACGGAATCGAGCTCGAGCCGCCCGTGCCGGCGCCGGTCGCGATCACGTCGGTGTCGCCCTGGACGACCCGTACCCGCGACGGCGGCAGGCCGAGATGCTCGGCGACGATCTGGGCATAGGCGGTGGCGTGGCCCTGGCCGGTCGACTGCGAGCCGATCAGCACCGTGACGACGCCATCGCGGTCGAGCCGCAGCGTCGCGGTTTCCGGACCGACCGTGCCGCAGGCCTCCACATAGGTGGCGAGCGCGATGCCGCGCAGCTTGCCGTGCCGGCGCGCCGTCTTGGAGCGATGCGCGAAGCCCTTCCAGTCGGCGATCTCCTGGGCGCGCGCCATGTGGGCGGCGAAGTCGCCGGAGTCGTAGACCTTGCCGGTCGCGGTCGTGTAGGGCATCGCGCCCGGGGCGATGAAGTTCTTTCGCCGCAGGTCGTCCGGCGCGATGCCGAGGTCGCGCGCCGCGGTGTCGACCAGCCGCTCGATCACGAAGGCCGCCTCCGGCCGCCCCGCCCCCCGATAGGCGTCGACCGGCACCGTGTTGGTGTGGACGCCACGGATGCGCACGTGACACGCCGGCAGCGCATAGACGCCCGGCAGCAGGCCGGCGCCGGCGAACGGGATGTAGGGCGCGAAGCAGGAGAGATACGCGCCCATGTCGCAGATCATGTCGACGTCGAGCGCCAGGAACCGGTGCTCGCCATCGAGCGCGAGGCGCGCCGTCGTCACGTTGGCGCGGCCGTGGCTGTCGCCGACGAAGTGATCCGCGCGGTCGGCGACCCAGCTCACCGTGCGGCCGAGCCGCTCCGCCGCCACGGCGGCGAGCGCGTATTCGCGATACGGAAACAGCTTCGTCCCGAAGCCGCCGCCGACATCCGGCGTGATCACGCGCAGCCGCTCGGGCGGGATGCGCAGAACCTGGCCGGCCAGGATGTCGCGCACCGTGTGCGAGCCCTGGCTGCCGAGCGTCAGCGTGATGCGGCCGTCGGCGCGGTCGATCGACGCCGTGACGGCGCGGGTGTCCATGTAGTTGGCGACGAGCCGCTGGTTGACGACCTTCAGCTCGACCACGTGCGCCGCCTTCGCGAAGGCCTTCTCGGTCGCCGCGGCATCGCCGAGCGTCTGGGTGTAGGCGACATTGCCGGCGCGGCCCGACCAGACGGGCGGCGCGTCCGCCGCCACGGCCGCGGCGGGATCGACGACATGGGGCAGCGGCGCGTAATCGACGACGATCGCCTCGGCGGCGTCGCGGGCACGATCGAGCGTGTCGGCGACCACGAAAGCGACGGCGTCGCCGACGTAGCGGACGACGTCGCCGACCAGCACCGGGCACGGCGACGACGCGACCGTGACGCCGCGCGGAATTCCGAGACACGGCAGCGGGCCGAGATCCGCGATGTCGGCCGCCGTCAGGATCAGCCGCACGCCCCGCATCGCCCTGGCTGCGGCCGCTTCGATCGCCCGAATGCGAGCGTGAGCATGCGGGGCGCGCAGCACGACGGCGCGCAGCGCGTCACCGGGCACGAGGTCGGCGACGTAACGGCCGGCACCGCGCAGGAAGGCCTGGTCCTCGCTCCGGGTGACGGCCTGCGACAGTCCGAACTTCATGATGGAATCCCCGTCTGCGTCCGCGACGCCAGATTGTAAACCATACGGGGCGTGTCGGGGGGTGGATCAATGCCGCCCCCCAGGTTCCGTGCGATGCGGACACGCTTTCCCGGAGTACTTGGGCGGGGAAGCGGTCGGATCGCGCGCGGCAGCGCGGGATCCGGGTGAGGGTTTGTGTGCTCGCCAACTGGCGCCCTAACCCGTCACCCGACGTGCAAGAGCGCGCCTTGCCTCTCCCGGCGGGAGAGCGTGATCACCCGCGCCGATTCTCCGCCGCCGGCGGATCACTCCGCCGGCTGACCCGTCGCCGTGCCATCCGGCGCGGCTTCGCGGCGGCCGCCGGTCAGGCCGGACAGCCAGCTTCCCACCACGTAGAAGGCCGGCGTGAAGACCAGGCCGAACATGGTGACGCCGATCATGCCCGAGAACACCGCGGTGCCGAGCGCCTGGCGCAGCTCGGAGCCGGCGCCGGTCGCCCATACCAGCGGCACCACGCCGAGGATGAAGGCGAGCGACGTCATCAGGATCGGCCGCAGTCGCAGCCGCGCCGCCTCGACGGCGGCGGCCCGGCGGTCGCGCCCCTCGTCCTCGAGCTGGCGCGCGAACTCGACGATCAGGATCGCGTTCTTGGCCGCCAGTCCTATCAGCACGACGAAGCCGACCTGGGTGAGGATGTTGTTGTCCATCCCGCGCAGGATCACGCCCGTGATCGCGGCGACCAGGCACATCGGCACGATCATGATCACGGCGAGCGGCAGCGTCAGGCTCTCGTACTGGGCGGCCAGCACCAGGAACACGAACACGACGCCGAGCCCGAAGGCGAACAGCGCGGTGTCGCCGGCCCTGAGCTGCTGATAGGCGAGGCCCGTCCACTCGTAGCCGATGCCGGGCGGCAGCGTCTCGGCGGCGAGCTTCTCCATGATGGCGATCGCCTGCCCTTGCGAGTAGCCGGGTGCGGAATCGCCGTCGAGCTCGGCCGCCGGATAGAGGTTGTAGCGCGGCACCCGGTAGGGACCGGAGATGTCGCGCACTGTGGTGAACGAGCCGATCGGCACGGTCTCACCGCGCGAGTTCTTCACCCGCAGGGCCAGCACGTCCTTGGCCTCCAGGCGATGCTCGGCATCGGCCTGCGCCTGCACCCGGAAGGTGCGGCCGAACAGGTTGAAGTCGTTGACGTAGGACGACCCGATATAGACCTGCAGGGTGCTGAACACGTCGGCCATGTTGATGCCGAGGAGCTGCGCCTTGGTGCGGTCGATGTCGAGATAGAGCTGCGGCGTCGAGGTCTCGAACAGCGAGTAGACCTGCTTGAGGCCGGG
This sequence comes from Rhodoplanes elegans, assembly GCF_016653355.1. Lineage (GTDB taxonomy): Bacteria > Pseudomonadota > Alphaproteobacteria > Rhizobiales > Xanthobacteraceae > Rhodoplanes > Rhodoplanes elegans. Next base: position 34,086 of record NZ_NHSK01000165.1, on the reverse strand, counting down.
TGTCTGGGCGGCGCGGCCCATCATGGCGTAGACGGAGCCGAGCAACGCCTGCGACCCCAGCCCGTTGCGGTCCTGCACCATCATGCGGTAGCCGCCGGCATTCCCGATGCCCTGAACGGGCGGCGGCAGCACCACGACCATGAAGGCGTCCTGGATCGCGGCGAGCTTGCGGAACAGCGCCGTCTGGATGCCGGCGGCCGTCTTGGCCGGATCGCCGACCCGCTTCTCGAACGGCTCGAGGATCAGGAACATGGCGCCGGCATTGGGGGCGTTGGTGAAGGTCGCGCCCGAGAAGCCGACGATGTTGATGGCGTGACCGACGCCGGGCGTCTCCAGCGCCATGTCGGCGGCGCGCTTCATCACCGCGTCGGTCCGCTGCAGCGAGGCGCCCGGCGGCAGTTGCGCGGCGACGATCAGGTAGCCACGGTCCTGCTGCGGAATGAAGCCCTGCGGCGTTTGACGGAACTCGTTGAGGCCGAAGGCGAGCACGCCGACATAGGCGAGCAGCATCAGCACCACGAGGCGCACGACCCGGCCGGCGATCCAGGCATAGCCGCTCGCCACCGCGTCGAAGCCGCGGTTGAACAGGCGGAAGAAGCCGTGCACGGGCTTCTCGAACCAGCGCTCGCGGTGGTGCGGATCGTGCGCCTTGAGGAGCAGCGCGCACAGGGCCGGCGACAGCGTCAGCGAGACGAGCAGCGAGATCAGCGTCGAGCCCGCGATGGTGAGCGCGAACTGCTGGTAGAACTGCCCCGAGATGCCGGTGATGAAGGCGGTCGGCACGAACACGGCGGACAGCACGAGCGAGATGGCGACGAGCGCCCCGCCGACTTCGTCCATCGTCTTGTGGGCGGCGTCACGCGGGCTCATCCCGGCCGAGATGTTGCGCTCGACGTTCTCCACCACGACGATCGCGTCGTCGACCACGATGCCGATGGCGAGCACCAGGCCGAACAGCGACAGGTTGTTGAGCGAGAACCCGAACAGGCTCATCACGAAGAACGTGCCGACGAGCGAGATCGGAATCGCCAGGATCGGGATGACGGCGGCTCGCCAGGTCTGGAGGAACAGGATGACCACGAGCACGACGAGGATGGCCGCCTCGAAGATCGTCTCGACGACGGCGCGCACAGACTCGGCGATGAACGTGGTCGGATTGTAGATGATCGCGTGCTTGACGCCCTGCGGGAACCCCGGGGCGAGGCGCTCCATGGTCGCGACGACACCCTGGCCCGTCGTCAGTGCGTTCGAGCCCGGACGCTGGAACACGCCGAGCGCCACCGAGGGCTGGCGGTCGAGATAGGAGGTCGAGGAGTAGTCCTGCGCGGTCAGCTCGACGCGGCCGATGTCCTTGATGCGGACCACCGCCGTCTCGGTCTGCTTGACGACGACATTGGCGAACTCCGCCGGGTCGGACAGGCGCCCGAGCGTGCGCACCGCGACCTGGAAGGCGAGCTGCTCGGGCACCGGCGGCTGGTTGAGCACGCCGGAGGCGACCTGGATGTTCTGCCCCTGCAGGGCCGCCGTCACGTCCTGGGCGGTGAGGTTGAGCGACTGCAGCCGGTCGGGATCGAGCCAGATCTGCATCGCGTAGTCGCGACTGCCGAACACCGTGATGGAGCCGACGCCGTCGACGCGCGACAGCACGTCCTTGACCTGGATGTTGGCGAAGTTGGAGATGAACAGCGTGTCGCGCGAGCTGTCCGGCGAGTAGAGGTTCACCACCATCAGGATGTCGGGCGAGGCCTTGTTGACCGTCACGCCGATCTGCTGGACCTGGATGGGCAGGCGCGGCTGCGCCACCGCGACGCGGTTCTGCACCTGCACCTGGGCGATGTCGAGATTGACGCCGAGGTTGAACGTCACGGCGATCGAGAAGCGCCCGTCCGCGGTGGAGTTGGAGGAGATGTACATCATCCCCTCGACGCCGTTGATCTGCTGCTCGATCGGCGCGACCACGGTCTCGGCGACCGTCTCGGCGCTGGCGCCCGGATACTGGCCCGTCACGTTGATGACGGGCGGGGCGATCTCCGGATACTGCGCGACCGGCAGCCGCAGATAGGCGACCGCGCCCAGGATCACGATGACGATCGAGACGACCGACGCGAAGATCGGCCGCTCGATGAAGAAGTGGGAGAGCTTCATCGCGCGCCGCTCACTCGGCCTTCGGCGAGCCGCCGGCCGCGGCCTGCGGACCGGCCGGAGCCGCACGGGTGATCGGCTCCTCCTTCGGCGTCACCTTGATGCCGGGCCGGGTGCGCGCCATGCCGTTGACGATCACCAGGTCGTTCGGGCCGAGCCCGTCCTTGATCACCCGCAGCTTGCCGTCGAGCTGGCCGAGGGTGACGAACTTCTGGCGCGCCGTGTTCTCGGCATCGACCACGAACACGTACTTGCGCACCTGCTCGGAGCCGATGGCGACGTCCGGCACCAGGAGCGCGGTCTGCGGCTGCGAGGCCGGCACCTGCACGCGGGCGAACATGCCGGGCGTGAACAGCCCGTCCGGATTGGGCAGCACGGCGCGGCCGCGGATCGTGCCGGTGGTGCGCTCGATGACGTTGTCGACGAAATCCATCCGGCCCTTGTGGCCGAACTCCTTCTCGTCGATCAGCTTCAGCGCGACCTCGAGGCCGCCGGCGCGGCTCGCCGGCCCGTCGGTCGTCATCCGCTGGTAGCGCAGATAGGCGGCCTCGTCGTAGGTGAACTCGAAACGGATCGGGTCGTAGGTCACGATGGTGGCGAGCAGCGTCGTGGTGCCGCCGGTGCCGCCGGTGACGAGATTGCCGACCGACACGCGGCGATCGCCGATGCGCCCGGTGATCGGCGCCTTCAGCTCGGTGAACTCGAGATCGAGCGTCGCCTGGCGGACCGCCGCCTCCTGGGCCGCGACCGAGGCTTCGGCGACGCGCTTCGCCTGGGTGCGCTGGTCGAAGGTCTGCTCCGTGATGGTGCGGTCGCGCACCAGCTGCTGGGCGCGCGACAGATCCGCCTCGGTGAAGGCGAGGTTCGCCTTGGCCTGGGCGAGGTTCGCCTTGGCCTGGTCCAGCGCGGTCTGGAACGGCCGCTTGTCGATGGTGAACAGCAGATCGCCCTGCTTCACCATCTGGCCGTCCTTGAAATGGATCTGGTCCAGATAGCCCGACACGCGCGCGCGGACTTCCACCGAGTCGATCGGCACGAACCGGCCGACATACTCGTCGTAGTCGATCACGGTGCCTTCGACCGGCTTCGCCACGGTCACCTGCGGCGGCGGCGGGCCACCGGCCTGCGGCTGCTTGGTCTCGCCGCCGCATCCCGCCAGAACGACAGCCGCACCGACGGCGACGAGACGCGCCCACTTCGAACTCATGACAGCTCCGGAATTTCTAACGACCATCGACATCGCGCATCCTGTCGGCCTTTGTATGGCCCGCTTGATATGGACCGCCTGGAGAAGGAAGCCCGGCGCTGGCGCGACGTCCCGATGGTCTTCCATAACCGCGTGGCATCCCCATATCCGCCCGTGCCATGCAAGTAAATCGACGAAATGATCGAACTCGGAGTTCGCTGTCCGATCGAACCCGGAGTTTTCCTTCATCACGACGGTATCGTGGCCCCGGCGACAAAAACCGGGACCAGAGTCTAGAGATTCCAAACGTCGTCGACATCGCGGATACGAGCAATATCGCGCCACCGGTCGGCCTCGCCCCGAACGATAATTCCGGTCCGGGCTCCGAAAGCTCGGACGATACTGCGCTGCTGGACGCGTATTCGAACGCCGTCACGTCGGTCGTCGATCGCATCGGGCCGGCCGTGGTGCGGCTCGATGTCGTCGGCCCGCAGGGCCGCCGCGGCTCGGGCTCCGGCGTGATCGTGTCGCCGGACGGCCTGATCGTCACCAACCACCACGTCGTCGCGGCCGCGGCGGCGCGCGCGCCGGGCGTGCGGCTCGCCCTCACGACGGCGGACGGCCTGCGGCTCGGTGCCCGCGTGGTCGGGGCCGATCCCGACACCGATCTCGCCCTGGTGCGGGTCGACGAGAACGTGCTGCTGCCCTCCGCCGCGCTGGGGGACTCGCGAAGGCTCCGCCGCGGCCAGCTCGTCGTCGCGATCGGCAATCCGCTCGGCTTCGAGTCGACCGTCACGGCCGGCGTCGTGTCGGCGCTCGGGCGGTCGCTGCGCGCCTCGAACGGCCGGCTGGTCGACGACCTGATCCAGACCGACGCCGCGCTCAACCCCGGCAATTCGGGCGGACCGCTCGTCGCCTCGCACGGCGAGGTGGTCGGCATCGCCACCGCGATCATCCAGGGCGCGCAGGGCATCTGCTTCGCCATCGCGGCCAACACGGTGAAGCACGTGCTCGGCGAGCTGGTGCGGCACGGCCGGGTGCGCCGCGCCTTCATCGGCATCGCGGCCGCCCAGACCGCCCTACCGGCGCGGCTGCGGCATCTCGCCGGAGTCGCCCAGGAGAGCGCCGTGATGATCGCCGGCGTCGATCCGGGCAGCCCCGCGGCGGAGGCCGGGATCGTCGCCGGCGACGTCGTGCTGGCGATCGACGGCGTGCCGGTCACCGGCGCCGACGAACTCGTGCGAATCCTCACCGGCGAGCGGATCGGCCGCGCGCTCGCCATCGAACTCTTGCGCGGCGGCGAGCGGCGTACGGTCCCGGTGGTGCCGCTGGAGCGACCCGGGCGCACGGCGGCGTAGCCGGCAGAGAGCTTCGCCGAGACCCGCCGACGACCGCGCTGCGATTGCGCACGCGAATTTGTACCACTTTCGGTTTACTTTCTGCCGATCGCCCGCTTAGGTTGTGACTGCAACCCGCGGGGGTCTGGCCGCCGGGCCGCGCCGCACCCACGGCGCGCCGGACGGTGTCGTGCGCCCGCCATCGGAGGCCGGCGATGCTGTTCTATGTCCAGATGCGGTGGAACTATCAGGGGCGGATCAACCAGGATCAGCTCTGGGCGCTGGAGGAGCGCGAGGGCGAGCACGGCGTCGCCGGCATCCGGGCCGGCTTCGTCCAGCTCTACAAGGTGGTGTCGCAGCATCGCATCATTGCGATCGTGAAGGCCGACTCGCTCGAGGATTTGGACCGCAACTCGATGGGCTGGCTGCCCATGCGCGAGTATCTCGACTTCGAGGTGGTGTGGGCGCTGCGCGACTACGAGGGCTTCCTCGGCGACGTGAAGGCGCGCTTCCCGCGGCCGGGCGCTCCCCTGCCCGCCCCGGGCTCGGTCGATCCGGCGGCGACCCGCGAGATCGCCGCGGCGTGGTTCGAGAACCTGAGCGCCGGCCGCTCCGAGGAGGCGCTGAAGCTGGTCCATCCCGACGTCATCTGGGACAACGTGCCGCCGGTGCCGGGCGTCACCGATCTCGCGCCCTGGCTCGGCTCCTATCGGGGCCTGCCGGCCGTGCTCAAGAGCTTCGAGGTGTGGGCGGCGCATTCCCGCATGCTCAGCTTCGCGCTGCTCGGCGACATCATGGTCGACGGCGCGCGGGCGGTCGGGATCGTCCACGAGCACGCCCAGTGCATCGCCAACGGCAACGAGTACGACCTCCAGGTCGCGACCTTCCTGACGGTGCGCGACCGCCGCATCGTCGAGTGGCGGGTGAACTGGGACGTGTCGCCGCTCGTGCGCGCGTATCGCAACCTGTGAGTCCCCCCATGGATGCGCCGACCCAGGAGGCGCCGTCGCACGTCTCAGGCTGCGATCTCGTCGCGGCCGTGCGGTCCGGCACGGTCGCCGCGGTCGCCGTCGCCCTCGGCGCCGGGGCCGACCCGAACGGGATCGATCCGGCGAGCGGGCTGACGCCGCTGATGTTCGCCGCCGGTCTCGGCGACGGCGACAAGGTGGCGGCGCTGCTCGCCGCCGGCGCGCTGGTCGACGCGCTCGACGGCAAGGCCGGCACGGCGGCGCTCCACAAGGCCTGCCAGGGCGCCCACACGGCGGTCGCCCGGATGCTGATCGAGGCCGGCGCCTCGGTCGACCTGCAGGCGACGTCGACGGGCCACACGCCGCTGTTCGAGGCGATCTGGTTCAAGGCGGACGCGATCGTCGCGCTGCTGCTCGACCGCGACTGCCGGCTGACGCCGACGAGCTATTACGGCTTCACGCTGCCGAACCATCTCGCCTACGCCAAGAATGTCAGCCAGGGCGCCGGCGACGCCGAGGCGCTCGCCCGCATCGAGGCGCTGATCGCGCAGCGCCAGGCCCGCGACGCCGCCGCGATGGGCGAGGCGGCGCTGATCCGCGCCGTGCAGGCCGGCGATCTCGCGGCCCTGCAGGCGGCGCTCGCCGACGGCGCGGCGGTCGACCGGCGCTGGCCGGTGGTCGGCGGCTTCGACGACGGCCACACGGCGCTGCTCGTCGCCGCCCGTCAGGGCCTGACCGAGATGGTCGGCCTGCTGATCGACGCCGGCGCCGACGTGAATGCGGTCGAGCCGGTGTTCGGCGCCGTGCCGCTGCACAAGGCGACCTACAACGGCCACGTCGAGATCACCCGGCGACTGGCGCAGACGACGGGCGTGAACCTCGATTATCAGGGTCCGTCGAACGGCTACACGCCGCTGCACGACGCGCTGTGGCACGGATTTTCGGCGTGTGCCGCCGTGCTGCTCGACGCCGGCGCGAGGACCGACATCGTCGCGTGGGACGGCAAGCGCCCGCTCGATCTCGCGCGGGAAAAGCTCGGCCAGGACGATGCGGTGACGAAGCGGCTGGCGGCGGCGACGTGATCACTCAAGGTCGGCGACCGCGTTGAAGCCTCGTGTCCCGGGCGCGGTGCGACGCACCGCGAACCGGGACCCAGGGCGATCGAACGAGACGTTTCCACCCGGCACCCCTAGGCCCCGGCTCTGCGGCGCATCAGGCCTGCGGCCCGATGCGCCTTGTCCGGGGCACACGGAGCAAATCACAGGGGATCGACGGGCGGTGCCGGCGGCACCGGCGGGGCGGCCGCCTTCCGCCGCCGCGCGAGGCGGCGCAGCCATTGGCGGCCGAACAGGGCCGCGATGGCGAGGCCGTAGGCTGCGGCGCCGATCAGCGCGAGGGCGGCGAGCGACGTCTCGTGGCGGAGCATCTGGCCGGGCTCGATCAGCGCGGCGACGACCCGCTGGCCGGCGACGAGCGCCACGGCCAGCACCACGGCGGCGATGGCGAGCCGCGCGACCGAATACATCAGCCGCGAATCCCAGCCGAGCAGGCCGGCGCGGCGGGCGAACCAGACGACGAGCCCGAAGTTCACCCAGGCGCCGACCGCGGTGGCGAGCGCGAGGCCGACCTGCGACAGTGGCCCCATCAGGGCGATCTTGAGAGCCACGTTGACGACCACCGAGACGAGCAGCGCCTTCACTGGGGTCTTGGTGTCGCCGCGGGCCAGGAAGGTCGCCGTGACGCTGCGGATCAGCACGAAGGGCAGCAGGCCGACCGTGTAGGCGGCGAGCGTCGCGCCGGCCGCCGCCGCGTCGGCGGCCGTGAAGGCGCCGCGTGAGAACAGCGCCAGCATGATCAGATCGGGCAGCAGCAGGAAGGCGACCAGGCACGGCACCGAGAGGAGGAGCGCGAGCTCGACGGCCCGGCTCTGGGCATCGCGCGCGCCCGCCTCGTCGCCGCCGGCGATGCGGCTCGCCATCTCGGGCAGGACGACGGTGCCGACCGCGATGCCGATGACGCCGACCGGGAGCTGATAGAGGCGGTCGGCGTAGTAGAGCGCCGACAGCGCGCCCGCCGGCAGGAAGCTCGCGATGATGGTGTCGGCGAACATGGCGATCTGCAGGCCGGCCGAGCCGACCGTCGCCGGACCGAGCGCCTTGAAGAACCTCTTCACGTCGTCGTCGAGCGCGAGGCCGGAGAAGCGTGGCAGGCCAGTGCGGCGCGCCACGTCGGCGCCGACCAGCAGCACCTCGAGCACGCCGGCGATCAGCACGCCCCAGGCGGCGGCGTGGCCGGCGGTCGGGAAGAAGGCGGCGAGCGACAGCGTCGCCATCATGCTGAGATTGAGCAGCACGGGCGCCGCGGCCGGCGAGGCGAAGCGCTGCACGGCGTTGAGCATGCCGCCGTAGAGCGTGACCAGGCTGACCAGCACCAGATACGGGAAGGTGATGCGGGTCAGATCGACGGCGAGATCGAATCGCCCGCTGCCGGCCGCGAAGCCGGGCGCCAGGAGCCCGATGACGGCCGGCGTGAAGGCGAGCGCCAGCGCCAGCAGCACGGCCTCGGCCGCCATCAGCATGGTGAAGACCCGATCGGCGAACAGCCGCGCCGGATCGGGCCCGCCCTGCTTCACGATGCGGGCATAGGCCGGCACGAAGGCGGCGTTGAACGCCCCCTCGGCGAAGATGGCGCGGAAGTGATTTGGAAGCCTGAGCGCGACGAAGAAGGCGTCGGCGACCGGCCCGGCGCCGAGCACCGCGGCCAGCATGATGTCGCGCAGGAAGCCGGTGACGCGCGAGACGAGCGTCAGCCCCCCGACAGTCGCGATGCGTCCGAGCATGGCCCGTTGTCCGTCATTCCGGGGCGCACCGCAGGTGCGAACCCGGAATCCAGCCACGTTTTTCGAGGTCCCGGCTGGATTCCGGGTTCGGCGCTGCGCGCCGCCCCGGAATGACCGAGACGCGACTATACGGCCGAATTCACCCCTTCACGGCCCGCCGCACGGCGTCGATCACCCGGTCCTGCGACGCCGTGTCGAGGTAGGCGTGCATGGGCAGCGCGATCACCTCGGCCGCGACCTTGTCGGACACGGGCAGGCCGTTGCCGGCGGTCGGATAGTGCTTGTAGGCCACCTGACGATGCAGCGGGATCGGATAGTAGATCGCGGTCGGCACGCCGTCGGCCTTGAGCGCCGCCGCGAACGCATCCCGGGTGCCGGCGGGAATCCGGATCGTGTACTGGGCCCACACCGACGAATAGCCCTCCGGCACCACCGGCACGCCGACCACGTCGGCGAGGCCTTCGGCGTAGCGGCGGGCGACGGCGTCGCGGGCGCGAATCTCGTCGGCGAAGATCTTCAACTTCTCGATCAGCACGGCGGCCTGCACGGTGTCGAGCCGCGAGGTGAGGCCGATGCGGATGTTGTCGTACTTGTCGGAGCCGTGCCCGTGCACGCGCAGGCTCTTCAGCGTCGCCACCAGCTCGGGATCGTCGGTGAGGATCGCGCCGCCGTCGCCGTAGCAGCCGAGCGGCTTTGCGGGAAAGAAGCTCGTCGCTGTCGCGGTGGCGAGGCCGTCGACGCCGAGCCGCCGGCCCTTGTAGGTCGCCCCATAGGATTGCGCCGCGTCGTCGAGCACGAACAGGCCCTCGGCCTTGGCCAGCGCCGCGATGGCGTCGTGGTCGGCCGGCAGGCCGAACAGATCGACCGGGATGATGCCGCGCGGCTTCAGGCCGAGCGACTTCGCCGTCTCGATCGCGGCGGCGGCGCTCTCGACCGAGATGTTGTAGGTCGCCTCGTCGATGTCGGCGAACACCGGCGTCGCGCGATGCAGCGCTACCACCTCGGCGGTGGCGCAGAACGTGAAGGACGGGCAGATCACCGCGTCGCCGGGACCGATGCCCTTGGCCATCAGCACCAGCGAGAGCGCGTCGGTGCCGCTCGCGCAGGTGACGGCGTGGCTCGCGCCGCAGAAGGCGGCGAGGTCCTTCTCCAGCGTCTGCACCTCCGGCCCGAGGATGAACTGGCAATGCGCCAGCACGCGGGCGACGGCGTCGTCGACCTTGGTGCCGAGGGCGCGGCGTTGCGCCGCCACGTCGATGAAGGGGATCGGCTGCGGCTGCAGGCGGGCGTGCTGGGTCATGCGATGTCCTGCATGCGATGTCGTGTGGGTCTGTTCTCGTGGACGTCCGGCCGCGGCGTCGGGCGCGCGCCTCAGCGCGCCACCACGCGCGGCTTGCGGAGCGGCAGGCCGATCGCCTCGCCGCCGACCTCGAGGCAGCGGATGGCGATCTCGAGGCTGGCAACGCCCTCCTCGCCGGTCACGGCGGGGCGCGTGCCGGTGCGCACCGCCTTGACGAAGGCGCCGAGCTCGGCGCGCAGCGGCTCGTCGTGGCCGACCGAGAGGTGGCGCATCGAGTAGCTGCCGTCCGGCTGGAAACCGAAGCACTCGGTCACCTGCCGGGTGAGCAGATCGCCCGTGATGTACTTCCGCTTGGTGGCGATCTGGACGGTGCGCGCCTTGAACGGCGTCAGCCAGTTGGTGTTGATGTGGGCGAGCACGCCGGAGGCGGTGCGGAACTGCAGGAGCGCGATGTCCTCGCGTTCGGCCTTGGCGCTGGAGAGCTGCGGCTGGACCTCGGTGATCTCCGAGTCGGTGAACCACCGCACCAGATCGATGTCGTGCACGGCGAGGTCGATGACGATGCCGACGTTCGACATGCGCGGCGGGAACGGCCCGACGCGCGTGATCGCGATCGACAGGATGTCCTCGTTGCGGATCGCCTCCTTCAGCGATTGCGCGGCCGGGTTGAAGCGCTCGACATGACCGACCATCAGGGTCACGCCGGCGCGCTTGGCCGCCTCGATGATCTCGTGGCCCTGCTCCACCGTGGAGGCGATCGGCTTCTCGATCATCACGTGGACGCCGCGCCGGATGCAGGTGAGCGCGACCTCGCGATGCAGATGCGTCGGCGCCGCGATGGTCACGGCGTCGACGCCGAAGTCCAAGAGCTTGCCGACGTCCGGGAAGGTGCCGCAGCCGAGCGTGCGGCCGACGAACTCGGTCTGCCCGACGCTCGGATCCGCGACACCGACCAGTTGCACGCCCGGCAGGCCGGCGAACACGCGCGCGTGGTTGCATCCCATCACGCCGACGCCGACCACGCCGACGCGCAACGGCTTCTGGGCGCTGCCCTTGGCGCTGTCGACCATGACCACCTTCCCCGAAAACTGTCCTCGCGCCCTCCTAGCACGCCGGCCGGGAGCGTGCGACGTGAAAAGAACGTCAGGTAAACACGTTTTGATTCAAATATTTACAATCTGGATTTCAGGCCCGGCTACGGGCTCTTCCGGATTCCTTCGGGCGGCGTCTCGCGTCAACGCGCCTGCGGCGAAGGCATTTCGAATCGTGCGCAAGCCGCAGGCACGCCGGTCTCAACGCACCAATCCGTAGCCGTCGAGATCGATTTCGGGCGTGCGTCCGGACACGATGTCGGCGAGGATTTTTCCAGTGCCGCAGGCCTGCGTCCAGCCGTTCGAGCCGTGGCCGATGTCGAGATAGAGGCCCTCGATCGGCGTCGCGCCCAGATAGGGCGGTCCGTCCGGCGTCATCGGCCGCAGGCCGGCCCACGGCTTGATGTCGCCGTCGAGCGACACGTCCGGATACATGGCCCGCACGGTGCGACGCACCGCCTCGATGCCGTCGCGCCGCACGCCGAGACCGTAGCCCGCGACCTCCGCCATGCCGGCGGCGCGCAGCCGCGTGCCGAGCCGCGTGATCATCACCTTGGTGTGCTCGTCCATCACGGCGGAGCGCGGCCCCACCTGATCAGATGGCAGATCCACCGTGATGGAGTAGCCCTTCACCGGGTAGATCGGCAGATTGATGCCGTGCGGCCGCAGCAGGAACGGCGCCTCGACGCCGAGCGCGACGACGACGGCGTCCGCCTCCAGCGGCCCCTTGTCGGTCTCGACGGCGCGCAGCCGCTGCCCCTCGACCCGCAGGCGGGTGATCTTCGTGCCGAACAGGAAGCGGACGCCCTCGCCCTGCAGGCGCGCGGCGAGCCGCGCCGCGAACAGCGCCGAGTCGCCGGTCTCGTCGCCGGGCAGGTTCAGGCCGCCGACGAACTTGATCTTGGAGCGCGCCAGCGCCGGCTCGGCGGCCAGCACGCCGTCGTCATCGAGGAGCTGATGGGTGACGCCGAACTTCTCCAGCACGGCGCTGGCGCGGCGGCCGCCGGCGACCTCGTCGGCGGTGCGGAAGAGCTGCAGCACGCCGCCCTCGCCGTGGTCGTACTTGATCCCGATCTCGCGGCGCAGATCCTTCAGGCACGCCTTGCTGTAATGGGCGATGCGCTGCATGCGCGCCTTGTTGCGGGCGAAGCGCTCGGGCGTGCAGTTCTGCACGAAGTCCAGAAGCCAGGCGTACTGATAAGGATCGAGCGTCGGCCGCATGGCGAGCGGCGCGTAGCGCTTCAGCATCCAGCGCAGGCCCTTCATCGGCATGCCGGGCGCGGCCCACGGGCCGGCGAAGCCTGGGCACACGCCGCCGGCATTGCCGAAGCTCGTCTCGAGGCCGGCGCCGGTGCGTCGCTCGACGACCGTGACGGTGTGGCCGGCGCGGTGGAGATAATGAGCGCAGGCGGTGCCGACCACCCCTGCCCCGAGCACGAGAACGTTCATGGGTCCGTCCTGTCGCCGTTCCGGCGAAAGCTGTCGCCGATCCGGCCGTTCTTGCCGCCGCGACCGCGGCGACCGTTGGCATGAGCACCGGCCGCGAGCGGCGCCCGCGGCCGGTGCAGTCGTGAAAAGCCTGTCGACGGCACGATCGACCGGCGCAAGCGCCGGCCGACCGGAAAGTCACTGCGACTTGATCATGGCGTCCTTGATGATCTTCTCGGTGCGCGCCGTCTCGTCGGCGATGAAGGTCTTGAACGCCTCGGTGGAGGAGCCGATCGGCTCGAAGCCGAGCACGGCGAAGCGGCGCTTGGTGTCCTCGTCGGCCAACACCTTGGCGGACACCTCCTGCAGCTTGGCGGTGATCTCGGGCGGCAGGTTCTTCGGCGCCCACAGCCCGTACCACGAGCCGAAGTCGAGCGGGTTCATGCCGGACTCGGCGACCGTCGGGATGTCGGGCGCCGCCTTGCTGCGCTCCAGGCTGGTGATGGCGAGCGCCTTGATCTTGCCCGCCTGCACCAGCGGCAGCGAGGCGACCATCGGATCGGCGACGAGCTGGATCTGGCCGCTCATCAGGTCGGCGAGCATCGGCGTCGCGCCCCGATAGGCGATGACCAAAGCATCGACATTCGCCTCGTGCTTGAGCAGCTCGACCGCGAGATGGCCGGCCGCCCCGAAGCCCGAGGTCGCGAACGTGTACTTGCTCGGCTCCTTGCGGACGAGGTCGAAGAACTCCTTCAGCGTGTTGGCCGGTACGTTCGGCGCCGTGCTGACGATCAGCGGACCGGAGGCGACGAGGGTGATCGGCGTGAAGTCCTTCGTCACGTCGTAGGGCACGTTCTTGAACAGGAACGGGGCACCGACATGCAGCGAGGCGTGCAGGAGCAGCGTGTAGCCGTCCGCCGCGGACTTGGCGACCGAGCCGGCCCCGACCGTGCCGCCGGCACCACCGGCGCGGTTCTCGACGATCACGCTGACGCCGAGCGACTCCTGCAGCTTGTGCGCCAGGATGCGGGCGACGCCGTCGACCGAGCCGCCGGCCGGCACCGGAACCACGACCGTGATGGTCCGCGACGGATAGGCGTCGCCGTTCGGTCCCGCCATCGCGGGGCCGGTCGCCGCCGGCCCGGACACGGCCAGGGCGGAGAGAACCGCGCAAGCCGCCAAAGCATTTCTGAACATGTCGTCCTCGTCGTTCGCCTGCCCCGCGACCAGCCACACCACGCGGGTCGCTCCTCGGCATCTGCGTACCTTTCACAAGGCAAGACCCGCGCCAGTTTTTCCGGGGCGTTCGGTGGCGACGGACTGTGATCGACCATGACCAGGGTCGATCGGCGAGGATCGCGATGGACGATGGCGATGGACGATCGCGACGTGATCAGATCGGCATCGACGACGAGGTCCTGCCGAACGAATTCGGGCGCGCGGAGCGATCCGCGCGCCCGAGCACCGACGTCGCCGTCGGCCTATTCCGTCTTGATGTTCGAGTCCTTGATGATCTTTTCGGCGCGCGCCATCTCGTCGCCGATGTACTTGGCGAACTCCTCGCTCGTCGAGCCGATCGGATCGAAGCCGAGCGTGGCGAAGCGCTTCTTGGCGTCCTCCTGGGCCAGGACCTTCACCGAGACCTCCTGCAGCTTGGCGGTGATCTCGGGCGGCAGCCCCTTGGGGCCCCAGAGGCCGTACCACGACACGAAGTCGAGCGGCTTCATGCCGGATTCCGCGACGGTCGGAATCTCGGGCGCCGAGGCGGTCCGCTTGAGGCTCGTCACCGCCAGCGCCTTGATCTTGCCGGACTGGGCGAGCGGCACCGAGGAGAGCGCCGGATCGGCGATCAGCTGGATCTGGCCGCTCATCAGGTCGGTCAGCATCGGGCCGGCGCCCTTGTAGGCGATGACCAGCGCGTCGACGCCCGCCTCGCGCTTGAGCAGCTCGACGGCGAGATGCCCGGCCGAGCCGAAGCTCGAGGTCGCGAAGGTGTATTTCGACGGGTCCTTGCGGACCAGATCGAAGAACTCCTTCAGATTGGTCGCCGGCACGTTCGGCGCCGTGCTGACGATCAGCGGCCCCGCCGCGACCAGGGTGATCGGGGTGAAGTCCTTCACCACGTCGTAGGGCACGTTCTTGAACAGGAACGGCGAGACGACGTGGATCGACGCCTGCAGGAGCAGCGTGTAGCCGTCCGGCTGCGCCTTCGCGACCGTGTTGGCGCCGATCAGGCCACCGGCACCGCCGGCGCGGTTCTCGACGATGACGCTGACGCCGAGCGCCTCCTGGAGCTTCTGGGCGAGCACGCGGGCGACACCGTCGACCGAGCCGCCGGCCGGATACGGCACCACCATGGTGATGTTGCGGTTCGGATAGGCCTGCGGCTGGGCCTGCGCCGACGGCACGGCACCGTCGAACGTCACGCCGGCGAGGGCCGAGAGAGCGACAGCACACGCTGCCAGGGTTTTTCGTAGCATATTGTCCTCGTGTCTGTCGGAACGACAGTGAAGATGATCTCAGTACGTCCCGGGATAGCTTCCACCATCGATCAGCAAGTTCTGACCGGTTATAAACCCGGCCTTCGACGAGCACAAAAAAGCAAAATACGCGCCGAGCTCTTCCGGATCGCCGTAGCGACGCGCCGGATTCGCTGCCGCACGCGCATGCCAGACCTGCTCGAAGCGGTCGCCGACGTCGTCGATCATGCCACGGATGTGACGACGTTGCGCGTCGCTGTCGAAAATGCCGGGCAGAAGATTGTTGATGGTGACGTTATGGACCACGGTCTGGCGCGAGATGCCGGCGACGAAGCCGACGAGGCCGGAGCGCGCGCCGTTCGACAGGCCGAGCTCCGGCTGCGCGATCTTCACGCTGCGCGACACGATGTTGACGATGCGGCCGAACCTCCGCTCCATCATGCCGTCGACCGTGCGCCTGATCATCTCGATCGGGCCGAGCATCATGGCGTCGAGCGCGGCGATCCAGTCGTCGCGCCGCCAGTCGCGGAAGTCGCCGGGCAGCGGGCCGTCGGCGTTGTTGAGCAGGATGTCGGGCTCGGGGCATGCGGCCAGGATCGCGTCGCGTCCCGCCTCGGTCGTGATGTCGGCGGCGACCCAGGCCACGCTGCCGCCGGCATGATCACCAATATGACTACGAATGTCCTGCGCCGCCTGCTCCAGCGTCGCCGGGGTGCGCGCCGCGATCGTGACCGCGACGCCCTCGCGGGCGAGCGCCAGGGCGCAGGCCTTGCCGAGCCCGCGGCTCGCGCCGCACAGCAGCGCCTTGCGGCCCGCGATTCCGAGATCCATGGGCCGCCTCCGCCGCCGTGCCGAGAAACGTCGCGGCTCAGGCCGCGACGGCGGAGACCGGCTTCACGTCGAAACCGTAGGTCTTGTCGAGGCCGAGCTCCGAGACGATGCGCAGACCGCGGGCGAGATGATCGGCCGCGAGCCCGGTGAGCGGCTTGCGCAGATCGCCGGCCGGCAGGCCGACCGCCTTCATCAGCGACTTCACGGCAACCGGGTTGATGGCCGAGTAGGTGAAGTGCAGCAGCGGCAGCATGCGCAGATAGGTCTCGCGGAAGTTCGTCGCGTCCGTGTAGTCCTTCCACGGCGTCGAGATGGTCGCGATCTCGCGCGGCGCGAGGTTGCCGGTCATGTTGGCGGTGCCGTGGCCGCCGAGGCTCATGGTCGGCACCACGAGGCCGAGATTGGGGCTGTCGCAGCACATCACCGAGACGTCCGGGCGGCCGGCCAGCACCTGCGCGACCTGGCCGACGCGGCCGGTCGACTCCTTGTGCACCACGTAGTTCGGATGCTTGAAGATGCGCAGCAGATGATCCCAGTGCAGATCGCTCTTCACCCGCGGCGGGTTGTTGTAGATGCCGAGCGGCAGGTCGGTGGCGTCGGCGACCTCGAGGAAGAAGCGCTCGATGTCGTCCTCGGGCGCGCAGATATAGGCCGGCGCCGCCAGGATCGCGCCGTCGGCGCCGCTGTCCTTGGCGAACTTCACCATCGCGATCGTCGACTCGGTGTTGTTGCCCGTGCAGCCGAAGAAGATCGGCATCTTCGCCGTCTTCATCTTCGCCGTCTCGACGATGATCTGCTTCTTCTCCTCGAGCGACAGCATCGAGGTCTCGCCGGTCGAGCCCATGATCAGGATCGCGGCCGTGCCGTTGTCCTCGTGGAACTTGAGGAGCGTGCGGAACGCCGCGAAGTCGACGGTGCCGTCCTTGTTGAACGGGGTGATCAGCGCCACGAAGGAACCGGCGAGCTTGGTCTTGGCCATTTGGGTCTCCGCGAAGAAGCGAGTTGGCGGTGGTTTCACACCGGCGCGGCGTCGCGCGCAAGGGAGGGCGGGTCGAAAGCCCGGATCGGCGGCAATGCGCCGACGAATTTCTCCACCTCGACGAGCGTGGATTGAGCGCTCGACCCCTGCGTGAGGCGGGACGTGCCGATGTCCGGGGTCAGCACGTTGGGGTTGCCGTGGACGTCGAGACCGTCGCCCGAGGGCGACGGATCGAACCAGGCGCCGGTCGGCATCACGGCGACGTTCGCGGCGAGGCCGGAATCGATCACCACGCCGGCGAGGCAGGCGCCGCGCGCGTTGAAGACGCGCACGATGTCGCCGTCGCGCAACCCGCGGGCGGCCGCGTCGTCGGGCGCCAGCCGGATCGCCTCGCGGCCGAGGATCTTTCCGGCGACCGAGACCGGCCCCGGATCGGTCTGGCTGTGCAGGCGGCGCACCGGCTGGTTGGTGAGGAGATGCAGCGGGAAGCGCTGGGCCTCAGTGGCGCCGAGCCATTCGGCCGGCGGCAGCCAAGCCGGATGCGGCGGCGCGTCGTCGTAGCCGAACCGCTGCACCACGTCGGACGTGATCTCGATCTTGCCGGACGGCGTTCCGAGGCGATGCGCGACCGGGTCGGCGCGGAACTCCTCCATCAGCACGTAGTCGCGCTCGGGTGCCGGCAGCTCGATCACCCCTTCGGCCCAGAACTGCTGGAACGAGGGCAGATCGATGCCCTTTTTCGCGGCGCCATCGCGGATGCCCTGATAGACGAGGCGGCACCACGCCATTTCGTCGCGCCCCTGCGTGAACGCTTCGGCGTAGCCGAGCCTTTCGGCCAGCGCCGCGAAGATGTCGATGTCGTTCTTCGCCTCGCCCACCGGTGCGATCGCCTTGTGCATGGCGAACACGAACGGGTCGCGCGAGGTGCCGCCGACGTCGTTGCGCTCGAGCGTCGTCGTCGCCGGCAGCACGATGTCGGCGTGACGCGCCGTCGGCGTCCACCAGCTCTCGTGCACGATCACGGTCTCGGGCTTCTGGAAGGCGCGCTGCAGCCGGTTCAGATCCTGATGATGATGGAACGGATTGCCGCCCGCCCAGTAGACGAGGCGGATGTCCGGATAGGTGAGCCGCTCGCCGTTGAACTCGTAGGTGCCGCCGGGATCGAGCAGCATGTCGGCGATGCGGGCGACCGGAATCGCGCACTTCGCCGGGTTCGGCGGCGGCGGGATCTCGGGTCCCGGCAGCGACAGGCGCGGCAGGCCCGGGCCGTGGATCGAGCCGTGACCGAAACCGAAGCCCTGCCCCGGCAGGCCGATGCCGCCCAGCATGGCGGCGAGCGTGATCAGCGCCCAATAGGGCTGCTCGCCGTGATGGGCGCGCTGCAGCGACCAGGTCGCCGTCATGTAGGTCGGCACGTCGGCGGCACGGCGCGCCAGCTCGCGGATCTTTTGCGCCGGCACGCCGCAGATTTCTTCCGCCCACTCCGGCGTCTTCGCCGTGCCGTCGGTCTTGCCCACCAGATAATCGGCGAAGCGATCGAAGCCGGCGCAGTAGCGCTCCAGGAACGTCGTGTCGTGGCGGCCTTCGGACAGGAGCACATGCGCCATGCCGAGCATCAGCACGACGTCGGTGTTGGGCCGGATCGGGATCCACTCGGCGTCGAGGAACTCCGGCGCGTCGGCATTCACGGGGCTGACGTTGACGAACCCGACCCCGGCCGCGCGGGCGCGGCGCAGCCAGGTCTCGGTGTCGTGCGCGCCGACGCCGCCGGAGCCGACTTGGCTGTTCTTCAGCGCGAGGCCGCCGAAAGCGATCATCAGCTTGGCGTTGGAAATCACGCTCGGCCAGTCGGTGGCGCGGCCCGTCACCGGCTGGAAGGTGCCGAGGATGTGCGGCAGCAGCGTCTGGGCGGCGCCGAACGAGTAGTTGGCGATCTGATCGACGAAGCCGCCGCCGAGCGCGAGGAACCGCCGCACCAGCGTGCGGGCGTGATGCACGCGCCCCGCCGACGACCAGCCGTAGGAGCCGCCGAACACAGCGGTCGGTCCGTGCGCGGCGTGCACCCGCGTCAGCTCGCCGGCGACGAGGTCGAGCGCCTCGTCCCAGGAGATCTCACGAAAAGCGTCGTGGCCGGTGCGCGGCTTCCCCTCGCGCCATCCCTCGCGCACCGCCGGCCGCGTGATGCGCAGCGGCGAGTGCACCATTGCGGGCAGCGCCGCCAGCATGGGCGACGGCGCCGGATCGCGTGGGAAGGGCGTGCAGCCGACGAGACGGCCGTTCTCGACCGTCGCCGTGAAGGCGCCCCAGTGGCAGAGCGATGGAAAGCGTCGGGAGGCGGGTGCGGGGGTCATGTCTCGACTGTGAACCGGGCTCCGACGCTAGGCAACCAGGGCTGCGCTCTTCGCGAGTGCGAAGTCGACGGCCGCATCGGCGTGCAGGAAGGTCGAATCGAACACCGGCAGGTCGGTGTCGTCCTGGCCGATCAGGAGGCCGATCTCGGTGCAGCCGAGGATCACGGCGTCGGCGCCACGGTCCTTGCCGCGCGCGATCACGGCCCGATAGGCCTCGCGTGAAGAGTCCTTCACGACGCCGCAGCACAGCTCACCGAAGATCACGTCGTGCACCATGCTGCGCTCGTCCGAAGTCTCCGGCACGATCGCCTCGATGCCGAAGCGGTTGCGCAGGCGGGCGCGATAGAACTCCTCCTCCATGGTGAAGCGGGTGGCCAGCAGCAGCGGCTTCTTGATGCGCTGGTCCTTCAGCGGCGCCGCCGTGGCGTCGACGATGTGGAGGAGCGGCACCGAGACGGCGCGCTGCACCTCGTCGGCGAGCTTGTGCATGGTGTTGGTGCAGATCAGCAGGCAGCCGGCGCCGGCCTTCTCGAGATCACGGCCGATGCCGGCGAGAACGGCGGCGGCCTGCGTCCAGTCGCCGGCGCGCTGCAGGGCGACGATGCCGTCGAAGTCGACCGAGCGCATCAGCACGTCGGCCGAGTGCAGCCCGCCGAGGCGCTCGCGCACCTGCTCGTTGATCCGCCGGTAGTACACCGCGGTGCTCTCCCAGCTCATGCCTCCGATCAGCCCGATGGTGCGCACACCCGCCTCCTCGCATTGCGTATGACGGAGCGAGTCTAGGCGGCAACGGGCGCATTCGGTTCGCAAAGTGATGCGTCGGGATAGCCCAGACCGGCAATGGCATATTGCAGTTTACGTGCTAAAAGAAATCAGTTTCCAAGTTTAAGGCTGCCAGCGAAATAGGCATTCCATGGATCGAATCGACCAGAAAATACTCGATCTCCTGCAGGGCGACGCCACGCTGCCGATCGCCGAGGTGGCCGAGCAGGTCGGCCTGTCGACGGCGCCGTGCTGGCGGCGCATCAAGAAGCTGGAGGACGACGGGGTCATTCAACGCCGGGTCGCGCTGGTCGATCGCCGCAAGGTGAACGTGCCGATGACGCTGTTCGTATCGGTGCGCACCACCCGCCACGCGCTCGAATGGGTGGACGACTTCCGCCGGATGATCGCCGACATCCCGGAGATCGTCGAGGTGTGGCGGCTCACCGGCGACGTCGACTATCTGCTGCGCATCGTGGTGCCCGACATCGACGCCTACGACGCCGTCTACAAGCGGATGATCGACCGCGTCGAGCTCGCCGACGTCTCCTCCGCCATCGCCATGGAGGAGCTGAAATACACCACCGCCGTGCCGACCGGCTACATCGCCAAGACGCGCGGGTGAGGCTGTCTCGTCCGTGCCCCGGACAAGGCGCATCAGGCTGCAGGCCTGATGCGCCGCAGAGCCGGGGCCCAGGGGCTAGGAGGGACAGCGGCACGCCAGGCCGGCATGGCGAGCGCCGTGCCGGATCGCCCCTGGGTCCCGGCTCACGGCGTGTCGCGCCGCGCCCGGGACACGAGGCTGTCGATCGCATCATGCGCGCGCCGCTTGGCAGCGGCGTCACGGCGCCGCTATATTCGCCGCGCTACAGCATCAAGGGCGCGCCGCCGTCACGGCACGCGCGACGGACGGGCGTGATGGCGACGACAGCGAGCAGCGCAGGCCCCCGGACGACAGATCACACGGCGCGCGCGCGGCCATGATGGACCTCACCCCGGAGGAGATCACGGCGGTCCATCTCTCGCTGCGCATCGCCGTCGTCGCGACCCTCGCCAGCCTGCCGCTCGGCATCGTCGTCGCCTATGCGCTGGCGCGCTGGCGGTTTCCCGGCAAGGTGCTGGTCGACGGCTTCGTGCATCTGCCCCTGGTGCTGCCGCCCGTGGTCACCGGCTACGTGCTGCTCCTGCTGTTCGGCCGGCGTGGCCCGATCGGCGCCTTTTTGGCGGAGAATTTCGGCATCGTCTTCTCGTTCCGCTGGACCGGCGCGGCGCTCGCCTGCGCCGTGATGGGCTTTCCGCTGATGGTGCGGGCGATCCGCCTGTCGATCGAGGCGATCGACCAGCGGCTGGAGAACGCCGCCGGCACGCTCGGCGCCGGCCGGGTCTGGACCTTCGTGCTGGTGACGCTGCCGCTCGCCCTGCCGGGCGTGATCGTCGGCTCGATCCTGTGCTTCGCCAAGGCGCTCGGCGAGTTCGGCGCGACCATCACGTTCGTCTCCAACATCCCGGGCGAGACGCAGACGATCTCGGCGGCGATCTACAGCCTGACCCAGACGCCGACGGGCGACGCCGCAGCGCTCCGCCTCACCATCGTGTCGATCGTCATCGCGCTCGTCGCCCTGATCCTCTCCGAGGTGGTGCAGCGCCTCGCCAACCGCAAGCTGGCGCAGTTCTGATGATCCGGGTCCACGTCAAGAAGACGCTCGGCGCGTTCGATCTCGACATCGCCTTCGAGAGTGACGGTGGCGTCGTCGCGCTCTTCGGGCCGTCGGGCTCCGGCAAGAGCGCGACCATCGGGCTGATCGCCGGCCTGATGCGGCCCGACCACGGCACGATCGCGCTCGACGGTCGTGCGCTGGTCGATACGGCGAGCCGCACCTTCGTGCCGGCGCATCGGCGCCGCATCGGCCTGGTGTTCCAGGACGCGCAGCTCTTCCCGCATCTCAGCGTGAAGCACAATCTCATGTTCGGCCGCTGGTTCGCCCCGCAGGCCGAGCGCCGCGTCGCCCTCGATCCGGTGGTCGAGACGCTCGGCATCGGCCATCTGCTCGACCGGCGGCCCGGCCGTCTGTCGGGCGGCGAGAAGCAGCGCGTCGCCATCGGCCGGGCGCTGGTCTCCTCGCCCCGCCTTCTGTTGATGGACGAGCCGCTCGCCGCGCTCGACGCCGAGCGCAAGCAGGAGATCCTGCCGCTGATCGAGCGGCTGCGCGACGAGTTCCGCATCCCGATCGTCTACGTCTCGCACGCGGTCGAGGAGGTGGCGCGGCTCGCCGCCCGCGTCGTCGTGCTGGCGCACGGCCGCGTCGCCGCGGCCGGCAGCGTCGAGGACGTGTTCGGCGACGGCGCCGCACAGGCCGGCGAGAGTCGTTTCCGCCGCGCCTCCTTCGTCACCGCCCGGGTCAGCGGCTTCGACGAGACCTGGGGCCTCGCCGAGATCGCCCATCCGGCCGGCACCATCTGGCTGGCCGGCCGGGCCGGCCCGCCGGGTCGGGATTGCCGGGTCGTGATCAGGGCGACCGACGTGACGCTCGCGACCGAACGGCCGACCGGATCGAGCGTCCGGACCGTGCTGCACGGCCTCGTGGCGCGCATCGATACCGACAAGGGGCCGCTCGCCACCGTCACGGTCGAGCTCGACGGCCACGGCCATGTGCTCGCCTCGGCCACCCGCAAGGCGCTGGCCGAGCTCGGGCTCGCGCCGGGCCGGCCGGTGTTTGCGCTGATCAAGACGGTGGCGCTCGACGAGCAGTCGGTCGCGCTCGGCCCCCTCTCCGCTCCGGCTTGAAGACCCGAGCCTCGATACAGGTCCTGCGCACGCCCTTGTGATCCGGCGCACGAACCGGACGTCCCGCTCGCGCGACCAAACGAGGCGCAGCGGCCGATCCCCGGCGACCGCGCGACGATGTGTCGACCGGAACGCCGAGCGACGATCCGCATTGATCCGGTACGCACGGGCAGGCAGGCGAGCACCGCCGGTCCCGTGGGGCAACGCGCAGGAGCTGATCATGCACCTCTTGACCACGAAGACGGCCGCGGCCCTCGCTCTCGCGGGCGCCCTCGCCGTGACCTCCACGGCCGCCGAGGCCCGCAAGGGCCGCTTTCTCGCCGCCACCGGCGTCGGGATCGCCGCCGGCGCCATCATCGGCGCCGCCGCGGCGAGCGCGAACCGCGGCTATTACCGCAGCGGATACTACGGCGGCGGCTACTATGGCGGCGGCTACTATGGCGGCCCCGGCTACGCCTATGCGCCCGGATACGCCTACGGCCCGACCTACACGTATTCGTCGTGGGGCTCGCAGGGCTACGGCTACGCGCCCGCCTATTCCGGATACGCCTACGCCCCCGGTTACGACGGCTACGCCTATGCGCCCGGTTACCGCTCGGTCGGCTGGGGCGGCGGCTGGGGCAACAGCTGGGGCTGGGGCCGCAGCAACTGCCCGGTGCGCGGCGCCTATCGGGCCGACTACAGCCAGTGCTGATCTGCGATCGTCATCGGAGCGCAGGAGCGAATCTGAAAGGCGGGCGAAAGCCCGCCTTTTCTTTCACGTCGAGGACGCCGCGACGTCGAGCCGACGCGCCGCCGCGGCGCTATTCGGCCTTGATGCCGGCGTCGCGGATCACCTTCGACCACTTGGTCTCCTCGCGGTCGATGTCGGCGGCGTACTCTTCGGGCGAGCTCGGCAGCACCTCGGCGCCCTCGTGGGCGAGGCGCTTCTTCAGGTCGTCGGAGGCGAGCGCCGTGCGCAGCGCCTTGTTGAGCGCATCGACGATCGCGCGCGGCGTGCCGGCCGGCGCGAGCAGGCCGTAGCGCAGCACCACCTCGTAGCCGGGCAATCCCGTCTCCGACACGGTCGGCACGCTGGGCATCAGGGACGAGCGTTGCGCGCTCGTCACCGCGAGGGCCTTCAGGCTGCCGCTCTGCACCATGGCGTGCACGGCCGGGATGGGCGTGAACGACATCTTGATGTGGCCGCCGATCAGGTCGTTGAGCACCGGACCGGAGCCGCGATACGGCACGTGGGTGAGCTTCGCGCCCGACATGGCGACGAACAGCTCGCCGGCGATGTGCGTCACGGTGCCGACGCCGGCGGAGCCGTAAGCGATTTGGCCGGGCTTCTCCTTGGCGCGTGCGACCAGAGCGCCGGCTGATGCGATATCGAAGCTCGGATGCACGACCAGAACGGCCGGCGCGGTGCCGATCATGCCGATCGGGGCGAAGTCCTTGCGCGGATCGAAACCGGCGGCCGGATAGAGGCTCGGGCCGATCGCGATCGTGCCCGAATAGCCGAACAGCAGCGTGTAGCCGTCCGGTGCTGCACGGGTGAACGCGCGCGCCGCGACGGTGCCGCCGGCGCCGCCGCGATTGTCGACGACGATCTGCTGGCCGAGCACCTCGCCCATCTTGTCGGCGACGAGCCGGCCGACGATGCTGGTCGAGCCGCCCGGCGGGAACGGCACCACCAGCGTGATCGGGCGGTTCGGATAATCCTGCGGCTGGGCCGCGGCGATCGGCGGTGCAACGAGGCACGCGAGACCGGCCATGACAACGCCGAGGCAGGCGCGGCCGGCGGCACGGCGCGTCATCGTGCGCCGAGACGCAATGCGACTGTCGGTCGACTGACTGTTGGTCGACATGGGACCCTCCTGGACTGCGTTTCGCTCCATCACGCGCAGCCGCCCCGTTGTTCGGCCTGCCGGTGGCAGGCCTTGGGGTTCTGATCAGAGCTGCGTCGTGCCGTCGTCTCCGCGCGGGTTCGCAATTCCGCCGGAGGTGTCGTCGTTCGGCCGGGTCACACCGAAGCCGGCGCGTGAAGGGCTACCGCCCTCACCCGCCGAGACGGCGGCCGTCCCGAGCGGACTCGAGGCAGCACCGCGCCGATCTGCGGGCGAGGGCGGTCGAAGGCCGGTCCGACCGCCGAGCGTCCAGCCTTCGTTCGTCTGTTCACGTGCCCCGGAGTGTTCGTCAGCGCATCGCCGACGCGCGCGCCCCCGCGCTGTCGCCCGCGATGCGGCCGAACACCGAGCCGGCCATCAGGCCGGTGCCGCCCGGATAGTTGAAATAGAACAGCCCGCCGACCAGCTCACCGGCGGCGCACAGGCCCGGAATGACGCGCCCGTCGGTGTCGATCACCTGCGCGGCCGTGTCGACCTTCAGGCCGCCGAACGTGAAGGTGATGCCGCAGGTCACCGCGAAGGCCTCGAACGGCGGCGTGTCGATCGTGTTGGCCCAGTTGGTCTTGTTCACGGCGAGGCCGCGCGTGCCGCGGCCGTCCTTGACGTTCGGATCGAACGGCACGTCGGTCATCACGGCGGCGTTGTACGCCTTGATGGTCGCCAGCGCCTTGTCGGCGTTCACGTCCTCGAGCTTCTGCACCAGCTCCTCGAGCGTGTCGGCCCGCACCTTCGTCACCTGCTTGATGCGGTACTCGTCGCGCAGCATCGGGATGATCTTGGCGTCGAACACCTGCCAGGCGAACTGGCCCGGCTGCATCAGGATCACGCGGCCGTACTTCGCGTAGGTGTAGTTGCGGAAGTCGGCGCCCTCGTCGACGAAGCGCTCACCGTTCGCGTTGAGCATGATGCCCCACGGATAGGAGTGCTTCTGGAAATTGTCGCCGACCGCGAGGTCGCCGAACTCCGGCGCGTTGCGGTCCCAGCCGACCGCGTGCGAGCCCGACCAGTTGCCGGTCGCCATCGCGCCGACCTTCAGGGCCATCTCGATCCCGTCGCCGGTGTTGAAGCGGGTGCCGCGGATCTTCGCGAGCTCCCAGGTCGGCCCGAGATAGCGGGTGCGCCATTCGGTGTTGGCCTGAAAGCCGCCGGCGGCGAGCACCACGGCCTTCGCCGCGATCTCGCGGGTCTTGCCCTGGTGGCGGACCCGCACGCCCTTGACGCCGTCGTCGTCGGCGATCAGCGCGGTCGCGCGCGCCTCGTAGACGACCTGGATGCCGGTCTTGCGGGCCGCCGTGGTCAGCGCCTCGACCAGCCCCGGCCCGCCGCCCCAGGCCTCGACCGTCAGGCCGCCCCAGAACTTGAAGCGGCCGTCGACCTTGTAGGCCTGGCGACCGTAGATCGGCGCGAACCGCACCCCCTTGCCGCGCATCCACAGCATCGTCTCGCGGCTCCGCGTCACCAGCAGCTCGCATAGGTCCGGGTCGGTCCGGTACTCGGTGACCCGGCCCATGTCGTCGAAGAACTTGTCGGCCGTGTAGGTGCCGAAGTCGGTGACCGCGACCTCCTGGTCGGTGAGATCGGGCATCAGCGCCCGCAGGTCGTCGACGCCGTCGTAGACGCAGCGGAAGGCGCCCGCCGTGAAGCGCGAGTTGCCCCCGGCCTCGTCCTCCGGGGCGCGTTCCAGCACCAGCACCGAGACGCCCTTCTCGGCCGCCGCCAGCGCCGCGCAGAACGCCGCGTTGCCGCCGCCCACCACCACCACGTCCACGCTGGACGGCAACTCGCTCATCGCTCCGCTCCTCGCTCGGACCCGCCCTTCACCGGGCTCGACGCTATCGAATCCGATCGTATACTATAGAATACGAAAGGACGCCGTCGTCAACCGGCATGCGCGATGCTGGAATGGCGGCAGGCGAGTCGCGGCAGACGACCCGCGTGGAGGTGGACGGTGGCGCGAACCAAGGCGGCAGCAGGCCGAGACGGGCAGCCGGAGGGCAAAGGCGCGGACTCGGGCGCGGCCGGTCCATCGCGCCCGGTGCTGGACCGCACCGCTCTCGACCGCGGTTCCGCGCCGCTCGGCGAAGCCGTGTTCCGGGCGCTGTGTGGCGCGCTGCGCGACGGCCTCTACCGGCCCGGCGATCGGATCGTCGAGGACGAGGTCGCCGAGAAGCTCGCGGTCAGCCGCACGCCGGTGCGCGAGGCGCTCGGCCGGCTGCTCGCCAAGGGGCTGGTCGAGCATGCCGGCGGCCGCGGGCTCGTGGTGCGCCGGCCCGACGCCGGCGAGGTGCTCGAGCTCTACGCCATGCGGGAGATTCTCGAAGGCGCCGGCGCCCGCCTCGCCGCCACCCAGGCGACCGCGCCGGAGATCGACATGCTGCGGGATCTGGCCGAGAGCTTCGCCGCGGCGACCGACGACGCGGGCAAGATGGCGCGGCTCAACCGCGCGCTGCACGAGACCATCGTGCGGGCGGCCCGCAACCGCTTCCTCGACGCGGCGTTGCGCGAGATGCAGGACGCCATCGCGGTGTTGGGGCCGACGACGTTCAGCGTCGGCGGCCGGCCGGAGGTCGCGATCGCCGAGCATGGCGCGATCGTCGCCGCCATCGCGGCACGCGATCCCGACGCCGCCGAGCAGGCCGCCCGCGCCCACATCCGCGAGGCGCTGCGCGCCCGCCTCAAGCTGATGCAGGCGGCCGGCTAGACGCGCGCGTCGCCGTCTCCGGACGATGCGGCACGATTCGCGATCGGCTTCTCACGATCAGCTCTGGCGAAGCTTCGCGAGCCTGCGGATCAGCGCCCGGGTCTGGGCGATGGTGTCCCGGCTCTTGGAGATTTGCTCCCGGTGCGTTTCGCAGGCGCGATCGGAACTGGACACGCGCTCGGCCGCACCGTCGATCAGCACGCGCGATTCGGTGCAGGCGGCCGCCGACGTGCTGCGCATCGCGACCTGACGCGCCTGCCGGGTGCTGGGCTTGAAGCGCGACAAGGCCTTGGCGACCGCCGCTCGCGAGGCGAACACCACCGGGACGATCGCTCGCGGGGATGAATCGTCGGGGATCGGATCGTTCCGGACCGAGTGGCTCGCGACGGATGCCGGTCGGTCGGATGTCGGTCGGTCGGAGGTCGGGTCGCCGAGAGAAATGGTGGCGTCCGAGGCCCCATTGTCGTCGAGACCGCGGTGCCCACCGCGGGTCCGGTCGTCCATGGCCGTGCTCCGTTCCACCGAACGGGCGGGAGCACAAGCATCTCTCAGCCATCGGCGCCCAGGAGTCGTGGCCGATGATCGAGTTCAACAGCCGGGGACCGGAATGGTTCCGTCGGAGAACAAATAAAAACCGGCTGTTCCCCTGCTACCGCACCTCCCTGTCGGCCGGCGCCGGGTGCAGGACCGGAACGTATTCTGGATCTGCCGCTTCTCCGAAGGTCGGCACCGGGCCGGCAGGTCGGGAGACGGGTGGATGACGGTCGCGCTGGTAACGGGCTCGGGCGGCTTGGTCGGCAGCGAATCGGTTCTCCACTTCGGCGGCCTCTTCGACCGGGTGGTCGGCATCGACAACGACATGCGCGCCACGCTGTTCGGCGCCGAGGCGTCGACCCGCTGGCTGTCGGCGCAGCTGTCGGAACGTCTGAGAAACTACCGTCACCACGACGTCGACATCCGTGACGAGACCGCGATCGACCGCATCTTCGCGACTCACGGCCGCGCCTTGACCCTGATCGTCCACACCGCCGCGCAGCCGTCGCACGACTGGGCGGCCCGCGATCCGCGCGCCGACTTCACCATCAACGCCAACGGCACGCTGGTGCTGCTCGAGGCGATGCGCAAGCACGCGCCCGACGCCGTGTTCATCTTCACCTCGACCAACAAGGTCTACGGCGACACGCCGAACCGGCTGCCGCTGATCGAGGCCGAGACGCGCTTCGAGGTCGACCCGTCGCATCCCTTCGCGGCGCACGGCATCGACGAGAGCATGACACTCGACCAGTCGACCCACAGCCTGTTCGGCGCCTCGAAGGTCGCGGCCGACGTGCTCGTGCAGGAATACGGCCGCTATTTCGGGCTGAAGACCGCCGTGCTCCGCGGCGGCTGCCTCACCGGCCCGAACCATTCCGGCACGCAGCTCCACGGCTTCCTCGCCTATCTGATGAAATGCACGCTGAGCGGCCGGCCCTACACGGTGTTCGGCCACAAGGCGAAGCAGGTGCGCGACAACATCCACTCGGCCGATCTGATCGCGGCGTTCGACGCGGTGTGGCGCGATCCGCCCAGCGGCGAGGTGTTCAACATCGGGGGCGGCCGCGCCGCGAACTGCTCGATGCTGGAGGCGATCGCGCTGTGCGAGGAGATCGCCGGACGGCGCCTCGCCTGGCGCTACGCGCCGGAGGCCCGGATCGGCGACCATGTCTGGTACGTCAGCGACCTGCGCCGCTTCCAGGCGCGCTATCCGGGCTGGGCCATCAGGCACGACATCCGCCGGACCCTGCAGGACATCCACGACGGCCTGTTGGCCCGCGAGGAGACGGCGCGGCTGGCGGTCTGACCGCGCGACCGGGCGCGACGCCGGCCGCCCGGCCGCCCGAACGACAGCCGGAATCCTTTGATTTCAGCGCGTTACGTGGCTTTAACGCGAGCTGTGCCAAGCTGTCCGGGCCGGACGATGCCGGCTCGACCTCGGACGCCGTCATGCTCGCAGTCCCTGCCGATGCTTCCGATCGCCGCGACGACCCCGGTCTCGCGGCCGCTGTCGCGATGCCGCTGGTGGTCGACCTCGACGGCACGCTGCTGCTCGGCGACACGCTGTTCGAGTGCTTCAGCGCGGTGCTGTTCCGCAGTCCGCGCGCCGCCGCGACGGCGCTGCTCGGCCTGCGCGACCGCGCCGCCTTCAAACGGACGCTCGCCGCCCACGCCATCCTGGAGCTCGCCGACATGCCGTGGCGGGACGAGCTCGTCGCGCTCCTGCGCACCGAGCGGGCGCGCGGCCGCGCCGTGCATCTCGTCACGGCCGCCGACCAGGCGGTCGCGGACGGCGTCGCCGCGGCGCTCGGCCTGTTCGACAGCGCCACCGGCAGCGACGGCGTGCGCAACCTGAAGGGCCTGGCGAAGCTCGCCCATCTGCGCGAGCGCTTCCCCGACGGGTTCCTCTACGCCGGCGACAGCCCGGCCGACCTGCCGCTGTTCGCCGCCGCCGCCGGCGCGGTGCTGTGCGACGTGTCCCGGCGCGTCGCCGCCGAGGTCGAGCGCTGCGGCACGCCGGTGCTCGCCACCCTGTCGCGGCCGCGGCCCGGCGTCCGTGTCTGGCTCGCGGCGATGCGGGTCCACCAGTGGTCCAAGAACATCCTGCTGTTCGTGCCGCTGTTCGTCGGCCACGTGTTCGACGACCCGCACAAGGTCGCGACCGCGATCGCCGGTTTCCTGGTGCTGTCGCTCATGGTGTCCGGCACCTATCTGCTCAACGACATCTCCGACCTCGCCGCCGACCGCAGGCATCCGACCAAGCGGCGCCGGCCGTTCGCGAGCGGCGCGCTGCCGCTGTCGCTCGGCCTCGTCGCGGCACCCGTGATGATCGCGGCCGCGCTGGTCGCCGGCGCCCTCCTGTCGCCCGCCTTCGCGCTGCTGCTGCTGCTCTATCTCGCGCTGACGACCGCCTACTCGCTGGTGTTGAAGCGCGAGCCGCTCACCGACGTGTTCGTCATCGGCGGCCTGTTCACGTTGCGGGTCGCCATGGGAGCGGCCGTGCTCGGCATCGTCCAGTCGCCCTGGCTCCTCTCCTTCGCGCTCGCCTTCTTCGTGTCGCTCGCGCTCGCCAAGCGCCACGCCGAGGTGATCCGCGCCTACCGGGCCGACACGAACGAGATCGCCGGCCGCGGCTATCGCGGCGACGACTGGCCGCTGACGCTCGCCTTCGGGGTCGGCGCCGGCCTGTTCTCGCTGGTGATCATGCTGCTCTATCTCGCGAACGACGCGGCCCCGTCCGGCTTCTACCGGCACACCGTCTGGCTCTATGCCGTGCCGGTGCTGATGGCGCTGTGGCTGCAGCGCATCTGGCTCATCGCCCAGCGCGGCGAGCTCGCCGACGATCCCGTGGTGTTCGCCCTCCAGGATCCGCGCAGCCTGGTGCTCGGCGCGATCGTCGGCTCCGCCTTCTTCGGGGCGATCTGAAAACGTCGTGTCGCATTCGGGCGGCGACCGCGAGCACTGTTCCGCCTCCCTCCTCATGGTGAGGAGCGATCCGAAGGATCGCGTCTCGAACCATGTGGGCACCATCGCGGCGACCGTCGGGGCCGCCCTCGCCCTTCGAGACGCAAACCTTCGGTTTGCTCCTCAGGGTGAGGACGGAAACGCGCCGTTGGTCGGCGCTCCGCGTCTCACTCGCGCCGATACACGTCCTCGATCCGGACGATGTCGTCCTCGCCCAGATAGCTGCCGGTCTGCACCTCGATCAGCTCGAGCGGGATCTTGCCCGGATTGGCGAGGCGGTGGACCGTGCCGATCGGGATGAAGATCGACTGGTTCTCGTGCACGATCGACGTAGTGTCGCCGGTCGTCACCTCGGCGGTGCCGCGCACCACCACCCAGTGCTCGGCCCGGTGATAGTGCCGCTGCAGCGAGAGCTGGGCGCCCGGCGACACGACGATGCGCTTTACCTGATAACGTTCGCCGCGGTCGAGCGAGTCGTAATGACCCCACGGGCGATGGCACAGCCGGTGCGCCGTCGCCTCGCCGCGGCCCTGCTGCTTGAGCGCCGCGACCGCGCCTTTCACGTCCTCGGCGCGCGAGCGCGGCAGCACCAGCACGGCGTCCGGCGTGGTGACGATGACGAGATCCTTGACGCCGAGCGCCACGGTCAGCCGGTCCTCGGCATGGATGACGCAGTCCTGCGTCTCGAAGGTCGCGGCCGGCCCCGAGACCACGTTGCCGGCGGCGTCGCGCTCGGCGATGTCGAACACGGCGTCCCACGAGCCGATGTCGGACCAGCGGAAGCGCCCCTCGATCACGGCGGTGCGGTCGGTGCGCTCCATCACGGCGTAGTCGATCGACTTCTGCGGCGCCGCCCCGAAGGCCTCGGCATCGAGCCGCACGAAGCCGAGATCGAGCGAGGCCTGGTCGACCGCGGCGACCACGGCGCGCGCCATCTCGGGCTCGAAGCGGGCGAGCTCGGAGAGCAGGGTCTCGGCGCCGAACAGGAAGTTGCCCGAGTTCCACAGATAGCCGTCGGCGACGTAGCGGGCGGCCGTGGCGGCGTCCGGCTTCTCGACGAAGGCGGCGACCTTGGCGACGCCCGCGATGCCGAGGCTCTCGCCGCGGCGGATGTAGCCGTAGCTGGTCTTCGGCGACGCGGGCAGGATGCCGAACGTGACGATGTTCCCCGCGACGGCGGCCTCGAGGCCCGCCGCGCAGGTCGCCTCGAACACGTCCTGATCGAGAATCACGTGATCGGCCGCGATCGCCAGCACCACGGCACCAGGATCGCGGCTGCGGGCGAGCGCCGCGCCGGCCGCGATCGCCGGCCCCGAGTCGCGCCGCAGCGGCTCCAGCACGACGGTCGCATCGATCCCCAGCGCTTCGGCCTGGGTCTTGGCGAAGAAGCGGAAGTCGTTCGCCGTCATGACGATCGGCGGCGCGAACAGGTCCGGATTGGAGNCCGGATTGGAGACCCGCGCCAGCGCCTGCTGGTAGGTCGAGCGATCGCCGACCAGCGGCAGGAACTGCTTCGGCATCGCGTCGCGCGACACCGGCCAGAGCCGCGTGCCGGAGCCGCCGGCGAGCAGGAGGGGGACGATTCTCGGACGAGCCATGGACAGATCCGTTTGAAAATCCTGGCCCAATCCCGGTTTCTCGCTTTCCACTGTTGCCTTACCTGCTTCGAGCAGTGGAAGCGAGCCCCCGCGAGGGCCACTGAACGCGAGAGCCGCCGAGAGCTTGCTTTAGCCGCTTTTCGGAAGAGCCGAAACCCCGTCAATCTTGCCGGATTGGATACGGTCTCCCACTTGACACGCGAAGCTTGTATTTCGGCTGTTCTGAAACGCGCATAAATGACAGAAGCGCTGGACTGGCCGACCCATGCCTCGTAAGAAGGCTGCTCAATGAGCGTTATGTCGGAGATTCCGGCGTTAGAGGACACTACATGAAGCGTGCGCTAGTTACCGGCGTCACCGGCCAGGATGGGGCGTATCTGTCTCAGTTCTTGCTCAACAAGGGTTACGACGTTTACGGGCTGGTGCGCCGCAGCAGCGCCTCCGATGTGATGGACGAGAAGCTGCGCTGGCTCGGTGTTGCCGACCGCATCACCATGATTGACGGCAATCTCATCGACCTCTCGTCACTTATGCGAGTGATGCGCGACGTGAAGCCGGACGAGGTCTACAATCTCGGCGCCCAGTCCTTCGTGAAGTCGTCGTGGAACCAGCCGCTGCTCACCGGCAATGTCACCGGAGTCGGCGCCGCCAACGTGCTGGAGGCGGTTCGTCTCGAAGCCCCGCAGGCTCGCTTCTACCAGGCCTCGTCTTCTGAGATGTTCGGGCTCGTCCAGGAGCCGGTGCAGTCCGAGACGACGCCGTTCTATCCGCGCTCTCCCTATGCGGCCGCCAAGCTCTACGCCCACTGGATGACGGTGAACTACCGCGAGAGCTTCGGCCTGCACGCCTCAAGCGGCATCCTATTCAATCACGAGTCGCCGCTGCGCGGGATCGAGTTTGTCACCCGCAAGATCACCGACGGCGTCGCCCGCATCAAGCTCGGGCTGCAGACGCAGCTCGCGCTGGGCAATCTCGACGCCAAGCGCGACTGGGGCCATGCGCGCGACTACGTCAAGGCGATGTGGCTGATGCTGCAGCAGGACACGCCGGGCGATTACGTCGTGGCGACGGGCCGCACTGCCTCGGTGCGGGACTTCTGTCGGCTCGCCTTCGCACATGCCGGGCTCGCTCTGGAGGATCACGTCGTCACCGATCCGCGCTTCCTACGGCCGGCCGAGGTGGACATGCTGCTCGGGAACCCGGGGAAGGCGAAGGAGCGGCTCGGCTGGGCGGCCGAGACCGACCTCGAAGGCTTGGTGGCGGAGATGGTGGACGCCGACCTTGCGCGGCTTTCCCGTTCCGCGCAAAGAAACTAAGAAATATAATTGGATAGTATCGCGCTGACCTCCGCCGGTTGATGCGGCGGCTTGTTTTCTGCTGCGGTCTATCTTCGGTCCGCCTTTTATAGTGCTGATAGGCTAATAATATTTTACAACAGGCAGTTCTGCCCATAGAGCAACACCGTGTTTCGACCAAGACGCCGAACTCGGGTTAACGACGGTTTCGGGGTTGCGGGAAGTCTGATTCGATTGCGGGCCTAACGACGCCGCGGCGGCGTGGCGGATCGTCGACTGGTATCGGCGGCGCTGGACCATCGAGCAGCTGTTCCGCCTGATGAAGACGCAAGGGCGGCTGCGCCTCGAGGACAGCCAGATCGAGACCGCCGACCGCCTGCTCAAGCTCGCCGCCGTCGCCACCAAGGCGGCCGCCGTCACGCTCGCCCTCCTGCAGGCCCGCGACGGCATCGGGTGCCGAGCCGGCCGGCACCGCGTTCACGGTCCACGAGCTCGACGTGCTCGACGCCCTCGATGCCGCCTATCGCGGCAGGACCGCACTGCAGAGAAACTCGCACCCACGCCGCAGTCTCGCCTGGGCCGCTGGATCATCGCACGGCTGGGCGGATGGGACGGCTACCCGTCCT
>NZ_NHSK01000164.1 GCF_016653355.1 Rhodoplanes elegans | reverse complement strand
CGGGGGACGCGGCGGCCGCGGCGCCGGCGGCCCCGGCGGCAACAATCCGGGTGGCGGCCCGCCCCCCGGCCCGGGCCACGACCGCACCCCGAGCGAGCAGCAGATGAGCGGCGTCCCGCCGATCGGCGAGACCCGGTTCATCCCCAACGAGATCGTGCTGCAGATCCCGGCCAGCGTGTCGCGCGCCCAGGTCGAGGCGATCGCCCGGGCGCTCGGCGTGGACATCGCCTCGGCCGAGACGATCGGGCTCACCGGCCGCACCCTCTACAAGTTCCAGATGAAGGCCGGCCAGGACATCCGCGCCCTGATCCGCCAGCTCGAGCAGAACCGCATCGTCTCCTCGGCGCAGCCGAACTACGTCTACAACCTGGCACAGGCGGGCGTACCGGCGGGCGCGCCCGCCGCCGACCCGGCCGCCGACCCGGCCGCGGACACTGGCACCGGCTCGATCCCGCCGAACCCCGGGGGGCCCGAGACGGCCGCCTCCGGGTCGAGCGATCTCGCCAGCGATCTCGCCGCCCGCACCACGCTGCCGACCGGCGACCCGGCCCAGTACGTCATCCAGAAGCTCGGCCTCGGCGACGTCCACAAGAGCGTGCGCGGCGCCAACGTGACGGTCGCGGTGATCGACTCGGAGATCGACCTGCGCCACCCCGACCTTCAGGGCGTCCCGGTCGAGCGCTTCGACGCGACCGGCGCACCGAGCCGGCCGCACACCCACGGCACCGGCATGGCCGGCGCCATCGCGGCGCGCACCCGGCTGCTCGGCGTCGCGCCGGGCATCCGGCTCCTCGCCGTGCGGGCCTTCTCGGAGAGCGACAAGAGCGCCGAGGCGACCACGGCCCAGGTGATGAAGGGGCTCGACTGGGCGATCGCCAAGAACCCGCGCATCATCAACATGAGCTTCGCCGGCCCGCGCGACCTGATGACCGAGCGGCTGCTCGAGGCGGCGAGCAAGAAGGGCATCGTGCTGATCGCCGCGGCCGGCAATGCCGGGCCGAAGTCGCCGCCGCTCTATCCGGCGGCCGACCCGAACGTCATCGCCGTCTCGGCGACCGACAACGACGACAAGCCCTTCATCCAGGCCAATCGCGGCAAGCACATCGCCGTCGCGGCGCCGGGCGTCGACGTCCTGGTGCCCTCGCCCGAGGGCGCCTACCAGCTCACCACGGGCACCTCGGTCGCGGCCGCCCATGTCAGCGGCGTCGCGGCGCTGCTGATCGAGGCGCGGCCGAGCCTGACGCCGGCCGACGTCCGCGGCATCCTCACCCGGACGGCGAAGCCGCTCGGACCGGGCAAGGACGTGCAGGTCGGCGCCGGGCTCATCGATCCGATCCGCTCGCTCGCCGGCATCGTGCCGGCGGCGACCTCGCAGATCGCCCCGCCGCCGCTGCGGCCGGGCGTGATGCCGGCGATGCCGCTCCGCTGAGGCGGCCCGAGACCCGCCGCGTTCGCGCGGTGGCGACTTGACGAGAGACTTCAAGGACCGGGGACAAACCTCGGCCTCTTCTAATAAAATTTGTTGTCGCGTAAGGGCAGGCGGGAATGGGGACTGGAACGCGAGCCGGCGCATGGCCGGGGATCGAGCCGTCGCGGGGGACCGCGCGGCCGCCGTCGCGACGACACCCGGCCGAACGGCCGGGCGGTATCGCGCGCGCCCTGCCGGCCGCCGGCCTGGCGGCCCGCGGCTTTGCGGCCGCCGGGCTCGCCGTGCTCGCCCTCCTCGCCGCGGCCGCGCCGGCCGGCGCCCAGTATGTCGAGCGCAACCTGCCGCCCGCCCCGCCGCGCGGGACGGCGCCGGCCGTCGGCTACATCACCCCGGACCTCCTCAAGGGCGAGGACGACACGCCGCTGGGAGCCACCCTCTCGGGCATCGTCCTGCTCGGCGCCAAGGACCAGCCGCTCGCGGCGCCCAAGCGCAAGGGGGTCGAGGTCGAGCGCATCCCGGCGATCGACCCCGCGGGCTTGCGCACCCGCCTATCCACCCTGCTCGGCAAGCCGATCAGCCGCAAGCTGATCGCCGAGGTGCAGAAGACCATCTCGGCCGTCTACAAGGACGCCGGCCGCGCCTTCGTCTCGGTAACGATCCCGCCCCAGGAGATCACCGGCGGCACCCTCCAGGTCCGCGTGATCGAGTACAAGACCGGCCGCATCACGGTGACCGGGGCCGAGCGCACCGGCCACGACCACATCCGCACCCGGGTGCGGGTGACCCCGGGCGCGGCGATCGACAGCCGCCACCTCGAGACCGACCTCGACTGGCTGAACCGCAATCCCTTCCGGCGGGTCGAGGCGGTGTTCGGCCCCGGCCGCGACCTCGCCGAGGCGGATCTGAGCCTTCGCACCACCGAGCAGGCGCGGCCCTGGCAGGTCTACGCCGGCTACGCCAACACCGGCACGCTCTACACCAGCCGCGACCGCTGGTTCGTCGGCACCAATGTCGGGCTGCCCGGCGACGTCCTCGCCTCCTACCAGGCGACCGGCAGCCGCGACTTCTGGGTCGAGGACGGTCACCCGATCAACGATCCCGAGACGGCCAAGTACCAGAGCCACGCCGGCCGGGCGATCGTGCCGCTGTGGCCGCGGTCGAGCCTCGAGCTGATCGCCAACTACGTGCAGAGCAACGAGGAGCCGAACCTCTTCCTGCGCTATCGCACCCGCACGACCGAGCTCACGGCACTCCACCGCAGCGCCGTGCAGAACGTGCTGCCGTGGGCGTTCGGCGACCTGCTGCTCGGCGTCGAGACCAAGCACCAGACCCGCGAATTGTTCTTCGTCGGCTTCCCGATCGCCGACTTCTCGACCGACGTGTTCCAGATGGTCGGCGGCTGGGCCGGCCGCTTCCGCGACCCGTGGGGCGTGAACGATCTCGACGTGCGGCTGAAGGCCAATCCGGGCCACATGCTGCCGGGCAACACCTCGGCGGCGTGGCAGGTGTTCACCAACGGGCGCGTCGACGACATCCACTACGCCTACGGCACCGTCGCTTATGTCCACACGACGCCGCTGCCGAAGGACTTCGTGCTGACCAACGAGCTGTTCGCCCTGATCTCCGGCGAGCCGCTGCCCGACACCGAGCGCATCTCGCTCGGCGGCGCCTTCACGGTGCGCGGCTACATGACCGAGGACCGCACCGTCGACCAGGCCGTGATCTCGCGCAACACGCTCTTCCTGCCGGGCTACTCGTTCGGCGAGGCGCTCAAGATCAAGGGCCTGAACGACAAGCTGGTGCCCTACGTGTTCTCCGACGTCGGCTGGGGCCGCGACATCTTCTTCGGCTACGAGACGACGCTCGCCTCGGTGGGCGCCGGCTTCGACGACACGGTCGGCCCGTTCCGGGCCAACATCGCGGCCGGCTATGCGCTGCTCGACGGCCCCCATACGCCGGCCGGCACCTGGCGCATCCACGCGCGCGTGACCGCCACCTACTGACCCCGCTTCCTGGAAGGACCGATGCCCCGCAGCCCCCTGCTCTGCCTCGCCTCGTCGCTCGTCACCACGGCGATCGTCACGGCCGTCCTGGCCGCGTCGCCCGCCCTCGCCCAGGCTCCGACGCCGGCTCCGACCCAGAATGCGCCGGCCAGCGGTGCGCCGACCCGCACCACCGCGACCTACGAGGACTGGACGGTGCGCTGCGAGACGCCGCCCGGCGCCCAGCAGAAGACCTGCGAGGTGTTCCAGGCCCAGCAGCAGCAGGGTCAGGCCGGTCCGGTTTCGCAGATCGCCATCGGCCGCGCCGGCAAGACCGGACCGCACAAGCTGGTCGCGCAGATCCCCGTCAACGTCTGGCTCGCCACCGCGCCGCGCCTCCTGCTGGACGACAAGCAGGCGCCGATCGCGCTCGGCTTCAAGCGCTGCGTACCGGGCGGCTGCTTCGCCGACGCCGACATTCCGGACGACCTCCTGCGCCGCCTGAAGGCGCGGGCCGAGCCCGGCCGCCTCGAGTACAAGGACGCGATCCAGCGCGACGTCGGCATCCCGGTGTCGTTCAAGGGCTTTTCCCAGGCGATCGACGCGCTGGCCAAGCAGTAGAGCAGCGACACATCCAGTCATTCCGGGGCGCCGCGCAGCGGCGAACCCGGAATCCAGCGTCGCGACATCAGCGTTCGCGGCTGGATTCCGGGTCCGGCGCGTTGCGCCGGCCCGGAATGACCACCCAGCCCTTGCCCCTGCGCCAATTCCCTGCCACATGGCGCGGCATGACCCAGCCGCTTCGTGATCCGGACCCGGCGCTCGCAGAGCCGGCCGCCGATTCGTCCGCCCTGCCCGACGCAGCTCTCGCCGCGCCCGAGAGCGCTGCGCCCGCCGCCGCCTCGCCGCTGGCGAGCGAGGTCGAGCGCCGGCGCACCTTCGCCATCATCTCGCACCCGGACGCCGGCAAGACGACGCTGACCGAGAAGCTCCTCCTGTTCGGCGGCGCCATCAATCTCGCCGGCGAGGTCAAGGCCAAGAAGAACCGGCGCGACACCCGCTCCGACTGGATGTCGATCGAGCGCGAGCGCGGCATCTCGGTGGTCACCTCGGTGATGACGTTCGACTACCGCGACCGCGTCTTCAATCTCCTCGACACGCCCGGCCACGAGGACTTCTCGGAGGACACCTACCGCACCCTCACGGCCGTCGACTCGGCCGTCATGGTGATCGACGCCGCCAAGGGCATCGAGGCGCGCACCCGAAAGCTATTCGAGGTGTGCCGGCTGCGCGACATTCCGATCGTCACCTTCATCAACAAGATGGACCGCGAGAGCCGCGATCCCTTCGAGATCCTCGACGAGATCGAGAAGACGCTGGCGCTCGACACGACGCCGATGACCTGGCCGATCGGCCGCGGCCGCGACTTCGTCGGGACCTTCGACATCGAGCGCGGCGGCGTGCGGCTGCTCGACGCCAAGGACGACTCCGGCCCGCCCATGCACATGGAGATGAGCGAGATCGCGGCGCTGAACGCCTCGCTCGACGCCGGCGCGATCGCGGCCGAGATGGAGCTGGTCTCCGAGGCGTGCCCGCGCTTCGATCTCGCCGCGTTCCTCGAAGGCCATCTGACCCCGGTCTATTTCGGCAGCGCCCTGAAGAACTTCGGCGTCCGCGACCTGTTGGACGGCCTGCACCGGTTCGCGCCCCCGCCGCGAGCGCAGAACTCGGACGCCGGGCCGATCGACGCCGCCGACCCGCGCATGTCGGCCTTCGTGTTCAAGATCCAGGCGAACATGGATCCGAACCACCGCGACCGCATCGCCTTCGCGCGCCTCTGCTCGGGCAAGCTGGTGCGCGGCATGAAGGCGAAGCTGGTGCGCACCGGCAAGCCGGTGACGCTGTCGACGCCGCACTTCTTCTTCGCCCAGGACCGCTCGCTCGCCGACGAGGCCTTCGCCGGCGACGTGGTCGGCATCCCGAACCACGGCACGCTGCGCATCGGCGACACGTTGACCGAGGGCCGCGACATCACCTTCGTCGGCGTGCCGAGCTTTGCTCCTGAAATCCTCAGGCGCGTCCGACTGTCCGATGCGATGAAGGCGAAGAAGCTCAAGCAGGCGCTGCAGGAGCTGGCCGAGGAAGGCGTCGTCCAGGTGTTCCGCCCGACCGACGGCTCGCCGGCGTTGGTCGGCGTCGTCGGCCCGCTGCAGCTCGACGTGCTGAAGGCGCGGCTCGCCGCCGAGTACGGCCTGCCGGTCGAGTTCGAGCCGGCCGAGTTCCAGCTCGCCCGCTGGATCGCCTCGGACGACAAGACGGCGTTCGAGACTTTCGTGGCGGCGAACCGCTCCGGCATCGCCGAAGATCTCGACGGCGACCTCGTCTACTTGGCCCGCAACGAGTTCTATCTCGGCTACACGCGCGAGCGCGCCCCGAACATCACCTTCACTGACGTGAAGGAGACCCAGAAGGCGAAGTGAGGGGCGAGCGCTCGAGCTACGCTCCCGCCGGTCTCCCGAGGAGCTCCCCGACGGCGAGTCTCGAAGGATGAAAGCTCCCGCCGTCGTCCTTCGAGCTCGACTTTCAGCCGAGCACCTCGGGGGACGGGACGGATCATATCAGCGGCCCCGAACCTCGACCCGTCATCCTGAGGCGCTCGCCGCAGGCGAGCCTCGAAGGATGCGGCCCGGGCCGTCGCCCTTCGAGGCTCGGGCTTCGCCCGAGCACCTCAGGGTGACGGTGAGAGTCAGGGTTGAAGGCCGCTGGTATCAAAATTCGTTCGTGGGCGAGCCGGCCTATTCCTGAACGCCTTTCACGACACTCGTGACGGCGTGGATATAGTTATTACGCCGCGAGTGCCTGGGCTTTTTCGGGTGTTTTGGCAGGATGTGCGAGATCGAACCAGGCGGCGGCCTCGGCGCGGTCGCGGCACATGAACACGCCGACGTTCTCCATGGCGCCCGGGACGTAGTGGTCGAAGCCCTCGACCATCAGGAGCCCATAGCCGGCCGGCTCGGCGGCATCGGGCCACAGGGCGTAAACGACGGAATAATCGAGCAGAACATCGCTC
Source organism: Rhodoplanes elegans (assembly GCF_016653355.1). Classification (GTDB taxonomy): domain Bacteria; phylum Pseudomonadota; class Alphaproteobacteria; order Rhizobiales; family Xanthobacteraceae; genus Rhodoplanes; species Rhodoplanes elegans. The sequence continues at coordinate 59,786 of NZ_NHSK01000164.1, read as the reverse complement.
GGCATCTCGGTGTTCGCCTGTGCCCTGGCGAGCAGCGGACGGCGATCCGTCAGCCTGCACAGCTCGATCAGCGCCTCGAGCGAGACAGTGATGGTCATCTCAAAGTGCCTTCTGATCACGGCATGCAATCCATGCCTCCTTCGAGATACGTCTTTCAAAACCACCTTCAACCCTTTTTCATGATGGATTTTGAAAATGCCTTTTCTTTGTGCACAGAAGCTCCCTTTAAAACCATTCCTTATACCCGATAAGCCGCACCCCGACGCTCGGGCCTCCACTGCCGCGCGGCTGGAGCCCCGACCGCAACCGCGGGACGAGCATTCCGGAGTTGCCGCCTCCGCGGGTTGCCATGCGGCACCGTCCGGGGCACAACGGTGCCGCAGTGCAGCATTGCCGCCGCCTGCCACCCCCGGATCCTCATGCTCGCGACCCTGAAACGCTGGTCGGGCCTCGACCGCGCCTCCCTCCTCCATGCCGCCGGCCTCGCCGGCTCGGCCTGGCTCGCCTTCGCGATCGCCGCCGCCCTGCACGTCCAGAACGCCTACTGGGCCGCCATGCCGGTCTTCGTGGTGGCGCAGGCCTCGCGCGGCCTCCTCATCGAGCGCGCCTTCTACCGCCTGGTCGGCACCGGGCTCGGCGCGGCGCTCGGCTTCGCCATCGTGCGGCTCGGCCAGCCGGTGGCGGAGCTCGCGCTGCTCGCCGTCGTGGTCGCGATCGGGGCCGGGCTCACCCACATCCTGCGCGGCGTCCACTCGTACGGTACGTTCATGGTCGGCATGACGGCGGCCGTGGTGGTGTTCCCCTCGGTGCTGGCGCCGGAGCACGCCACCGAGATCGCCGTCGCCCGTGTCGAATGCACGTTCATCGGCGTCCTGGTCGTCACGCTGGTGATGGGGCTGATCACGCCCTTCTCGCGCCGCGACGCCTTCTACCGGCGCGCCCGCAAGCTCGCGGCCGAGGCGGTGAGCTTCGCGGCGACCGCGGTCGCCGGCACGGCGGGACGGCCGTCGGCCGACGACGAGCGCGCCGTGCTGGCCGAGATCGCCGACGTCGACGCGCTCGCCGTGATGGTCTCGGCCGGCTCGGTCGAGGGCTATCGGCGGCTGCGCCACGTCAACGCGCTGGTGTCGGGCGCGATCGAGATCATGGCGGCGGGCCGCGGCGCCGGCGCCCGGGTCCGCCGCGGCGAGGCGCTGCCAGCCGGGCTGGCGGAACGATTGCACGCGGTCGCCGCGGTGCTGCGCGGACCGCCCGGCGGCACGGCCGTGCTGTCGCTCGGGCCAGAACTCTCGGCAGGGCCGCCCGAGGTCGTTCGCATCGCCGCCTCGCTCGAACAGATCCTCGCCGCCGGCCGCGCGCTGTTCGCCGAGCCGGGGGCGGCCGACGCCACCTCGTTCGGTCCCAAGGCCCGCTATCTCGCGCCCTATCGCGACTGGATCCTCGCCCGCGACACCGGGCTCGCCGCCGGCTCCGCGACCTTCGCGGCCGGCCTCGTCGGCTGGTGGACCGGCTTCCCGGCGGCCGAGCTGGCGGCGCTCGGCATCTGCATCTTCTCCATGGTGCTCGGCTCGATGCCGACGCCGCAGAAGATCGCGCCGCTCTTGTTCGGCGGCGTCGTCGCGGGCGTGCTGGCCGCGATCCTCTATCGGCTCGCGGTCCAGCCCACGGTGCCGAGCGTGCCCGCCGTGGTGCTCTCGGTGCTGCCCTTCATCGTCGTGGGCGCGCTCCTGCGGTCGAGCCCCAAGACCGCGATCCCGGCCATGGACTTCAACATGTGCTTCCTGCTGGCGAGCCAGGCCGGACTGCCGGCGACGACACAGGTCGGCACCGTGCTGATCGATTCCCTCGCCCTGGTGGTCGCCGCGGGCCTCGCCAGCGGCGGGCATCTGCTGATGCCGCGCCAGTCCGAGATCCACGCCGCCGCGGCGGCCGGCGCCATCCGGTCCGACATCGCGGCCATGATCGCCCGCTTCGCGCCGAGCGCGCGTGCCGGCTGGAACCCGCACGCCTCGCTCCGCATGCTGCGGCTCCTCCTGCATCTGCGCCGCGCCGGCGATTTCGGCGACGCCGCCCCGCAGGGGTTGCTCGCGGCCCTCAATCTCGGCCACGCCGTCATGGATCTGCAGACGCTCGCCCGCGACGAGACCCGCACGGCCGCGATGCGGTCGCGCGCCGAGAGCGCGTTGACGATGCTCGCCGGCTTCTCCGAGGATCCCGAAGGCGTCGCCGACCGGCTCGAGCCGCTGGCGACGACCGCCGACGATCCCGCCCTCGCCCGCGCCACCGGCGCCGCGGCGGACGCGCTGCGGCCCGGGGCGACGCTGTTCAGGTTCGGCACCAACCGCTGATCCTGATTCCGATGGATCAGCTCTCGGTCATTCCGGGGCGCGGCGGAGGCGCGAACCCGGAATCCAGCGGCGAACTCGTGGATCCGGGCTGGATTCCGGGTTCGGCGCTACGCGCCGCCCCGGAATGACCAGCGAGGTGATCTAGCGCGGCCGGCTGATCGCGCTCAGCAGAAATTCCGGTCCAGCGCGTTGTGGATGGCGGTCGCGGCGATGGCCGCGTGGCCGGTGGCGACGCTGATCTGGTGGAGGTCGGTCGTCACGTCGCCGGCGGCGAAGAGAAGCGGCACGGCGGTCTGCTGCTTGCCGTCCGCGGTGAGGCAGCCGCCGTCGGTCGCATGGGCGCCGAGCGAAATGGCGAGATCGGAGCGCGCCTGCGCGCCCATCGCCGGATAGAGCACGTCGAGCCCGATGCGGGCGCCGTCCGCCGCCGTCGCGACGATCCGGTCGCCGTCGGGCGCGAGGTCGTGGATCGGCCCCGGCGCGATCGTCAGACCGGCCGCCGCGGCCTCGCGGGCCTCGTTCTCCGGAAGCCGCTCGTCGTCGAGCGGCAGCACCACGACGGACCGGCTGAAGGTGCGCAGGAACAGCGCCTTCGCGGTGGCGCGCCGGATCGGCCCGACGACGCCGATCGTCTGGTCGATCGCCTCGTAGGCGTCGCAGACCGGGCAGTAGCGCACCCGCGCCGCCTTCACCAGCGCCTGCAGGGCGGGCAACGCGGGGCTCTCGTCGACGATGCCGGTGGCGATCAGGGCGGCGCGGGCCCGCACCACCGCGGTCCCGACGGACGCCTCGAACAGGCCGTCCGGCTTCACCAGCCGCTCGACCTCGCCGTGCCGAAGGTCGGCGCCGTAGCGCTCCGCCTGGTCGCGCAGCCGCATCAGGAGGGCCGGCCCGGCGATGCCGGCAAAGCCCGGATAGTTGTGGGATTCCGGGATCCACGCGGCGCGGCTTTCGCCCGCATCGTAGAGCACGACGCGGCGGCGGAAGCGCGCCAGGTAGATGGCCGCGGTGAGCCCGGCCGGCCCGCCGCCGACGATCACGCAGTCCGCCGTCTCGTCCGTCATGAGAAGATCGCCCGTCGCCCGCCTCGCTGCGGACCAACGCGGGACGGACGCGCGCGTTCGGCGCGGCTCAGTACGGCGGGCGCGAGAGGCGGCGGATGTTGTCCTCGACGCAGCGGCGCACCGGGACGAGCGCCTGCTGGGCGGCGTCGTCGAAGCTGCCGCCGGTCAGCAGCGTGCGCATCGCGGCCGCCTCGGCCTCGAGGCCGGCGACGACCTTCTCGGCGACCATGCGGTGCGCCTCGCGGAACGCGGCGGGACCGCCGCGCGCGAGCGTCATGGTGCGCATCGCGATGACGGCCTGGGCGCTGAAGGAGAGTCCGGCGATGTCGAGGAATCGAGAGAAGGGGTCGGGGGTCACAGGGTTGTTCATGGCACGCCTCCGGCGCCGCAGGCCGGGGCAACGGCCGGGGTCGCGGCCGAGGCGAATCATCTCACGGAATTCGTAAGGTCCGGTAAAAGCGGAGGCGAATTCCGCAGCAGGTGGCCGCTCGGTCCCGCTCGTCCGCGACCGCGCCATGGGATGCACAAATCGCTTGTGCCGCGCGGAGAAGAGTCATGCGCGGGCTCGACCCGCGCATCCATCACTTCATCAAAAAGCGTTCTGTCGCAGGGAGATGGGTCGCCGGGTCGAGCCCGGCGACGACGCTCCGGCCGAGAGACTCGCGTCTACCGATACGCCCCCGCGATCCCCAAGAAGTCCGTCGCCTTGAGGCTGGCGCCGCCGACCAGGGCGCCGTCGACATTGGCGACCGCCATCAGCTCGGCGGCGTTCGACGGCTTCACCGAGCCGCCGTAGAGGACCCGCACGCCCTCCCCTTCGGCGCCGAAGCGCGCCACCAGGCGGTCGCGGATGAAGCCGTGCGCTTCGGCGACGTCGGCCACCGTCGGGGTGAGGCCGGTGCCGATCGCCCACACGGGCTCGTAGGCGACCACGAGATTCGCCGCCGTCGACCCGTCGGGCAGCGAGCCGGCGAGCTGCACGCCTAGCACCTCCAGCGTCTTGCCGGCGACCCGCTCGTCCTTGGTCTCACCGATGCAGACGATCGCGGTCAGGCCCGCCCGCCAGGCGGCGAGCGCCTTGGCGCGCACCTCGGCGTCGCTCTCCTTGTGGTAGGTGCGGCGCTCCGAGTGGCCGACGATCACGGCGGTCGCCCCGGCCTCGGCCAGCATCTCGGCCGCGATGTCGCCCGTGAAGGCGCCCGACGGCTCGGCGTGGCAGTCCTGCGCTCCGATCGCGACCTTGGTGCCGATCGCCACCGCGGCCGCCGTGTAGACCAGCGTGGCGGGCGGGCAGATCAGGATGTCCGTGGTCCGCCACAGCCCGTCGAGCCCTTGGGAGATCAGGCTGATCTCGTTCAGGGAGGCCTTCAGCCCGTTCATCTTCCAGTTGCCCGCCACCAGCGGGCGCCGCTCAGCCGCCATCTCGTCCTCGCGATGCTCGAAGGCCCGAATCGAAGGCGCGACGCCGCGCGCCGGCCGGCCCGACCGGGGCCTCTCAGGGTCGCCCGGGTTATGCCACGATCGTACCGCCGGTGCGACAAAATCCGTCGTGCCTCAGGCCTTTCGGCGAAGTTGCGGGGGTGCGGCGCCCCCCCTATGATGCGCGCCGCCGCCGACCGGCCGACGATGATCGTCCGCGACGGCGCTCCCCCACGCGCGCCGCCGGCCTGGCCGGCGGGCAGCGCGACCGATCGACGGGGCCCGCTTCCTCGACCCGACCCACGGATGTCGCGTGAAGGCGCCCCCAACCATTGCGAACAGGACTCATGCTCCGCGGAATCCGCAAAGCCTCATCCAACTGGCTCGGCAAGATCGTCATGGCGGCCGTCGTCGGCTTCCTGGTCATCAGCTTCGCGATCTGGGGGATCGGCGACATCTTCCGCGGCTTCGGCGTGTCGACGGTCGCGACCATCGGCAAGAGCGAGATCACCATCGAGCAGTTCCGGCAGACCTACAACGACCGGCTGCAGCAGTACGGCCGCCAGATCGGCCGGCCGATCACGCCCGACCAGGCGCGCGCCGCCGGGCTCGACCGCCAGATCCTCACCACCCTGATCGCCGAGGCCGTGCTCGACGAGCGCGCCCGCCAGCTCGGCCTCGCCGTGTCGGACGAGGAGGTGGTGCGGCAGATCATGCAGGATCCGGTGTTCCGCGGCATCGACGGGAAGTTCGACCAGCAGCGCTTCGCCTATCTGATCCGCCAGGCCGGCTACAACGAGCAGCGCTTCATCGCCGAGCAGCGCCGCATGTCGCTGCGCCGCCAGCTCGCCGGCTCGATCGGCGGCGAGGTCGCGGCCCCGGTGACGACGGCCGAGGCGATGGCCCGCTATGAGAACGAGGAACGCTTCGTCGACTATGTCGTGCTCGACGCCGCCAAGGCGGGCGACCTTCCGGTTCCGACCCCGGAGGAGCTGCAGGCCTACTACGACCAGCGCAAGTTCCTGTTCCGCGCGCCCGAATACCGCAAGGTGATGCTGCTCGAGCTGACGCCGGAGCAGATCGCCGGCACCATCGAGGTCAGCGACGCCGACGCCAAGCAGGCCTACGAGGCGGCGCAGACCCGCTTCACCGTGCCGGAGAAGCGGCAGGTGCAGCAGATCGCCTTCCCGACGCCCGAGGAGGCGAAGGCGGCCCAGGAGAAGCTCGCCGCCGGCACCACGTTCGAGGCGCTCGCCGCCGAGCGCAACGTCGCCCCCGCCGATCTCGATCTCGGCCTGGTGGCGAAGGCCGACATGCTCGACCCGGCGATCGCCGAGGCCGCCTTCGGCCTGCCGGACGGCGGCATCAGCGCCCCGGTCACCGGCCGCTTCACCACCGCGATCCTGCGGGTGACCAAGATCGAGCCGGGCCACACCCAGCCGTTCGCCGAGATCGAGGCGCAGATCAAGAAGGACCTCGCGGTCGACCGCGCCCGCGCGTCGCTCGCCGACCTGCGCGACAAGATCGAGGACGAGCTCGCCGCCGGCAGCCGGCTCGACGAGATCGGCGCCAAGTTCAAGCTGCCGGTGCGCACCATCGACGCGGTCGACCGCTCCGGCCGCACACCGGACGGCCAGACTACCGCGCTGCCCGCCAATGTCGACGTGCTCGGCCCCGTCTTCGCGACCCAGATCGGCGTCGAGAACGAGCCGCTGTCGATCACGGGCGGCGGCTCCCTGTGGTACGAGGTCGCCGGCATCACGCCGTCGCGCGAGCGGCCGTTCGACGAGGTCAAGGACCGGGTCGCCGAGCGCTGGCGCTCCGACGAGATCGGCAAGCGCTTGACCGCCAAGGCGAACCAGATGGTCGAGGCGCTCAAGGCCGGCGGCTGGTTCGCCGATGTCGCGACCAAGGACGGCCTCAAGGTCGAGACCGCCCCGGCGCTGAAGCGGCGCGCCCGCGGGCCGCTGCCGACCGACGTCGTCGAGCTGGTGTTCAAGACGCCGAAGGACGGCGTCGGCACGGCGGCGGGCTCCGGCCCGACCGAGCGCATCGTCTTCAAGGTGACGGACATCAAGCCGCCGCCCTTCGACGCCGGCAGCGCCGACGTCAAGAAGCTCGTCGAGCAGCTCCGCAACGCCTATGCGGACGACGTGATGGCGCAGTACGTCGCCCAGCTGCAGAACGAGCTGAACGTGAAGATCAACCAGACGGCGCTCGCGCAGGCCGTCGGACGGGGCTCGGCCGAGCAGTAAGACGGCCGACGCGAGCGTGGCGTGACATGCAGATCGAACCGCAGGCGGACGCTTTCGTGGACGCCTATGGGCGCGGCATCGCCCAGGTCGTCTCCACCACGCTGGTGGCCGACCTGGAGACGCCGGTCTCCGCCTTCATCAAGGTGGCGGACGGCAAGCCGGCGAGCTTTCTCCTGGAGTCGGTCGAAGGTGGCGCGGTGCGCGGCCGCTACTCGATCATCGGGCTCGATCCCGACCTCGTATTCCGGGTGCGCGACGGCAAAGCCGAGATCGCGCGACCGGGGCGCGGGGTTCCCGATACTGTCACGCCCTGCCCCGAGCCGCCGCTCGCGGCGTTGCGCAAGCTGATCGCCGACAGCCGCATCGTGCTGCCCGACGCGCTGCCGCCGATGGCGGCCGGCGTCTTCGGCTATCTCGGCTACGACATGGTGCGGCAGATGGAGGAGATCGGGGCCGCCAATCCGGACCCGATCGGCATCCCGGACGCCGTGCTGCTGCGGCCGACCATCGTCATCGTGTTCGACGCCGTGAAGGACACCATCACGGTGGTGACGCCGGTGCGGCCCGATCCTGCCGTCCCGGCCCGCCTCGCCCACGCGCGCGCCGTGGAGCGGCTCACCACCGTGGTCGACGCGCTCGACCGCCCGCTCCTGAAGGAGCAGGCCGCGACGATCGCCGAGCTGCCGGACCCGGCACCCGTCTCCAACACCACGCCGGACGAGTACGCCGCGATGGTGCGGCGGGCCAAGGAGTACATCGCGGCCGGCGACATCTTTCAGGTCGTGCTGGCGCAGCGGTTCTCGACGCCGTTCGCGCTGCCGCCCTTCGCACTCTATCGCGCGCTGCGCCGCGTGAACCCGGCGCCGTTCCTGTTCTTCGTCGATCTCGGCGGCTACGCGGTGGTCGGGTCCAGCCCCGAGATTCTGGTGCGGGTGCGCGAAAACACCGTGACGATCCGGCCGATCGCCGGCACCCGGCCGCGGGGCGCCACCCCGCACGAGGACAAGGCGCTGGAGGAGGAGCTGCTCGCCGACCCGAAGGAGTGCGCCGAGCACCTGATGCTGCTCGACCTCGGCCGCAACGATGTCGGCCGGGTCGCCGAGATCGGCACCGTTACGGTGACGGACCAGTTCTTCATCGAGCGCTACAGCCAGGTGATGCACATCGTCTCGAACGTCGAGGGCACACTCAGCTCCTCGCACGACGCGCTCGACGCCCTGGCGGCGGGCTTTCCGGCCGGCACGGTCTCGGGCGCGCCGAAGGTGCGGGCCATGCAGATCATCGACGAGCTGGAGAAGGAGAAGCGCGGCCTCTACGCCGGCTGCGTCGGCTACTTCTCGGCGGCGGGCGAGATGGACTCGTGCATCGTGCTGCGCACCGCGCTGGTGAAGGACGGGACCATGTATGTCCAGGCCGGCGCCGGCATCGTCGCGGACTCGAACCCGGCCGCCGAGCAGCAGGAATGCGTCAACAAGGCCAAGGCCCTGTTCCGCGCCGCCGAGGAGGCGCGCCGGTTCGCCAGCGCGGCGAAGCGCGGGCAGTAGCGGGGCAAGAGATCGGCGGCGCACCGCCGGTTCCCGGACGACGATGGCGGCCCCGCTTGCGAACCGAAACCTCCGAGCGATACCTAACCCGCTGAACTAGCCCACCTCCCCGTTTTCGGATCATGGCCGGCATGGCGGGTTTCCGGTTGCGTCCGTGCGGCCGGATCGGTAGGACACCCGCCGTTCTCGAGACGTCGAATTGCGGAGGCCGAGGTGCAGGTCGCGAAGTGGGGTGACAGTCTGGCGGTGCGCCTGCCCAAGGAGGTCGTCGAGGTGCTCGGCCTGCAGGAAGGCTCGACCGTCGAGCTGCGCGTCGCCGGCCCCGCGACCTTCGAGATCGCCAGCGCCCCGACCATCGAGGAGATCCTCGCCCAGGCGATGCGGCTGCGCGCCGACCTCGCCGACGCCGGCCGCTTCGTCGAAGTGCCGGACGACGGCCAGGGCCGCCTTTTCTAGATCGCCCTCGAAAGCGCCGCGCGCCCGAAACGCGGCGGGGAGACGGTCGGCGTCGCCGTGGGCGACCAGCCGTCCCCCCTCGAAGCAGTGTCAGGCGGCGCGGACCTCCTCCAAAAATCCATCGACGCCCTGCTTCAAGCGATCCGACTGGCGGGCGAGCGCGCCGGCCGCGTCGAGGACCTCGCCGGCGGCGCCGCCGACCGCCGTCGCCGCCTGGGTGACGCCGACGATGTTGCCCGACACCTGCTGGGTGCCGCGCGCCGCCTCCTGGACGTTGCGGGCGATCTCGCGGGTCGCCGCCGCCTGCTCCTCGATCGCCGAGGCGATCGTCGTCGAAATGCGGCTCACCTCGTCGATGGTGCCGGCGATGCCGCGGATCGCGTCGACGGCGTCGCTGGTGGCGTCCTGGATGTCGGCGATCTGAGCGGCGATCTCCTCGGTCGCCGTGGCGGTCTGGTTGGCGAGCGACTTCACCTCCGAGGCGACGACCGCGAAGCCCTTGCCGGCTTCGCCGGCCCGGGCCGCCTCGATGGTGGCGTTGAGCGCCAGCAGGTTCGTCTGCGACGCGATGGTCTGGATGAGCCCGACCACCTCGCCGATCTTGTGGGCGCCGTCGGCGAGCCGCTGCACGGTCGCGTCGGTGTGGCGCGCCGCCTCCACGGCGCGGTCGGCGATGGACGAGGACTGCGCCACCTGCCGGCCGATCTCCTGGGTGGTGACGGACAGCTCCTCGGCCGCCGTCGCGACGGTCTGGACGTTGACCGAGGTCTGCTCGGCGGCGGCCGCCACGGCGGTCGCCTTGCTGGTGCTGTCGCGCGCCGTCGCGCTCAGCGACTGCGCCGTCGCCTCCATGCCGGCGGCGGCCGCCGACAGGCTGCGCACCAATTCGCCGATCTCGGTCTGGAAGCGGTTCGTCACGGCGTCGACGCGCTGCGCCCGCTCGTCCTTGGCCTGGCGCTCGGCGTCGCGGGCCGCACTCATCCGCTCGGCCACGATGGCGTTCTCGCGCAGGACCTCGAGCGCCTGCGCCATGTCGCCGAGCTCGTCGGAGCGGTCGCGGCCCGGCACCGCGACGTCGTTCTGCTTCTCGGCCAGCTTGCCGATCACCCCGGTGAGGTCGGCGACCGGCCGCAGTACCCGACGCCCGAAGGCGACGGCGGCGCCCGCCACGGCAGCGACCGCGACCGCCATGAAGGCGAGCGCGAGAACGAGCTGGACGAGGGCGTCGTGCCGCTCGGCCGCCACCACCTCGGCCGCGGTGGCGAGCGCCGCGTCGCGCGGCAGCAGGATGCTCTGCAGCCCGGGAAGGTGGCGGCGCCGATAATCGGGGATCGAGATCGGGTACTTTCCGTCGCTCAGCCCGGCCGACATGATCTGCGCGTAGAGGGCGCCGATCTCGCCGAAGAAGCGCTGCTTCACCGCCGCCATCGCCTCCGCCACCTGGGGCGGATCGCCGAGCCGGCGGGAGGCCGCGACGATGCTGAGCCAGTCCTGCTCCATGCGCCCGCGCATCTCGGCGATGCGGTCGAGCTGCTCGCGGGTCATCGGCGCGCCGGAGTTCATCGCCTGGATCAGGACGGTGCCGCGATCGCCGCCGTTGAGCCGCATCGCCGCGCTCTTGCGGGCGATGTCGATATAGGTCGCGACTCCCCGGATTTGGCCGGCGGCCGCGGCGTCGACCGCGTCGACCAGAGAGTCGAGCGTCGCGTAGGTCTTGTCGGACAGGACGACAGAGGCCGAAAAGGCCTCCGGATCACGCTCCTTTTTCGGCCGCGCCACGGCAGCGTCCACGCCCTGTCGGAGGTTCTTCAGATCGGCGGCGACCCGGCCGAGCGTCTCGATCGGCCCGCGGGAGTCGAGCGACGAACCGCGCAGCAGGTCGACGGCCGCCGCCAGCCGCGCATCGGTCTCCTCGCGCTGCTTGGCGATCGTCGCCCGCGTGGCCGCATCCATGGCCGCATCGGCGGAGAGGCCGAGGTTGTAGTGGCCGCGCTCGGCGGCGAGGCTCTCCGGGATCCGCATCGCCGTCGTCACGACCGCGACGGCGTCCCCGGAGACGCGCGCGCGAGACACCCGCGCGAGACCGTCCTGAACCAGCATACCGGCTGTCACCAACCCCGGCACGGACGCTCCGGCCAGGCAGATAAGGAACATCGTCCTAATGCGCATTTCCAGCCACCCATTCGAAACCTCGACTTTCGAATTAGCCCGCGTTTCATAATTTCTCCTGAACATCGTACCTCTGTTTGGAATGGTAGGGATGCACGGGGCGCGGTGGCCCGCGCGCGCTCGCGTGGACCCGCGGGCGATCGCCGCCGGCGATGCGGTGGACGCCGAGCCGGGTCGGCCGCGCCTTGACCCCCTTTGCCCGCGCGGTCTAAGACCCGAGAGGGGGGCGGCGGGCGCCATGATCGTCCTGATCGACAACTACGACAGCTTCACCTTCAACCTCGTCCACTATCTCGGCGGGCTGGGGGCGGACGTCGTCGTCCACCGCAACGACAAGGTGACGGCCGACGCGGTGCTCGCGGCCGCGCCGGAAGCGATCGTGCTGTCGCCGGGGCCGTGCACGCCCAACGAGGCCGGCATCTGCCTGGAGCTGATCGACAAGGCCTCGGCAACCGTACCGATGCTCGGCGTCTGTCTCGGCCACCAGGCGATGGGCCAGGCGTTCGGCGGACAGGTCGTGCGCGCCCCCGTGCCGGTGCACGGCAAGCTCTCCGAGATGTCGCACGAGGGCCAGGGCCTGTTCCGCGGCATCAACGGTCCGTTCCGGGCGACCCGCTACCACTCGCTGGTGGTCGAGCGTGGCACCCTGCCCGACGACCTCGCCGTGACGGCCGAGACCGACGGGCTGATCATGGCCATGCAGCACAAGACGCGGCCCGTGCACGGGGTGCAGTTCCACCCCGAGAGCATCAAGTCCGAGCACGGCCATCTGATCCTGAAGAATTTCCTCGACATCGCCCGCGCCTTCAACGAGGCGGCGGGCCGGACCGACGGGCGCCCGGCGTCCCGGCCGCAGTGAGGCTTCCAATGGTCGAGCTGAAGACGCTGATCGCGCAGGTCGCCACGGGCGCGCCGCTGACCCGCGAGCAGGCCGCCGCGGTGTTCGCCCGGATGATGTCGGGCGAGGCGACGCCGTCGCAGATGGGCGCGCTCCTGATGGCGCTGCGGGTGCGCGGCGAGACCGTCGAGGAGATCACCGGCGCCGTCTCGGCGATGCGGGCCAAGATGCTCAAGGTCGAGGCGCCGGCGGGCGCCGTCGACGTGGTCGGCACCGGCGGCGACGCCTCCGGCTCGTTCAACATCTCGACCTGCGCGGCCTTCATCGTCGCCGGCGCCGGCGTCCCGGTGGCCAAGCACGGCAACCGCGCGCTCTCCTCCAAGTCGGGCGCCGCCGACGTCCTCGCCGCGCTCGGCGTGCGCATCGAGCTCTCGCCGGAGCAGATCGGCCGCTGCATCCGCGAGGCCGGCATCGGCTTCATGTTCGCGCCCGTGCACCATCCCGCGATGAAGCATGTCGGGCCGACCCGGGTGGAGCTCGGCACCCGCACGATCTTCAACCTGCTCGGGCCGCTGTCGAACCCGGCCGGCGTCAAGCGCCAGATGGTCGGCGTGTTCTCGCGCCAGTGGGTCGAGCCGCTCGCCCATGTGCTGAAGAATCTCGGCTCCGAGCGCGCCCTGGTGGTGCACGGCTCCGACGGGCTCGACGAGATCACGACGGCGGGCCCGACCGCGGTCGCCTCGCTGGAGAACGGCACGGTCACGACCTTCGAGATCACGCCCGAGGAGGTCGGCCTTCCCCGCGCCGCCCCGGAGGCGCTGCGCGGCGGCGACGCCGCCGCCAATGCGGTCGCGCTCAAGGCCGTGCTGGAAGGCCGCAAGGGCCCGTATCGCGACGTCGCGATCTTCAACGCGGCCGCCGCGCTCGTCGTCGCCGGCAAGGCCGCCGATCTCGCCAGCGGCGTCGCGCTCGCGGCCCAGTCGATCGACACGGGCGCCGCCGAGGGCAGCCTCGGCCGGCTGATCGCCGTGTCGAACGCGTGAGCCCGGACGTGGCGTCCCGAAGACCCGAGCGCGAGGCGTGAGCCCGATGGCCGACATCCTGCAGAAGATCGAAGCCTACAAGCGCACCGAGATCGCCGCCGCCAAGAAGGCGCACCCCTACATGGCGGTCGCCGAGGTGGCGAAGGCCGCGACGCCGCCGCGCGGCTTCCTGCGCGACATCGAGCGGCGGCTGGCGCGCCACCAGCCGGCGCTCATCGCCGAGATCAAGAAGGCGAGCCCGTCGCGCGGGCTGATCCGCGCCGACTTCGACCCGCCGGCGCTCGCCCGCGCCTACGAGGCGGGCGGCGCCACCTGCCTGTCGGTGCTGACCGACGGTCCGAGCTTCCAGGGCCGCCCCGACCACCTGATCGCGGCGCGCGCCGCGACGGCGCTGCCGGTGATCCGCAAGGACTTCCTCTACGACCCGTATCAGGTCGTCGAGGCGCGCGCGCTCGGCGCCGACTGCATCCTGATCATCATGGCGGCGGTCGACGACCGCACCGCCCGCGACCTCGAGGAGACCGCGGCCGAGCACGGCATGGACGCGCTGATCGAGGTGCACGACGAGGCCGAGCTGGAACGCGCCCTGAAGCTCTCGTCGCGCCTCCTCGGCATCAACAACCGCGACCTCAAGACCTTCGAGACGAGGCTCGAGGTCTCCGAGCGCCTCGCGCCACTGGTGCCGAAGGACCGCGTGCTGGTCGGCGAGAGCGGCATCTTCACGCCCGACGACCTCAGCCGCCTCGCGCGCGTCGGCATCTCGACCTATCTGATCGGCGAGAGCCTGATGCGCCAGGCCGACGTGACGGCGGCAACCCGCACCCTGCTCGGCCGCGGCGCCGCCGCACCGGCCGCCGAGTGATCGAACCCGACAACGACACCGTTCCGCGAACCAACCCGGACCCCTGCATGACCGACGAGCCGCAGCTCACCCATATCGGCGCGCGGGGCGAGGCCCGCATGGTCGACGTCTCCGACAAGGCGTCGACCAAGCGCATCGCCGTCGCCGAAGGTCGCGTGGTGATGACGGCCGAGACGCTCGACCTCGTGCTGCGCGGCGACGCCAAGAAGGGCGACGTGCTCGGCGTCGCGCGCGTCGCCGGCATCATGGCGGCGAAGAAGACGCACGAACTGATCCCGCTCTGCCATCCGCTGATGATCAGCAAGGCCGAGGTGGAGATCACGCCCGAGCCGGCCCTGCCCGGCCTGCGCGTGACCGCGACCGTGCAGGTCGCCGGCCAGACCGGCGTCGAGATGGAGGCGCTGACCGCCGTGTCGGTCGCGTGCCTCACCATCTACGACATGGTCAAGGCGGTGGAGCGCGGCATGCGGATCGAGGGCGTGCGGCTCCTGGAGAAGCAGGGCGGCAAGTCCGGCCATTTCCGCGCCGACCAGCCCGACGCCGGCGACGGGGACGCCTGATGGCCGCGCCCCTGTCGGTCACCGAGGCCCTCGCCCGGGTGCTGGAGCGCGCCGTGCCGCTGCCGACCGAGAGCGTGCCGGTCGGCGACGCGCACGGCCGCGTGCTCGCCGCCGATCTCGCGGCCCAGCGCACGCAGCCCCCCGACGACGTCTCCGCCATGGACGGCTATGCGGTGCGGTTCGCCGACGTCGAGGCACCCGGTGCCCGGCTGCGGGTGATCGGCGAGGTGCCGGCCGGGCGGCCGTTCGACGGTGCGGTCGGCCAAGGCGAGGCGGCCCGCATCTTCACCGGCGGCGTGATGCCGGCGGGCGCCGACACGGTCGTCGTTCAGGAGAACGCCACCCGCGACGGCGACACCGTGACCTTCTCGGCCGCCGCCGGATTCTTGGGCCGCCACGTCCGCAACCGCGGCCGCGACTTCTCCGCCGGCACCGTGCTGCTGCGCGAGGGCCGCCGCCTCTCGATGCGGGACCTGGCGCTCGCCGCCGCCATGAACCACCCGGCCGTGCCGGTGCATCGGAGGCCGCGCGTCGGCCTGCTCGCCACCGGCGACGAGCTGGTGCCGCCCGGCACGCCGCCCGGCCCGGGCCAGATCGTCTACTCGAACGGCTTCGCCATCGCGGCGCTGGCCCGCCACGAAGGCGCCGCCACGATCGATCTCGGCATCGTGCCGGACCGCCTGGACGAGACGGTCGCGGCGATCCGGCGCGCCCGCGCCGAAGGCGTCGACGTGCTGGTGACCACCGGCGGCGCCTCGGTCGGCGACTACGATCTGGTGCAGACGGCGCTGGCGTCCGAGGGCATGCAGCTCGCGTTCTGGAAGATCGCCATGCGGCCCGGCCGGCCGCTGATGAGCGGCCGCCTCGGCGACATCCACGTGCTCGGCCTGCCCGGCAATCCGGTGTCGTCCTTCGTCACCGCGGTGCTGTTCCTGGTGCCGCTGCTGCGCCGGCTTCAGGGCCGCGCCGACCTCGCCATCCCGGACGAGCCGGCGGTCGCCGGCGCCGCCGTGAAAGCCAACGACGAGCGCGCCGATTTTCTTCGTGCGACGCTGTCGAGCGATGCCGAGGGGCGACTCGTCGCGACGCCGGTGACGGACCAGGATTCCTCGCTGCTCGCGCCGCTCGGCCTCGCCGACGGCCTCCTGATGCGCCCGCCGCACGCGCCTTCCGTCGCGGCCGGCGGCCCCTGCCGGGTGATTCGGCTGCCGGCCTGACCGGGCGCCCGCGTCATCGGGATCGGAGAAACCCTGGGGCCGCATCCGGCCCGCGCCGGTTTTGCTCGCCTGAACCGCCCCTTAGGGCTAACCAACAATCGCCGCGTCCTGTCGATTCCCCCGGCTGACATTAAAAGGTTGCGGAACACATGCCGAACAGATAGGGTATGTTCATGATTTGTTTAGGCGGCTGCGGTGCACTGCCTGAGCAAGCCCCGGGGGACGACGCATGTTGACGCGGAAGCAGTTCGAGCTGTTACGGTTCATCCACGAACGCCTGAAGGAAAGCGGCGTGCCGCCCTCCTTCGACGAGATGAAGGATGCGCTCGACCTGCGCTCCAAGTCCGGCATCCACCGCCTGATCACGGCGCTGGAGGAGCGCGGCTTCATCCGCCGCCTGCCCAACCGCGCCCGCGCCATCGAGGTGATCAAGCTGCCCGAGTCGGTCGGCCACGGCGTCATGGCGGGCGGCCGCGCCCGCGGCTTCACGCCGAGCGTGATCGAAGGAAATCTCGGCCGGGTCCGCCCGCCCGCTCCGCAGCCGCAGGACGAGGACACGGCCCGCCCCGTCGCCGTGCCGGTGATGGGCCGGATCGCCGCCGGCACCCCCATCGAGGCGATCCAGACCAAGAGCTCGATCGTCAACGTGCCGCCCGAGCTGCTGAGCGCCGGTGACCATTTCGCCCTCGAGGTGCGCGGCGACTCGATGATCGACGCCGGCATTCTCGACGGCGACATCGCGCTGATCCGCCGCTCCGAGAATGCCGACACGGGCGACATCGTCGTCGCCCTGGTCGACGAGGAGGAGGCGACGCTCAAGCGCTTCCGGCGCCGCGGCGCCTCGATCGCGCTGGAGCCCGCCAACACCTCCTACGAGGTGCGCATCCTTCCCCCCAACCGGGTGCGCATCCAGGGCAAGCTGGTCGGCCTGATGCGGCGGTACTGAGGCGGCGGTACAGAGCGGCGGGTTTCCGCTGCCGCGTCCCCGGGGTGTCGCCGAGGGTGGCGAACTCCCTCCTTCGTCCTCGCCTTCCCTCCTTCGTCCTCGTCCTGAGGAGCCGCCGAAGGCGGCGTCTCGAAGGACGTGGCCCCTGGCGTGACCGCATGGTTCGAGACGGCCGCTGCACGGCCTTCTCACCATGAGGGGGGCGTCGGCGCACCGGCGACGCACAGGCGGCACCGTGCCTTCTCGCGCTGGGTCCCGGGTCTTCGCCCGGGACGCGATGCCGTGCGTGCTCGCGTCGCCGCTCAGTCCGGATCGATGTCCTCGATCGCCGGGGTGGCATCGGGCGGAGGAGCCGAGCGGGACGTGCCTGCGGCCGTGCCGCCGGCAGAAGGAAGAGCGGGCCGAGCCGGGGCGGTCGGCGCCGGCGACCACGGTCGATCGTAGCCCGGCGCGCGGGTGCGGGTGACGGCGAAACCATCTGCGGTCCGCCGCAGCGCCAGCGCGCCCGTGTCCTTCAGCATGGCGCGGTCGATCACGGTCGCCCGACAGCCGTCGGGCGGATCGCGCAGCGCGACGATCAGGGCGGCACGAACGCAGTCGTCGGCGAAGCTCTCGGCGGTGCGCGCTACCGCCACGGCGGCCCCGTCGCCAAGGCGGGCGACGCAACCGGCCGGATCGCAGGCGAAACCCGCGGCGACCTCCGCCCCGTCGGGCGGCCGCGCGTCGGCGTCGCCGGCGAGCCAGTCGCGCGCCGCGAAGTTGAGCGATCCGATGCGCAGGACCGTGAGCCGGCCGTCGGCGCCGCGCACAGCCACGGCCTCGCCGCCGGGCGCGATCAGCACGTCGGCCTTTTCCGAAGCGCCGGCGAGCAGCATGGCGACGACGAGCAGGGCCGCGCCCGTCCACCGCAGTGGCGTGCGCAGCAGCGCCAGCACGACGAGGCCCGCGGTCGCGACCAGCAGCGCATCGGCTCCGAAGGCCGGGACCCGGCCGACGGCTCCGGGCAGCGCCGCGACCCATTGGGCGACCGCCGTCATCCAGTCGATGCCGGCGCCCATCAGGCGCCAGAGCGGACCGTCGAAGCCGAACGGCATGGCGACGAGCGCGACGATCCCGACCGGCATCACGAAGCCGGAGACCACCGGCATGGCGCCGAGATTGGCCAGCACGCCGTAGGGCGCGACGCGGTGGAAGTGGTAGGCCGCGAAGATCGTGGTCGCGAGTCCGGCGACCAGCGAGGCGACGATCAGGGCGACGATCTCGCGGGCGCCCCACAACGCGAGCCGCGCGGAGAGCGCGCTGCGCGGGGCCGCGGCGAGCCACGGCAGCCCCTTCTCGTAGACGGCGACGAGCGCCAGAGTTGCGGCGAAGCTCATCTGGAAACTCGGATGCACGACGGCTTCCGGGGTGAGCAGCATCACGGCGAGCGCCGCGACGGCGAGGGTGCGCAGCGTCACGGCGCGGCGGTCGACCATCACGCCGAACAGCACGATCGCCGTCATCACGAAGGCGCGCTGGGTCGCCACCTCGGCACCCGACAGGATCAGGTAGAACGCCGCCGCGACGAGCGCCGCGCCGGCCGCCCACTTCTTGATCGGCCGCGTCAGCGCGAGCCGCGGCACCAGCGCGAGACCCGCCCGCAGCACCACGAAGACGAGGCCGGCGACCACGGCCATGTGATAGCCCGAGATCGACAGCACATGGGCGAGGCTCGACACGTACATGGCGTCGTTGACCGAGGCCGAGATGGCGTCGCGCTTGCCGGTGATCAGGGCCGAGGCGATGGCGCCGGCGTCGCCCGGCAGCGCCGCGCGGATGCGCGCGTCGATGCTTTCGCGCAAATCATCGATCGCGGCGGCAGCACGCAAGGTCAGGTCCGGCGGGACCGGGGCCGGCGCCGGCCGCACGGCGCCGAGCGCAAATCCCGAGGCGCCGATACCGTGGAACCAGAGGTCGCGGGAAAAGTCGTAGCCGCCCGGCCGCAGTGGCGCGAGCGGTGGCGACAGCCGCGCCGTCAGCGCCACATGGGCGCCGACCGGCGGCGCCGTCCCCTTGCGCACCGACACCCGCACGCGCTCCGGCCGCAGGCCGGCCGCGACCGGCCCGCCGCGCGGCATCTCGAAGGCCGCGACCCGCAGCACGATGCGGTCGCTCTTCTCGCGCTCCTCGCGCTTCTCCACGAAGCCGGTGAGCTTCGCCCCGAACGCGGGCTGGCGCAGCACCGGGGCGTCGACCACGCGGCCCCGCACGGTCGCGGCGAGGAACCCGGCTGCGACCGCGGCGATCCCGATCGCCGCGAACACGGCGGCGCGCCGGCGGGTCGCGACGACCAGCCCGAGCGCGGTGGCGAACGCCATTGCGGCCGCCCACAAGGCCGGCTCGGTCTCCGCGGCGAAATAGAGGACGATGCCGAGCGCGACGCCGATCGCCAGCCACGGGAACAGCCGCCCGGGCTCGACCTCGGCGGCCGCCCAGCCGGCAAGGATCCGGCCGCCGGCATGAGCGAGGTCGCCGAGCCGCACCGGAAGCGGATACGCGCGGCCGCCCGCCGCCCCGGCCCCCGGCTGCGGCCGCGGGCCGACCGGAAGGACGCCGACGCGCCCGCGCGTCCGTGCGGGCCCCCTGCCCGGCTCCGCCATGCGGCACTCCGCGGTTGGCTGGAGCCTGAAGCGTATTCTAGTTTTCCGGGATACTCAGGATGAACACAACGGAAACAAATAGTCCGTCACCGTTCTCCTGCGGGAACGGATAGCTTCGTGCCCCGGACCAGGCGCGGCAGGCCGCAGGCCTGATGCGCCGCAGAGCCGGGGTCCAGGGCCGCACGACGGGCCGCACGACGCAGAACGCCGACCGGCACGGCGAGCCCTCGTCCGTGGCCCCTGGGTCCCGGTTCGCGGCGCGTTGCGCCGCGCCCGGGACACGAGACCTCCGACGGCGCAAGGCAGAGGAGTCAAAGCGAGAGGGTTGAAGTCCCCCTACCCGCCGCTCTGCACCTTCGCCCAGGTGTCGCGCAGGCCGATGGTGCGGTTGAAGACGAGGGCGCCGGGGCGCGAGTCCTCGTCCGGGCAGAAATAGCCCTGGCGCTCGAACTGCACGGCCTGCGCGACCGGCACGTCGGCGAGCGACGGCTCCAGCCGGGCGCCGGTCAACACCTCGAGCGACTGCGGGTTGAGGTCCTCGGCGAAGGTCGCCGGCGTCGGCGCCGGGTTCTTGAACAGGTTGTTGTAGACCCGCACCTCGGCCGGGATCGAGTCGACGCCCGAGACCCAATGGATGGTCGCCTTGACCTTGCGGCCGTCCGGGGCGTTGCCGCCCTTGGTCGCGGGATCGTAGGTGCAGCGCAGCTCGACCACCTCGCCGGAGGCATCCTTCACCACCTCCTTGCAGGTGATGAAATAGGCCCAACGCAGCCGCACCTCGCGGCCCGGCGACAGGCGGAAGAAGCCCTTCACGGGCGTCTCCTGGAAGTCGTCGCGCTCGACATAGATTTCGCGCGAGAACGTGAGCTTGCGCGTGCCCTTGCCCGGGTCGTCCGGATGATTGACGGCCTCGAGCGTCTCGCTCTGCCCTTCCGGATAGTTCTCGATCACCACCTTGAGCGGCTTGAGCACCGCCATGCGGCGCTCGGCCGTGCGGTTCAGCACCTCGCGGATCGAGAAGTCGAGCATCTGCATGTCGACGACGCTGTTCGCCTTGGCGACGCCGATGCGCTTGGCGAAGTCGCGCAGCGCCTCGGCCGGCACGCCACGGCGGCGCAGCCCAGAGATCGTCGGCATGCGCGGGTCGGTCCAGCCGGTGACGTACTTCTCGCGCACCAGCGTGGTCAGCACCCGCTTCGACAGCACCAGATAGGTGATGTTGAGCCGTGCGAACTCGTACTGGCGCGGCTTCGAGGGCACCGGCAGGTTCTCGATGAACCAGTCGTACAGCGGCCGGTGGTCCTCGAACTCGAGCGTGCAGATCGAGTGCGTGATGTGCTCGATCGCGTCCGACTGGCCGTGGGCGAAGTCGTAGCTCGGATAGATGCACCAGGTGTTGCCGGTGCGCGGATGATGCGCGTGGAGGATCCGGTAGAGCACCGGGTCGCGCAGATTGATGTTGCCCGACGCCATGTCGATCTTGGCCCGCAGCACGCGGGCGCCGTTCGGGAACTCGCCGGACCGCATGCGGCGGAACAGGTCGAGGTTCTCGGCGACGGAGCGGTTGCGGAACGGGCTGTCGGTGCCGGCCTCGGTGAGGGTGCCGCGGGTGGCGCGGATCTCCTCCTGGGTCTGGTCGTCGACATAGGCCTTGCCGGCCTGGATCAGGTGCTCGGCCCAGCCGTAGAGCTGCTCGAAATAGTCCGAGGCGTAGTAGAGATGCTTGCCCCAATCGAAGCCGAGCCAGCGCACGTCGCGCTCGATCGAGTCGATGTACTCCTGCTCCTCCTTCACCGGGTTGGTGTCGTCGAAGCGCAGGTGGCAGCGGCCGCCGAACTCGGCCGCGACGCCGAAGTTGAGGCAGATCGACTTGGCGTGCCCGATGTGCAGATAGCCGTTCGGCTCCGGCGGGAAGCGGGTGACGACCTCGCTCCGGCGGCCGGTTTCGAGGTCGGCCTGGATGATGTCGCGGATGAAGTCGCGGCCCGCTTCGGCGGCGACCGGTTCGACTGCCGTCATTGTCGCTGTCCTGTGGACGTCGGTGTCCCGTGGTCCCGTACCGCCGCACGAGTCGCGCGCAGCGGCACACATCCGGGTCTTGTGCCAAATTCGGGCAGGGGCGCCAAGGGCGATCGGCCCCTGCCCTCCGGCCGGGGTCCCGCCCCGCCGGCCGGCCTCGCCCGGCCCCTCGCCCGACGCGTCGATTGCGTGCCCGCACTTCTGTGCTAAAGGGGCGCGCCCGTTTTCCCGGCCGCGCGCGGCCGACAGCCTTCCGAGAGCCTCGTGTCCGACACCGCCGTGCAAGACACCGTGACGCAAGACACCGTCGTCACCCGATTCGCCCCCTCCCCGACCGGCTTCCTACATATCGGCGGGGCCCGCACGGCGCTGTTCAACTGGCTCTACGCCCGCGCCCGCGGTGGCAAGATGCTGCTGCGCATCGAGGACACCGACCGCGAGCGCTCCACGCAAGCCGCGATCGACGCCATCCTGGACGGCCTCGCCTGGATCGGCCTCGATTGGGACGGCGACACCGTCTACCAGTTTTCCCGCGCAGCACGGCACCGAGAGGTCGTCGAGACCTTGCTCGCCTCCGGCGGAGCCTACCGCTGCTACGCCTCGCAGGCCGAGCTCGACGCCATGCGGGAAAAAGCGCGGGCCGAGGGCCGCACCCGCCTCTATGACGGCACCTGGCGCGATCGTGATCCCTCCGAGGCGCCCGCCGGGGTCAAGCCGGTGATCCGCCTCAAGGCACCGCTCATCGGCGAGACGGCGATCGACGACCAGGTGCAGGGCCGCGTCGTCTGGCAGAACGAGAACCTCGACGATCTCGTGCTGCTGCGCTCCGACGGCACGCCGACCTACATGCTGGCCGTGGTGGTCGACGACCACGACATGGGCGTCACCCACGTGATCCGCGGCGACGACCACCTCACCAACGCGGCGCGCCAGAAGCAGATCTACGACGCGCTCGGCTGGACGGTGCCGACCTTCGCCCACATCCCGCTGATCCATGGGCCGGACGGCTCGAAGATGTCGAAGCGGCACGGCGCGCTCGGCGTCGACGCCTACCGGGCCATGGGCTACCTGCCGGCGGCGATGCGCAACTATCTGGTCCGGCTCGGCTGGAGCCACGGCGACCAGGAGATCTTCTCGACCGAGGAGATGGTCGCGGCGTTCGACCTGCCCCAGATCGGCCGCTCGCCGGCGCGCTTCGACTTCGCCAAGCTGGAGAGCCTCAACGGGCATTACATCCGCCAGCTCGACGCGCCCGCCCTGCTGGCCGAGATCGAGAAGCTCCTGCCCCACATGGCGCAGGGCGACGAGCTCGCCCGCAAGCTGACGCCGGCCTTGCGGGACAAGCTGCTGCTGGCGCTGCCGGGCCTGAAGGAGCGCGCCAAGACGCTGGTCGATCTCGTCGAGCAGGCGCGCTTCGTCTATGCCGACCGGCCGATCGCGCTCGACGACAAGGCGAAGGCGCTGCTGACCGCGGACGCCCGCGCCGTGCTCGGACGGCTCGCGACTGCGCTGGCGCCGGTCGAGCCGTGGACCGCCGAGGCGACCGAGGCGGCGGTGCGCAGCTTCGCCGAGGAGCAGGGTCTCAAGCTCGGCGCCGTGGCGCAGCCGCTGCGCGCCGCCCTCACCGGCCGCGCGACGTCGCCCGGCATCTTCGAGGTGCTGGCGACGCTCGGCCGCGAGGAGTGCCTCGGCCGCCTCACCGACCAGGCCGGCCTGGCGACGGTCGCGTCCGAGGCCTGAACGGACGGCGGTCCGGCCGGCCCGATGCCGGATGTTTGATCGCGATCAATGACGCCAACCGGCCGGCGCCCGCCCCGGGCGCTTCCGGCAGGGCGGTCACGTCCCCATATCGCCTTGTATGTCGAGCGTTTAGCCACGCGTCCGCGGCGCCCGTGGCGTCACCTTGCCGCACTGCACGAGATGCGGTACGCAGGGCTCGGCTGGGCGCAGAAGTACCCCGTGGACCGCCCGCCGGCGCGAGCCCGCGTGTGCTCGCTCGACCCCTGACATCCGAGGAGCCTATGGACGCTAAATCGGGCGCCAACACGAAGACCGGGACCCTCACGATCGGCAGCGAGAGCTGTACGTTCCCGATCCATCAAGGGACCATCGGCCCTGATGTCCTCGACATCAGCAAGCTCTACAGCAAGGCCGGCATCTTCACCTACGATCCCGGCTTCACGTCGACCGCGAGCTGCGAGTCGAAGATCACCTATATCGACGGTGACGAAGGCGTCCTGCTCTACCGCGGCTACCCGATCGAGCAGCTGGCCGAGCACGGCGACTTCCTCGAGACCTGCTACCTGCTCCTCTACGGCGAGCTGCCGACCGCCGCCGAGAAGAAGGACTTCGACCTGCGCGTCACCCGCCACACCATGGTGCACGAGCAGATGGCCCGGTTCTATCAGGGCTTCCGCCGCGACGCGCATCCGATGGCCGTCATGGTGGGCTGCGTCGGCGCGCTGTCGGCGTTCTATCACGACTCGATCGACATCTCCGATCCGCACCAGCGGATGGTCGCCTCGATCCGCATGATCGCCAAGATGCCGACCATCGCGGCGATGGCCTACAAGTACACGATCGGCCAACCGTTCATCTATCCGAAGAACGAGCTCGACTACTCGGCGAACTTCCTGCGCATGTGCTTCGCCGTGCCGGCCGAGGAGTACAAGGTGAACCCGGTCCTCGCCCGCGCCATGGACCGCATCTTCATCCTGCACGCCGACCACGAGCAGAACGCCTCGACCTCGACGGTGCGGCTCGCCGGCTCGTCGGGCGCCAACCCGTTCGCCTGCATCGCGGCCGGCATCGCCTGCCTGTGGGGCCCGGCGCACGGCGGCGCCAACGAGGCGGCGCTGAAGATGCTGTCGGAGATCGGCAAGCCCGAGCGCATCCCGGAGTTCGTGCGCCGCGCCAAGGACCCGAACGACTCGTTCCGCCTGATGGGCTTCGGCCACCGGGTCTACAAGAACTACGATCCGCGCGCCAAGATCATGCAGACGACCTGCCACAAGGTGCTGGCCGAGACGGGCGTCAACGACGACCTGCTCGAGGTCGCCATGGAGCTCGAGCGCGTCGCCCTCCACGACG
This sequence comes from Rhodoplanes elegans, assembly GCF_016653355.1. Lineage (GTDB taxonomy): Bacteria > Pseudomonadota > Alphaproteobacteria > Rhizobiales > Xanthobacteraceae > Rhodoplanes > Rhodoplanes elegans. The sequence goes on along the minus strand of NZ_NHSK01000164.1, from coordinate 35,317 downwards.
AGTACTTCATCGAGAAGAAGCTCTACCCGAACATCGACTTCTATTCGGGCATCACGCTCAAGGCGATGGGCTTCCCGACCTCGATGTTCACGGTGCTGTTCGCGCTGGCCCGCACGGTCGGCTGGATCGCCCAGTGGAAGGAGATGATCGAGGATCCGAGCCAGAAGATCGGCCGTCCCCGCCAGCTCTACACCGGCGCCACCCGCCGCGAGTACACCGACATCGCCCGTCGGGTGTGAGGCGAGACCTCTCCGGCCCGCGCGGTCGGATCACGATGCACGGGGCGCCCACGGGGCGCCCCGTTTCGTTTCCGGCGGGCGCGTGATCGCCGGTGCGTCGCCGGTCGGAGCTATAGCCGCCGCCCATCGGTCACCCGAAAGAGGTATCACCGTATAAATAGCCCAATTGTAATAGGCGAAAGCACAAAACATCTTGGTGTTTCCCCAGACACCCTAAAATTACCGCCCGTTACTCTCCATTAATCAAGACATCATAGCTTTTGCTACGAGGCCACGGCGCGCCGTGCCCCTGCTCTGCCGGGCGACACCGACGTCAGTCCGCATTTCCGTTCAGTCCAGCCATTCTCACCGATCCTGTCCGCACGGGAGGCGGCCGGTCGCCGCGACGTCGTCTCATGAAGCTTTCGATGAAGGTCGCCATCCTGTCGCTGCTGCCGGTCGCCGGGCTCGGCGTGTTCGCCGCCGTGCAGGTGCACGGCGCCTGGACACGGCTCGACGAGACGCAGCGCGTCGCCGAGCTGGTCACGGTCGCCCCGACCATCGGCGGGCTCGTCCACGAGCTGCAGAAGGAGCGCGGCGCCTCCTCGACCTATGCGGCGTCGAAGGGCGCCGTCTTCGCCGACATCGTGCCGCGCCAGCGGCGCGACACCGACGCGGCCGCGACCGGCTTCCGGGCCGCCGTGACGGGCGTCGCCGGCGCCGATCCCGGGCTCGCCGCCGCGCTGCGCGACGCCGCCGGCGCGCTCGACCAGGTGCCGCCGCTGCGCACCACGATCGACGGGTTCTCGATCGGCGGCGTCGAGGTGGCGCGCAGCTACACGGCCGTGATCGACCGCCTGATCGCCGTCCTGGATCGCCTCGGCACCCTGACGGACGAGGCCCGCATCGCCCGCGCGGCGCTGTCCTACAAGGCGATCGTCGCGGCCAAGGAGCTCGCCGGTCTGGAGCGGGCGACCGGCGCGCGCGGCTTCTCGGCCGGCCGCTTCACGCCCGACGACTACACGCTCTACGCCCGGCTCGGCGGACGCCAGGGCGACTGGTTCGGCGTCGCCCGCATGGCGGGCGGGCCGACTGCGGTCGCGGCGCTCGCGGCCTTCGATGCCTCGCCGACCAACACGGCGGTCGACGACTTCCGCCGCGCCGCCAAGGACAGCCTCGCCTCGGGCGCGGTCGCCGGGGTCGACCCGAAGGCTTGGTGGGCGACGTCGACGGCGCGCATCGACGCGCTCAAGACGCTCGAGGAGACGTTCGGGGCCGGCCTGCGCGACGCCACCGCCGCGGTGTCGACCGAGGCGCGCAACAGCCTGCTGTGGTCGGCATTGCTCGGCGGCAGCATCGCGCTCCTCGCCATCGGGCTCCTGATCGTGCTCGGACGCGCCATCCATCGCGACGTCCACGCCCTCACCGACAACATGCTGCGGCTCGCCCAGGGCGACACCTCGGTCGCCCTCGACGGCGTCGGCCGGACCGACGAGATCGGCGAGATGCTCCGGGCCGTCGCGGTGTTCCGCGACACGGCGCTGCAGCGGCTCCGGCTCGAGGGCGAGACGATGGCGAGCGAGGAGCAAAAGCGCGCCCATCATCACCAGCTCGTGGCGATCATCGACGATTTCCGCGATCAGGTGGGCAGGACGCTCGCCGTGGTCGACGCCGGCGCCGCGCGCATGACCACGACCGGCGCGGCGCTCGGCGACATCGCCGCCGTCGCGGCGCGCAAGGCCGACGACGCGGTCGCCGCCTCGATCCACGCCTCCGGCGCCGTGCAGGTGATCGCCGGGGCGACCAGCGAGCTCGGCACCTCGATCCGCGAGGTCGCCGGCCAGACCGCGCGGGCGAGCGGCATCGCCAACGACGCCGCCGCCGTGGCGGCGCGGGCGAACTCCGAGGTGTCCGGCCTCGCCGAGGCGGCGGCCCGCATCGGCGACGTCGTCGCGCTGATCACCACGATCGCCGAGCAGACCAACCTGCTGGCCCTGAACGCCACCATCGAGGCGGCGCGGGCCGGCGAGGCCGGCAAGGGGTTCGCGGTGGTCGCCTCCGAGGTGAAGGCGCTGGCCAGCCAGACCTCGAAGGCGACCGGGGACATCTCCCGCCAGATCGCCGAGATCCAGCGCTCCTCGCAGCAGGCGGTCGGGGCGATCGCCGACATGGCGGTGCGGATGAACGAGATCGCCGGCCTCACCACCTCGATCGCCGCCGCGGTCGAGCAGCAGGACGCCGCGACCGGCCAGATCTCGAAGAACGTCGACTTCAGCGAGGTGGACCGCAACGTCACTGGCGTCGCCGACGCGATCTCGCGCACCAATGCCGAGGCCGCGATGGTCAACAGCACCGCGGCCGATCTCGTCGGCTCGACCCGCGTCCTGCGCGGCGCGGTCGAGACGCTGCTCGCAGCGCTCGCCAAGGAGGTCGAGGACCGTCGGGCCGAGAGCCGCTCCAAATGCGACCGCGCCGTCACCGTGACGGTGAACGGCCGGTCGCACCCGAGCCGGATGATCGATCTCGGCACCACGGGGCTGCGCATCAGCAACGTGCCGGGGCTCGCCCCGAACGGCGTCTGCGAGGTCGAGGTGGAGGGCCGGCGCCTGCGCGCCCGGGTGATCTGGGTCAACACCGAGTTCACCGGCCTCGGCCTCGACGGGGTGGTGCTGAGCGCCGACGAGGTCGAGCGCCTCGCCGGCCCGCCCCCTGTGGCGGCCGCGGCCTAGCTCGTCCCGGGCGCTTTCGCCGGGGTCGCCATGGCAACCGCGTCGACGCGCGCGTCGTAGTCGGCTTCGCTGATGAAGCCCCCCGACACGGCCGCCTGCCGCGGCGTGATCCCGTCCCGCATGGCGATCCGGGTGATCTCCGCCACCCGATCGTAGCCCAGCACCGGGTTCAACGCGGTCGTGAGCAGCAGCGCGTTGTCGACGTTCGCGGCGAGGCGGGCGCGATCGACCGCGAGTCCGGCGACGAAGCGCGTCGCGAGGAGCGTCGCCGCATCGGACATCAGCCGGATGGCGCCGAGCAGATTGTAGACGAGGACCGGCTTCGCGACGTTGAGCTCGAAGGTCCCCGACGCACCGGCCGCCGTCACGACGGCATGGCTGCCGATCACCTGGAACGCCGCCTGTGCGACGGCTTCCGCGATGGTCGGGTTGCGCTTCCCCGGCATGATCGACGACGACAGGCCGTCGTCGGGAATCACGATCTCGCCGAGCCCGCAGCGCGGGCCGGAGCCGAGCCACCGCAGATCGTTGGTGATCTTCAGGAGCGAGACGGCGAGGACGTTGAGATGCCCCGACACCTCGACCAGCACGTCGTGGGCGCCCATGCCCTCGAACTTGCTCGCCGCGGGCCGGAACGCGAGGTCGGCGAGGCGGGACGCCTCGTCGCAGAACGCCGCATCGAAGCCCGGCGGGGCGTTGAGGCCGGTGCCGATCGCCGTGCCGCCCTGCGGGAGCAGCAGAAGGCGCGGCATCGTGCTCGTGAACCGCGCCCGGCCCGCCTCGATCTGCCGCGCGAAGGCGTCGAACGCCTGGCCGACCGTCATGGGCACGGCGTCCATCAGATGCGTCCGCCCGATCTTGACGACGTCGGCGAAGGCGCGAACCTTGTCGACGAGCGCGCCACTGAGCGTCTCCAGCGCCGGCATCAGGCGATCGCGCAACTCGAGCGCCGTGACCATCTGCATGACGGTCGGGAAGCTGTCGTTGGAGGATTGCGACCGGTTGACGTGATCGTTCGGGTGGACCGGCGACCGCGTCCCCAGGCCGTGGCCGAGCAGCTCGTTGGCGCGGTTGGCGATCACCTCGTTGGCGTTCATGTTGGTCTGGGTGCCCGAGCCGGTCTGCCAGACCGGCAGCGGAAAGTGCCCGTCGAACCGCCCCTCCCGCACCTCGGCTGCGGCGCGGGCGATCGCCTCCGCGAGGTCGGGCGCGATCTGGCCAAGCCGTCGATTGGCGCCGACGGCGGCGAGCTTCTGCAGGCCGGTCGCGTGGATCAGGCAGGCCGGCAGGCGCTCCTCGCCGATGACGAAGACCCCGAGCGCCCGCTGGGTCTGCCCGCCCCAGTAACGATCGGCCGGGATCTCGACGGTGCCGAAAGCGTCGCTTTCGAGTCGGTATCCGGGCGGTGCCGCGCGGGTCGTCATTGTGCGCCGACGACGCCGGCGGCCTTGATGACCGGGCCCCACTTGTCGATCTCGGCTTTCAGATGCACGGCGAGGGCTCCGGGGGTGGCGCGTTCGGGAGACACCGTGTCGGCGCCCAGCTCGGCGAGGCGCGCCTTGATGGTCGGATCCTTCAGGGCCTCGTTCAGGGCGGCGACCAGCGTGTCAATCACCGGCTTGGGCGTGCCCTTCGGGGCGAACAGACCGTACCAGACCATGTAGGTGAAGCCCGGCAGTCCGGCCGACGTGACGGTCGGAAGGTTCGGCAGAGCCGCGGCCTTCTCGCTTCCGGTGACCGCATAGCCCTTGATGCCGCCGGACTCGACATGCCGGACGACATTGACGATCTGGTCGCACATCGCGTCGACACGGCCGCCCATCATGTCGTTGAGAGCCGGCCCGGCGCCGCGATACGGCACGCTGGTGATGTCGACCCCGATCGCGCTCCCGAACAGCAATCCGCACAGATGAGCCGAGGAGCCGATCCCCGCATGGGCGAAGTTGACCTTCTCCCGATTGGCTTTCACGTAGGCCAGGAACTCGGCGAAAGTCTGGGGCGGCAAGTCCTTCCGGGCCACGAAGGCCGCCGGCAGGTCGACGACCAGGCCGATCGGCTCGAAGTCCTTGATCGGATCGTAGGGCAGCTTCGGATAGAGCGCCGGGTTGGTGGCGTGGCTCACATGGATCATCAGCAGCGTATGGCCGTCGGGCGCCGCCTGCGCCACCTTGGCGCTGCCGATCGAGCCGCCGGCGCCGGACGTGTTGTCGACGACGATCTGCTGCTTGAGCGTCTGCGTCATGCCCTGCGCGACGAGGCGGGTGATCGTGTCACCCGGCCCGCCGGCGGAGTACGGCATGACCATCATGATCGGCCGGTTCGGAAACGTCTGCCCGGTCGCGGCCGGCGCCACCGCCGGCAGCGCGGCGAGGGCGAAGGCGAGGGCTCGGATGGCGTTCATCATTTCCTCCTGGCGTCAGCGGGACGTGTTCTGGTTGTCCGAATCCCGAGGTCGGCTCGCGAGAACCCGATCGACCATCTCATCCGCGAGACCGAGGTAGTTCGCCGGATCCGTGAGCCGGTCGAGCGCGGCTCGGTCGAGATGGCGGGCGACGGCGGGATCACGGGCGAGCACGTCGGACAGCGTGCCCTGCCCTTCGGCGGCGGCCCGGCAGGCCGCATAGACGACATCGTGCGCCGTCTGCCGTCCGAGCGCGGGGGCGAGCCGCATCATCACGGCCTCGGCGACGATCAGCCCGTCGGTGAGGCCGAGATTGCGGGCCATCCTGGCCTCGTCGACGACGAGACCGCCCAGCGCGAACTTCGCCTGGTGGAGCGCGCCCGCCGTCAGCAGGAACGCCTCGGGAATGGCGATCCATTCCGCGTGCCACGGGCCGGTGGCGCGCTCGAAATCCTGGATCATCGCGTCGAGCATCAGCCCGGCGTGCTGGCGCACGCTCTTGGCGGCGGCGAGCATCAGCTCGGAGGAGATCGGGTTGCGCTTCTGCGGCATCGTCGACGACGCGCCGCGCCCCTGCGTGAAGGGCTCGTAGAGCTCGCCGAACTCGGTCGACGCCATGATCATGACATCGAGCGCGATCTTGCCGAGCGAGGCGGTGATCAACGCCAGCAGGTTCACGGTTTCGGCGAAGCCGTCGCGCGCGACATGCCAGGTCGAGACGGGCACGCCGAGGCCGAGCTCTTCGCAGAGCGCCTTCTGCACCTCGAGCCCGTCGCCGCCGAGCGACGCCAGCGTGCCGGCGGCGCCGCCGAAGGATCCGACCAGAACCCGGGGGGGGAGCTGGGCGAGCCGCTCGGCGTGCCGGTCGAACATCGCCAGCCAGATGGCGGCCTTGTATCCGAACGTGATCGGCAGCGCGTGCTGCAGATGGGTGCGCCCCGCCATCGGCGTTCCGCGATGGCGCCGCGCCAGACCGGCGAGGATCTCGCGCAGCGAGTCGACGTCCGACGCGACCAGCGCCAGCGCATCGCGCACCTGCAGGACCACGGCCGTGTCCATGATGTCCTGGGTCGTGGCGCCCCAATGGAGATACCGGCCGGCCTCTCCGCACTGGGTCGCGAGCTGATGGACGAGCGGCAGGATCGGGTAGCCGACCAGATCCGTCTCCTTCCCCAGGAGATCGAAATCGAGAGCCTCGGCCTTGGCGAGCCGCGCGATCTCGGCCGCCGCCTCCGGCGGGATCAGGCCGCACCGCGCCTCCGCCTGGGCCAAGGCGACCTCGACCTCGACATAGCGGGACACGCGGGCGAGATCGGAGAAGACGCCCCGCATCGCGGGGGTGCCGAACGCGTCGCGATACAGGATCGAATCGAGGACGGTGGTCGCGGTGGGGCGCACCTGCATGGTCGGGCTCGCACGGGTCGGGGCCGACACGGCTGGGCACCGGGTCGGTCGGAGGGTCGAGGGGAGAGCTGGTCTCGATCGGCACCGACGGGCCGCGGAGGCGCGGTCGCGGGACGGTCGATCGGGAGATGGTCCGTACTTCTTTTTATGTCCGTACATAACTATGTACGGACATAGCCCGACCGTCAAGCCCTGTCTTGACGTTCCGCCCGCGTCGGGTGTCTTGAGCTGACCGCGCGTGACTGCGCCGAAGGAGAACGTTCTTGGAAACGCGTTACGCCTTTGTGGCGCGGGCGATCACGGCGGCGATCGCCGACGGGCGCCACCCCGTCGGCTCGTTCCTTCCCAACGAGAACGATCTCGCGAAGCAGTTCGCGGTCAGCCGCGCGACGGTCCGCGCCGCCATGCAGGAGCTCCAGAACTCGGGACTGGTCAGCCGGCGAAAGAGCGCGGGAACCCGGGTCGAGGCGCTGCCGGCGGCGGACCGGACCGGCACCTTCTCGCACACGCTGGGCTCGATCGAGGCCGTCCAGCAGTTCGGCGTCGAGACCGTGCGCCGCATCCAGGCCGTCGGCGAGGTCGTGGCCGACGACGACCTCGCGGCGCGCCTCGGCTGCCGGCCCGGGCAGCGCTGGCTCCGGATCTCCTTCGTGCGGCTGATCCCCGACGACGCCACGCAGACGCCGATCTGTTGGACCGACGTCTATATCCACGCCAGCTTCAGCGCCGCCGTACAGGCCCGGATGGAGGACCACGTCGCCATCTTCGGGACGCTGCTCGAGTCGATCTCGGGCCGCTCGATCAGCGAGATCCGTCAGACCATCACGGCGGTGGGCGTCCCGGACGACCTCGCGACGGTGCTGCGCGCGGCGCCGCAGAGCCACGCCCTCTCGATCCGCCGGCAGTACATCCTTAGCCCCGGCATGCTGGCCGAGGTGTCGCTGAGCATCCATCCCGCCGGTCGGTACAGCTATCAGAGCAGCATGAAGCGGCTCGACGCGAGCCCGCGGCCCGCCGAGCCGAGCGCCTGAGGACCTTCGGGGCCGGCTCGGCGATCACCGCCCCATCGCCGCGAGCACCACGTCGGCGGCGCGCTCGCTCGGCTGGGCGGTGCCGATCTCCATGATGGCGTCGAGGCGGGCGAAGGCCTCGGTCTGGCGGCGGCGTTCCGGCGTGTCGCCGAGGAGCGGTGCGAGCGCCGCGGCGAGCGTGACGGGGGTCGCGGCGCGCTGGATCAGCTCGGGCATCACGTTGTCGCCGAGCACCAGGTTCGCCAGCACGATCGACGGCACCTTGATCAACAGCCGGCCGATCATCTCCTCGATCACCGAGAGCTTGTAGGCGACGACGGTCGGCACGCCGGCGACGGCGAGTTCCAGCGTCACCGTGCCGGACGCGGCGAGCGCCGCACGGGCCTGCCGGAACGCCGCCCATTTCTCCTCGGGCGTCGCGACGATCCGGGGCCGGACCGGCCAGTCGGCCGTGGCTTCGCGCACCCGGGACAGATGATGCGCCGGGGTGGGCAGCACGGCCTCGACCGGCCCGGCACGTTCGACCAGTTTCTCCAGCGCTTCCCCGAACAGCCCGGTGTGACGCGCGATTTCGCCGCGGCGGCTCCCCGGCAGCACCAGCACGACGGGCGGCTTTTCCACGCGTCGCGCCGCCTCCTCGGAACCGGGACGCAGCAGCGCCGTCTCCGCCGCGAGCGGATGCCCCACATAGGTGCAGGCCGGCCCGCCGAGCCTTTGGTGCGCCGCCGGCTCGAACGGCAGCAGCGCCAGCACGTGGTCGACATAGGCCGTCATGGCGCGCGCCCGGCCCGGCCGCCACGCCCACACCGACGGCGACACGTAGTCGACGACCGGCAGCCCCGGCATCGCCTTCCGCACCCGCTTGGCGACCCGGTGGGTGAACTCCGGGCTGTCGATGATCACCAGCACGTCCGGCGTCTCGGCCACGATGGCGTCGGCCGCCGCCTTGATCTTTCCCAGCAGCTCCGGAAGGCGAGAGACGATCGCCGTGATGCCGATGATGGCGAGCTCGTCGATCGGAAACAGGCTCTTCAGCCCCTGCCCGGCCATCTCGGGACCGCCGAGGCCGACGAAACGCGCCCCCGGCACGCGGGCGCGCAGCGCCTGCAGAAGGCCGGCGCCGAGCCGGTCGCCCGACGCCTCGGTCGCCACCACGGCGATGGTCGGACACCGCGCCGCCGTCATGGCGACGCCTCCGGGGCCGAGACACCCATCGCGAAAACGCCGGCCGCCTCGGCGCGCCGCGCGATCTCCTGCGGCTCCGCCAGGATGACGCCGCCGGCCGCGACCGCGAGGCCGGCGAGCCCGGCGCGGGCGACGCAGTCGACAGTCTGCGGCCCGATGGTCGGCAGGTCGAAGCGGCGGTCCTGGCCGATTTTCGGCGCCTTCACCAGCACGCCGACGCCGCGCGGCATCTTCAGCCGCCCGGCCTCGCGCAGCTCGGCGACACGGGCCAGCATGCGGTCGGTGCCCTCGGCCGCCTCGACGGCGAACACGTAGCGGTCCCCCACCACGACGGCCTGGCCGACGTCGAACGGGCTCGTCGCCGCCAGCAGTCGAAGGCCGAGCGCGATGTCGGCGTCGTCGCGGGCGGTCGGCGCCCGGGTGCCGAACAGGCCCGCCGGCGCCAGGATGTCGGGCGCCACCTCGTGCGCGCCGAGGAGGCGAAAGCCGTCCGCCTCCAGGATCTTGCCGACACTGGACAACAGATGATCGTCGCCGCCCCGAAACGCGCGAAGAACCTTGGGCAGCACCTGCACGGTGCCCCAGTCGAGCCGCAGCCCGAACGGCGACGGCCGCGTCAGGCCGCCGATCACGACGACGTCGCGGCAGCCCTCCTGGCGCATCAGGCGGCGGAACGCGCCGTAGCGGGCGAGCGGCACCCAGTGATGGCGGAATCTTTCCACAACGGCCGGATCGGCCCAGCCGGTCAGGGCGAACAGCACGACGGGCCGGCCCGTCGCGGCGACCTTGGCGGCGATGTCGCCGGGCAACCGGCCGCCGCCGCACACCAGGGCAAGCGGCTCGCTTGCGCGTGCTGCGGCCGCGGCCGTCATCGCCCCGCCGTCACGTCGCGGCGCGCAACGCGGCGCGCTTCACGCCCATGGTGAGGGGCCGCGTGCCGGCGCGGATGAAGGCGACGATCTGGCCGATCAGCGGGTCGTCGCCGAGGTCGGCGGCGACGAGGTCGAGACGCTCGCGGAACGTGCCCTCGCCGAAGAACAGCGCCTCGAAGCCGCGATGCACCTTGTGGATGTCGGCCTTGGAGAGGCCGCGCCGCTTCATGCCGACGACGTTGAGGCCGATCAGCTCGGCCGACTGGCCGTGCACGAGGCCGAACGGAATCACGTCGGCCCGCACGCCGGACAGGCCGACGATCATGGCGAAGTCGCCGATGCGCACGAACTGGCGCACCGCCGCCTGGCCGCCGAACACCACGTAGCTGCCGACCTGGACGTGGCCGCCCAGCACGGCGTTGTTGGCGAAGGTGACGTGATCGCCGACCACGCAGTCGTGGCCGACATGCGAGCCGACCATGAAGAAGCAGTGGCTGCCCACCCGGGTGAGGCCGTGGTCGTCCTCGGTCCCGGTGTTCATGGTGACGCCTTCGCGGATGTCGTTGTCGGAGCCGACCACGAGCCGGGTCGGCCCGCCGCGATAATGCGTCGACTGCGGCGGCGTGCCGAGCGACGCGAACGGACGGATGGTGTTGCGTTCGCCGATCACGGTGTGGCCGGTGATCGCGACGTGCGAGATCAGCTTCGTTCCGGCGCCGATCTCGACGTGCGGCCCGACCGTGCAGAACGGGCCGACCTCGACGTCGTCGGCGAGACGGGCTCCGTCCGCGACGCGGGCGCTCGGATCGATGATGGGCATGCGTCTCACACTCCCGACAGCACGGCGCTGACTTCGGCTTCCGCGACCAGCTGGCCGGCGACCTTCGCCTCGCCGCGGAACCACCACATGTTGCGCCGCCGCGACATCTTGGTCATGTGGTACTCGATGGTGTCGCCGGGCGTCACCGGCTTGCGGAACTTCACCTTGTCGATGGTGGTGAAGAACACCGTGTAGGGCGGGCGGCCGATCTCGCCGGACAGCACGCAGAGGACGCCGGCGGTCTGCGCCATTCCTTCGATCATCAGCACGCCTGGGAACACCGGCATCTCCGGGAAATGCCCCATGAACTGCGGCTCGTTGAAGGTGACGTTCTTGATGCCGATGCCGAACTCGGCGCCGCGGATGTTGATCACCCGGTCTACCAGCAGGAACGGGTAGCGGTGCGGCAGGGACTTCATGATGGCCGAGATGTCGGCCGCCTCCAGCTTCGTGACAGCCTCCGTCATCGCGGCGTCCTCAATGCTTTTCGTCATCTGATCGTTCGGGTTTGTCGCCGCCGCCCTTGCCCTGGGCGAGGCGATTGATGGCGCGCAACTCGCGCATCCAGGCCTTGGCCGGCTTGGCCGGGAAGCCGCCCCAGCGCTGGCCCGGCGGAATGTCGGAATTGACCCCGCTGAGCGCCGCGACCTGGGCGCCCTGTCCGATCACCACGTGATTGTTGGTGCCGGAGCGGGCGCCGAGGACGACGTAGTCCTCGAGCACCGTGCTGCCCGAGATGCCGACCTGGGCGACGATCACGCAGTGGCGGCCGATCAGCACGTTGTGGCCGATCTGCACGAGGTTGTCGATCTTGGTGCCCTCGCCGATCACGGTGTCGCGGGTGCCGCCGCGGTCGATCGTGGTGCCGGCACCGATCTCGACGTCGTTCTGGATGATCACCCGGCGCAGCTGCGGCACCTTCTGGTGGCCGCCCGGCCCCATGACGAAGCCGAAGCCGTCCTGGCCGATGCGGCAGCCCGGATGGATGATGACACGGTCGCCGACCAACGAATGGGTGAGCGTCACGCCGGCCCCGATGGCACAGTCGCGGCCGATGCGGACGCCCGGCCCGATCACGGCGGTCGGCCCGATCACGGTGCCGGAGCCGATCTCGGCGCCCGGCCCGACGACGGCGCCAGGATCGACCGTGACGCCGCTCTCCAGCCGCGCCGCCGGGTGCACCGAGGCGCCGGGCGCGACGCCCTGGCCGCCGAACAGCGACGCGGGCTTCAGGGCGGCCGGATAGAGGGCGCGGGCAACCGCGACGAAGGCCCGGTGCGGGTCCTTCACGACCAGGGCCGGCAGGTGCTCGGGCGCGGCGGCGGCGAGCCGCGGCGCGATCAGGCAGGCGCCGGCGCGGCTGCGCGAAAGCTCGTCGAGATAGCGTGGGTTCTCCAGGAAGGCGAGATCGGACGGGCCGGCCTGGTCGAGGGTCGCGACGTCACGGATGACGCGGTCGAGCGGCGCCCCGGCCACCGGCTCGGCGCCGGTCAGGCGGACGATCTCGGCGAGCGTCAAGGTGGTCGCAGGCGTGAAGAAGAACGGTTCGCTCATGGCGGCGACACTGCCCCGGGGTGACGACGCCGGCGACGGGGCGCGATGGGATGGACGTGGCGATCGGCCGGATGAAACATGGCGAGAGGGTTGCCAGTTTCGGCAGGGGCTGACAACGCCCCGATGGCCGTCGCACCCCGGTTTTTGCGGGAGGCCGAAATGCGACGCCCGGGGCACGAGGCCCCGGGCGGGTCTGCTCCGGCCGACCGAGGTCGGCCCGGTCGGCGTTCGGTCGGGCGCGGCGTCAGAACTTGGTGCCGCCGCCGAACCGGAAGATCTGCTTCTTGTCGTAATCCGCGTAGGAGATCGGATAGGCGAGGTCGAAGCGCAGCGGACCGAACGGCGACGCCCAGATCAGGCCGACACCGACCGACGAGCGGATCATGTTGTCGTCGCCGTAGCAGGGCACGTTGGCGTTCGGGTTCGTCGGATTGACGGTCGAGCCCGGGCACAGCATCACGAGGCCGCGCTCCGCCCAGGTGGTCGGCCCCTTGTAGTCGACGAGCTGACCGGCATCGGCGAACACCGCGAGCTTCATGCCGAAGTCCTTCGGCGCGAAGAACAGGGGCGTCTGGACCTCGAGGTTGACGGCCCAGTACATCGAGCCGCCCAGCGCGTCCTGGTTGGTGCCGGGCGTGATGTCGCGCGGACCCCAGCCGGCCGTCTGGAAGCCACGCACCAGGTTCGGGCCGCCCTGGAAGTGGTCGAGCATGCGCAGGCTCTCGCCGCCCCAGCCGGTCGCGAGGCCGCCCTGCAGCCGGATCGAGCCGACGACGTCGGGCAGGATCTCGTTGTAGAGGCGGGTGTCGATGGTGGTCTTGGAGTAGTTCACGTCGCCGCCGACGCCGGCGAAGTCCTCGGACACGGTGACGAGCAGGCCGTTGGCCGGGTTCTTGTTGTTGTCGAGCGTGTTGTAGCTCAGGGTCGCGCCCAGGGCCGAGACGAAGACCGGGCCGTTGGCGAGCTCGCGCCGCACCGCCAGCGAAGCCTCGCCGTCGGCGTAGCAGTTGAACGTGAACGCCTGGCCGGTCGAGGGATCGATGGCCGACTGGTACTGCGGCGTCGGATAGTAGCCCAGCGCGCTGCTCGGGAGCCCCGGCGTGACGTAGGGGTTCCAGCAGTTGTTGTAGGCCTGCGACAGCTCGATCTCCTGGCGGTAGCCGGTGTAGCGCGGCTGGATCGACAGGTTGTCGGTGATCGGAATGCCGAGCTTCAGGTTACCGCCGATCGTGCTCGACGTGTACGAGTAGTAGCTCGTCGAAGTGGTCTCCTTGCCGAACACGTCGACACCGAAGGCCAGCCGCTGCCCCATCAGATAGGGCTCGACGAAGGACAGCTCGAAGCCGCGCGAGCGCTGCCCGTAGGTGAGCGAGGCGCGGGCCACGTGGCCGCGGCCGAGCAGGTTGCGCTCGCCGACGCTCACCTCGCCGATGAAGCCGTCCGCCGTCGAGTAGCCGCCGGAGATCGAGAACTCGCCGGTCGCCTGCTCTTCCACGTCGACGTTCACGATCACCCGGTCGGGCGCCGAGCCCGGCTCGTTGGTGATGCGGACGCTCTTGAAGTAGTTGAGGTTCTTGATGCGCCGCTCGGCCCGATCGATGAGCGCGCGGTTGTAGGCGTCGCCCTCGACGATGTCGAACTCGCGCCGGATCACGTAGTCGCGGGTGCGGGTGTTGCCGCGAACGTTGATCCGCTCGATATAGGCCCGCTGCCCCTCTTCCATCACGTAGACGACGTTGACGAGGCGGGCGTTGAAGTCGCGGTCGCCGCGCGGCCGGATGTTGGCGAACGGATAGCCGAGCTTGGCGACCTCGATGGTGAGATCCTCGACGGTCTTCTCGACCGCGTCGGCGTTGTAGACGCCGCCCGACTTGGTCCGCAGCCGTGCGCGGAGCTGATTGACGTTGATGTTGCGGACCGACGACTGGATCTCGACCGAGCCGAACTTGTAGCGGTCGCCCTCGTCGATCGTGAAGGTGATGGTGAAGCCCTTGCGGGACGGATCGTACTCGGAGATCGCCGAGACCACGCGCACGTCGGCGAAGCCGTTGCGCAGGTAGAAGCGGCGGATCAGGTCACGGTCGACCTCGACCCGGTCCGGATCGAAGATGTCGTTGCTCTTCAGCCACGACAGCCAGTTGGTCTCGCCGGTCTTGACGACGTCCTTGAGGCGCCAGTCGGAGAACGACTTGTTGCCGACGAAGGCGATCTTGGCGACGCCGGTCTTGCCGCCCTCGTCGACCTCGAAGACCAGGTCGACGCGGCCGTTGGGCAGCTCGATGACCTTCGGCTCGACCCGGACGTCGTAACGGCCGGCGCGCTGATAGATGTCGACGATACGCTGGGTATCGGCCTGGACGATGGCGCGCGAGAAGGTGCCGCGCGGCTTCGACTGCACCTCGGTCGAGAGCTGCTCGTCCTTGATCTTGCGGTTGCCCTCGAAGGCCACGCGGTTGAGAACCTGGTTCTCCACCACGGTGACCACGATGCGTCCGCCCGACGGGGTGATCCGCACATCCTGGAACAGGCCCGTCGCATAGAGCGACTTGAGGGCCTCGTCGATCTTCGCGGCGTCGAGACGCTCGCCCGGTCCGGTCTTGAAGTAGGACCGGATCGTATCGGCCTCGACGCGCCGATTGCCCTCGACGACGATCTGCGACGCCGACTGCGCTTGGACCGGCGTGACCGACACGGTCGCGACGACCCCCGCCGTGAACGTCTGAGCGACCATCAAGGCGATCGCGAAAAACGTCCGATTTGCCTTCAACCCCAGTGCCATACGCTATGGGCCCCCAAAAGAATCCCCACCACCGCCCGTCGCGAACGATTCCGCCTCCGCTTGTATCGGCTTTAGCCACCGCTGGGAACAGAGAGTCCCCCCAGACCCTCCATTTGGGCGCCCCCAGTGGCCGTCACGTCACACATTATGGCAGACTTGTGCGCACATTATGACGAGGCCAAGTGCAAGATATCGTTAAAGGTTGCGAAGATCATGAGCATGATCACGAGAGCGAAGCCGATGCGGAAGCCGACCTCCTGGGCACGCTCCGACAAGGGCCGGCCGCGCACCGCCTCGATCGCGTAGAACATGAGGTGCCCGCCGTCGAGCAGCGGCACCGGGAACAGGTTCAGGAGACCGATCGACACCGACAGCACCGCCGCCAGATGCATCAGGGCGACGAAGCCGACCGTCGCCACCTGGCCCGAGACCTGGGCGATGCGAATCGGGCCGCCGAGCTGGTCGGCGCTCTCTCGGCCGACGACGATGCCGCCGATGTAGCCGAGCGTCCGCTCGACGATGAACCATGTCTCCTCGACGCCCATCCATGCCGCCCGGAGCGGGCCGGCGGTCTCCAGCTTGACGTCCTCGGGGGCCATCGAGCGGGTGATTCCGAGCACGCCCTGGCGATGGGTGTTGCCGAAATTGTCCTTGATTTCCCGCAGCATCGGCACGACCGAGAGGGTCACGGGCGCGCCGCCCCGGTCGACCTCGACGCGCAGCGTCTGGCCGGCCGAGCCGCTGACGATGCGCTGCATGTCGGAGAAGCTCTCGATCCGCCGGCCGTCGATCGCCCGGACCACGTCGCCGACCGCGAAGCCGGCCGCCTCGGCGGCACTCCCGGTCTGGATCGTATCCACGCGCGGGCTCGTGACCTGCCTGCCGTAGAACATGAAGATGCCGGCAAAAATCGCGATGGCGAGAAGGAAATTCGCCAGCGGACCGGCGACCACGACGGCCGCCCGCGCGCCCACCGACTGGCCCGGGAAGGTCTGCCGCTTCTCGGCCTCGGAGAGGCCGGACAGCGCGTCCTGGTCGGGCACGCTCGCCGCGTTCTCGTCACCGAAGAACTTGACGTAGCCGCCGAGCGGGATCGCCGAGAGCTTCCAGCGGGTGCCGCTACGGTCGTCGAAGCCGACGATCTCGGGACCGAACCCGATCGAGAAGGTCAGCACCTTGATGCCGTTCCACTTCGCGATCAGGTAGTGCCCGAGCTCGTGGAAGAACACCACGATGGTGAGCACGAACAGGAACGGGATCAGGTAGCCCAGGAAGCCGAGGCCGAGATCGTTGATCGACGCGAGCAGATTGGATCCCATCACGACCTCGTCGAGGGTTGCGGGACGGATACGACCGTCCACCATTTGTTAATCTTGCTAGAATGCCTTTGCGGCGATTTCCGGCAAGAGGTCGCGGGCGAGCGATCTGGCCGTATGGTCAACGGCCACCGCCTCGTCGGGATCCGCCGGCTCGCGCAGCACGCCGCGGGCGGCGCTGGCGTCGAGCGTCGCCTCGACCAGGGCGGCGATATGCGGGAAGCCGATCTTGCGATCGAGGAACGCCGCGACCGCGATCTCGTTGGCGGCGTTCAGCACGGTCGGCGCGCCCTGCCCGGTCGTCAGCGCCGCCTTGGCGAGCCGCAGCGCCGGGAACCGCACCTCGTCGGGCGCCTCGAAGGTCAGGCTGGCGAGCTTGTCGAAGGACAGGCGGGTCGCCCCCGCCATCCGGGCCGGCCAGGCGAGGCAGTGGGCGATCGGCACCCGCATGTCGGGCGGACCGATCTGGGCCACCATCGAGCCGTCGACGAACTCGACGCCACCGTGGACGATCGACTGCGGGTGGACCAGCACGTCGATCTCGTCGGCGCCGGCGGCGAACAGATGGTGCGCCTCGATGATCTCGAGGCCCTTGTTCATCATCGAGGCCGAGTCGATGGTGATCTTCGGCCCCATCGACCAGTTCGGATGCTTGAGGGCCTCCTCGACGGTCGCCTGGCGGATGCGCTCGATCGGCCAGGTGCGGAACGGGCCGCCCGAGGCCGTGATGATGATGCGGGCGACCTCGGCCCGGCGGCCGGAGGCGAGCGACTGGAAGACGGCGTTGTGCTCGGAATCGACCGGCAGCACGGTGGCGCCCGCCGCCGCGGCGCGCCGCATGAACAGGGTGCCGGCGCAGACCAGGCACTCCTTGTTGGCGAGCGCCACGATGGCGCCGCGGTCGGCCGCCGCGAGCGTCGGCTTCAGGCTGGCGGCGCCCGTGATGGCGGCCATCACCCAGTCGGCGGGGCGGCGCGCCGCCTCGACCAGCGCCTCGGGCCCCGCCCCCGCCTCGATGCCCGAGCCCGACAGGGCCGTCTTCAGCTCGTCGTAGAGGGCCGGATCGGCGACGGCGGCGAACCTCGCCCCGAGCTCGCGGGCGAGCGCGGCGAGCGCCGCGGCGTTCTTCGCGGCCGTCACGGCCTCGACCCGGTAGCGGTCGCGGGCGCGGCGGATCAGGTCGACGGTCGACGATCCGATCGAGCCGGTCGCCCCGAGCAGCGTCACGCTGCGCTCCACGGGGGCGACGGCCGGCGTCATGTCATAGGGAACGGGGCTCATGTCGATACACCAGAACAATCACCAGACGAGCAATCACCAGGCCGGGGGTCACCGGACCCAGCCGTGACCGGACCGGCCATCACCAGACCAGAAGTCCGTGCGCCGCGCCGTCGAGGCCGCCGCGCATCGCCCCGAGCAGGGCGGCCGCCCCGGCGGCGGCCAGGAAGCCGTCGAGCCGGTCCATCAGGCCGCCGTGTCCCGGAATGATCCGGCTGGAATCCTTGACCCCGAAGCGCCGCTTGACGGCCGACTCGAAGAGATCGCCGGCCTGCGAGACGGCGGACAGTACCAAGGCGAGGGCCGCCACGGCGAGGAGATTCGGAACCTCGGCGAGGGCCGCGACGAGAAGTCCGGCGACCACGCCGCCGACCGCCCCGGTGATGCCGCCCGACCAGGTCTTGCCCGGGCTGATCGACGGGGCGAGCTTCGGCCCGCCGAAGGTTCGGCCGCCGAAATAGGCGAGCACGTCGGTCGCCCATACCACCGCGAACAGGAAGAAGATCGCCGTCACGCCCCACACGGCATCGGCTCGCAGCACCACCGGGCCGGCCAGCACCAGGCCCGCATAGGCGAGCCCGCCGACGCACCAGGCGCGGCGGGCGGGGAACCATGCCGCCATGGCGGCGAGGCCGCCGGCGAGGACCAGCACGGCGAGACCCGGATGCCCCATGCCGGCGACCAGCCCGGCGAAGGCGAGCGTCCCGGCCCCGACCGCCTGCGGGTTCCGCGGCAGGCCGAGGATCTCGGACGCCCACTCCCAATGCACGCCGATCGCCGCCACGGTCCAGAACAGGACGAACGGCCAGCCGCCGACCAGCACGGCGCCGATGGCGAGCGGCGCCAGCACCACGGCGGAGACGACGCGGATCAGCGTGTCGCTGCGTTTCTTCGAGGATGGATCGGGGATGGCCGTCGGGGTCGCGTCATCGGGCACGGTCAAGGTCCGGCGCCCGCCGCCGCCAGGCCACCGAACCGACGTTCGCGCCGCCGGTACTCGGCGATCGCGCCCTCGAGGGCGGCCTGGTCGAACTCGGGCCAATAGAGGGGCACGAACACCAGCTCGCTGTAGGCGGCCTGCCACAACAGGAAGTTGGACAGGCGCTGCTCGCCGCTGGTGCGGATGATGAGGTCGGGATCGGGGATGTCGGGGGCGTCGAGACGCGACGAGATCAGCTCGGCCGTGATCGCCTCGGGGGCGAGGCGGCCGGCCGCGACCTCGGCGGCGAGGCGCTGCGCCGCGCGGGCGATCTCCTGGCGCGAGCCGTAGTTGAAGGCGACGACGAGGACGAGCCCGGTGTTGGCGCGGGTCAGGTCCTCGGCCTCGCGCAGCAGGCCGGCGATGTCGGGCGAGAGCGTCGTGCGCTCGCCGATCACCCGCACCTTGACGTTGCTCTTGTGCAGATCGACGAGGTCGTTGCGGATGAAGCGCCGCAGCAGCCCCATCAGGTCGCTGATCTCGGACGGTGGTCGCGACCAGTTCTCCGACGAGAACGAGAAGATGGTGAGGATGCCGATGCCGAGCGCGCCGGCGGCCCGCACGGTGCGCCGCAACGCCTCGACGCCGCGGCGATGGCCTTCGCGACGCGGCAGGCCGCGCTGCGCCGCCCAGCGGCCATTGCCGTCCATGATCACGGCGACGTGGCGCGGCGCGGCGCAGCCCGGTCCGGGCCCGCCGAGTGCCGCCTCCGACGTCGTCACGGCCGTGGACATGGCTCGGCTCCGGGCGCCCCGATCACAACGTCATCCACCCCTCGCCCCGCACCGGGCTAGACCGTCATGACCTCTTTTTCCTTGGTGGCGAGCGTGTGATCGATGTCGGCGATCGCCTGGTCGGTGGCCTTCTGGACCTCCTCCGACATGCGCTCGTGATCGTCGCGACCAATCTTGCCGTCCTTGTCGAGCTTCTTGAGGAGCTCCATGCCGTCGCGCCGGACGTGACGGACCGCGACGCGGGCCGTCTCCGCGTACTTGTGGGCGACCTTGACCAGCTCCTTGCGGCGCTCCTCGTTGAGCTCCGGCACGCGCAGGCGGATCACCTGCCCCTCGGTGTTCGGCGTCAGACCGATATTGGCGGCGACGATCGCCTTCTCGACCGCGTGGACGGCCGACTTGTCCCACACCTGCACGCTGATCAGCCGCGGCTCCGGCACGCTGATCGAGGCGAGCTGGTTGAGCGGCATGTGGCTGCCGTAGACCTCGGCCTGGACGTGGTCGAGGAGCGCCGTCGAGGCGCGGCCGGTGCGCAGGCCGCCGAGCTCCTGCTTGAGCACCCCGATGGCGCCCTGCATGCGACGCTTCAGCTCGTTGATGTCGTAGGTCTCGCTCATCGACACTTCTCCAGAAGCGATGCCGCCGGACCCGAGCGGGACTCGGATTCTTCAGGCGCGCCGCTCGCTATGAACGCTATGGACGCTGCAAACGCGGATGGCATCGCGGTCTCGCGGGTGGCCCCGCCGTCGCCGGGGTCGCGTGCGCCCGCACGTCAGCCGCCGACGATGGTGGCGCGACCGGCTCCCCGCAAGACCGACTCGACGGCCCCCGGCTCGCGGATCGAGAACACGATGATAGGGATGCGATGGTCCCGGGCAAGGGAAAACGCGGTCAGATCCATGACCCCGAGGCGCTTCTCGATCGCCTCGTCGAGGCCGAGACGGTCATAGCGCACCGCGGTCGGATCACGCTTGGGATCGGCGCTGTAGACGCCGTCCACATTGGTCGCCTTGAGCACCGCCTCGGCGCCCATCTCGGCGGCGCGCAGCACCGCCGTAGTGTCGGTCGTGAAGAACGGGTTGCCGGTGCCGGCGGCGAACAGCACGATGCGGCCGTCGTCGAGATGGCGGCGCGCGGCGCGGCGTTCGTAAGTCTCGCAGACCTGCGGCATGGCGATCGCCGAGACGGTGCGGGCGCGCCCGCCGAGGCGTTCGATCGCCGACTCGAGCGCCAGCGCGTTCATCACGGTCGCCAGCATACCCATCACGTCGGCGATGGTGCGGTCGGCACCGTGGGACGCCGCGGTGGCGCCGCGCAGAAGATTGCCGCCGCCGACGACGACGCCGAGCGTGACGCCGAGCGCCTGGGCGGCGATCAGGTCGGCGGCGAAGCGATCGACCGTGTCGAGATCGATGCCGTGCTGCTCGGTGCCGGCGAGCGCCTCGCCCGAGAGCTTGACGATGACCCGACGATAAGGCGCCGTCGACATGTGACCTCTCCCGCGCAGCCGCTCGACCTCGCGTGACGATCTCGTGCGACGAGGACTCGTCCGGTGGTCTCGAGCGGCGACCTCATGTGGCGACGCGGCCCGTGGGCCGCGCCGCGATCACGATCGAGGAGATCAGCCCTGCCCGGCCGCGGCCGCGACCTCGGCGGCGAAGTCCGACTCCTTGCGCTCGATGCCCTCGCCGAGGGCGTAGCGCACGAAGCCCGTCACCTTGATGGCGCCGCCGACCTTGCCCTCGGACTCCTTGAGAGCCTGGGCGACGGTCTTGCCGGTGTCGTGGATGTAGGGCTGATCGAGCAGGCAGACCTCCTTGTAGAAGGTCTTGATGCCGGACTCGGCGATCTTCTCGATCACCTTGTCGGGCTTGCCCTGCTGACGCGCCTTGTCGGCCAGCACTTCCTTCTCGCGCGCCACCACGGCCGGATCGACGCCGGATTCGTCGACCGCGAGCGGGTTCGACGCGGCGATATGCATGGCGACGAGGCGGCCGAGCGCGACCAGCTCGTCGGTCTTGCCGGGCGACTCCAGCGCGACGATCACGCCGATCTTGCCGAGGCCCTCGCCGACCGACGAGTGCACGTACTGGCCGATGGCGCCCTGCGACACCTCGAGGCCCGCGGCGCGGCGCAGCGTCATGTTCTCGCCGATCGTCGCGATGGCCGAGGACAGCGCCTCGGCGATCGTCGTGTCGCCGACCTTGGCGGCGGCGATTTTCTCGATGTCGGTGCCGACGTCGAGCGCCACCTGGGCGACCATGCGGACGAGACCCTGGAACAGGTCGTTGCGGGCGACGAAGTCGGTCTCCGAGTTGACCTCGACGACGACGCCCTTCTTGTCCTTCACGGCGACGCCGATCAGGCCCTCGGCGGCGATGCGGCCGGCCTTCTTGGCGGCCTTGGCGAGGCCCTTCTTGCGCAGCCAGTCGACCGCCGCCTCGAGGTCGCCGTTGGTCTCGCCGAGGGCGGCCTTGCAGTCCATCATGCCCGCGCCGGTCTTGTCGCGGAGCTCTTTCACCAAGGAAGCGCTGATGTTCGCCATTTCGAATTGTCCTCTGGACGGGACGCTCGCGGGTCCGGTCGGAGGACCGGATCGTCCGGTCGGCGACCGGACCCGTCCGGCCGCGCCGGCCCCGGGCATCCACGACTAACTTGACGTCACCGTGACGGCGCCGCCGGCCGGCGGACCGGCGGCGGCGCATACGGGTCGAAGGCGGCGCGGACCCCTGCCCGGCGCCGCCTTGTCGTCACTCGGCCTCGGCGCTGAGCTCCTTCGCCTTGGCGATCCACTTCTCGACCCGGCCCGGCAGGCCGACGGCGTCGCCGACATGGCTCGCCGCATCGGGGCCGAAGGCGGCGATCTGCCAGTAGTGGAAGATGCCGAGGTCGTTGAGCTTGCGCTCGATCGCCGGCGACACGCCGGTGAGCTTCTTGAGGTCGTCGGCGACGCCGCGCGGCCCCGACAGCTGCTCGTAGCCGACGCCGCCCGTGGCGGTCTCGGCCGGCAGGTCCTCCACGATCGGGGCCTCGGCCTCGCCGATGTCGATGCCGGCCTCGCCGTGGGCGCGCGAGATGCCGTCGATGGCGGCGCGCGAGACGAGGTCACAATACAGGCTGATCGCCCGACCGGCGTCGTCGTTGCCCGGGACGATGTAGGTGATGCCGTCCGGGTTGCAGTTGGTGTCGACGATCGCGGCGACCGGGATGCCGAGGCGCTTGGCCTCCTTGATCGCGATGTCCTCCTTGTTCGTGTCGATCACGAACAGGAGGTCGGGCAGGCCGCCCATGTCCTTGATGCCGCCGAGCGCCCGGTCGAGCTTGTCGCGCTCGCGGGTGAGCGTCAGCCGCTCCTTCTTGGTGTAGGCCTGGGCCTCGCCGGAGGCGAGCATCTCGTCGAGCTTGCGCAGCCGCTTGATCGACTCCGAGATGGTCTTCCAGTTGGTCAGCGTGCCGCCGAGCCAGCGCGAGTTGACGTAGTACTGGGCGCAGCGCTTGGCGCTGTCGGCGACGATGTCCTGGGCCTGGCGCTTGGTGCCGACGAACAGGATGCGGCCGCCGCGGGCGACCGTGTCCGAGATCGTCTTCAGCGCCTGGTGCAGCAGCGGCACCGTCTGGGCGAGATCGATGATGTGGATGTTGTTGCGGGCGCCGAAGATGTAATCCTTCATCTTCGGGTTCCAACGATGGGCCTGGTGGCCGAAATGCACGCCAGCTTCGAGGAGCTGGCGCATGCTGTAATCAGGCAGCGCCATTGTTTCTTCTCCGGTTTTTCCTCCGCGGATCATGTAGCCCGGACGATTTTCGCGTGAACGCGAAAGGGTCGCCCGACGCCACCGGACGGCACGAAGCCTACGGAATCCGCGTGTGAGATGGCGCGCTTATAGGGGCGCGGCGCCCCGAATGCAACGGGGCGGCCGGGACTTCCGTCCCGACCGCCCCGCGGATACCGGCAGGCGCGCGTCCGCCGTTACCGGGACTTCTTCCAGAGCTTGGTGGCGATCTCGTACATCTCCTCGGGCGCGTAGTCGGGTGCGAAGGCCGAGGGCGTGCCCTCCAGCTCCGGGATCTTGCCGCCCTCGGGCGGCCCGTCGACCACCTCCAGCGTGCCCTTCGGATCGGTGGGCAACGCCTGCTCGCCGCCGCCCCAGATGCCGGCCATCTCCTTGTAGTCGTCCGGGCTGAAGCGGTAGAGCCGGCGGTGCGACCCCTCCTCCAGGTACTTGGCGGATTCGGGAATCCGGTCGGTCGGGATGTTCGGTGTCGGCAGCATCTTCTCGATCTCGACGCCGGTGAGCTTCTTGATCGCCAGCGCATAGGCGTGCGCGTGGACGCCGCCGCGCACCAGCAGGTAGCCGCAGACCTCGCGGCCGGTCGGGTCGGTCAGCGTCTCGTAGACGCGCAGCTTGTGCAGCCGCGCCCCGCATTCGAGATGGAAGTTGTGCAGCAGGTCGAAGATCACGTTCCCCGTGGTGGTGACGAAGTCCATGTTCCACGAGGCGCCGTTGGAGTTCATCGGCATGGCGCCACCGCCGTTCGACAGGAACGACGCGGCGAGCCGGATGTCCTTCATGTCCTCGAACGGCGCCGCGCCGATGTCGTAGTCCTCCGGGTCGCCGGGGCCGTTGTTGAGCATCGCGACGCCGGTGGAGACGAGCTCGACATGGCCGAGCTCCTCGGCCGTGATGTTGGCGACCAGGCTGTAGAACGGCTTCAGCTTGGACTTGCTGCGGAAGTTGAAGCTCTGGAACAGATAGTTGCCGAGCGTGGACATCTCGCCGTACTTGCCGCCGAGCAGCTCCTGCAACGCGGCGGCCGCGTTGGGATCCGCCTCCTTCGGCATCGGCAGCTCGGTCTGCAGGCGATCTATGCGCAGGAACATCACGGTCTCCGATTGGCCCCCGTCGGCCAACCGTGCCCGTCCGGCGTTGTTCCTCGTGATGCGGGATCAGGCGGCGAGACGGCCGGGTCCCGAGGCCGGCTCCGGCGCCATGAGGATGTCCTCGAGCGGGTCGTCGAGCGGCACCGCGGCGGCGAGCGTCGCGGCGCGGGCGGCACGGCGCACCGCGCGGGCCTCGGCGAGCGCCATCCGCATGGCGAGGCGGCTGCGCTCGATCAGGTCGTCGCGCCGGCTGGCGCGCTCGCGCAGCGCGATGATGTCGTCGACCGGAATGCCGGTCGCGACCAGGGCGCGATCGAAGGACGGCTGGTCGTCGTGCACCAGCACCAGGATCAGCGCGAGGTCGCGGATCGTGCGGCGCGGCAGCGAGCGGTAGCTGCGGGTGCGGTGACGGTCGAGCACCGACTGGGCGAGGCCGGCGAAGGCCGCCTGCGCCACCGTGTGCTCCGGGGTTCTGAGCCCGGGCGCGGCGGCGTGGAACGCATCGATCACGGCGACTGACTTCGCGGTCGTTCGCTGGAAGAACATGCGGTCCTCGTCGGTGGCGCGGCGGGACCATGATTTCGCCGAAGCGGTTAACGGGCGGTTAGGCGACACCGATAATGTCGACGATGCCGCGACATGCTTACCGCTTCGATACTGTGGCACGACGGCTCGTCCGGCCGTTGCACCGTGGGGCGCCGCGGCGCCCGGGCGGCGCGGAATCGTTCGAAACTGGCGTTCTCGCGCGGTAAGATCCGGGCTGTTCCGTGTCGCGAGAGGACCGCGTGCGCATCCATTCGGCCGCCATCGTGTATTTCGACGCCGTCCGGCGGGCCGGCTCGATCCGCGAGGCGGCGCGCCGCCTGAACGTCGCCTCCTCGGCCGTCAATCGGCAGATCCTCAAGCTCGAGGCGGAGATCGGCGCACCGCTGTTCGAGCGGCTGCCGGCCGGCCTGAAGCTCACCGCGGCCGGCGAGGCGATCGCCCGCCACGCCCTCGTGGTGCTGCAGGATCTGGAGCGCGCCCGCTCCGACATCGAGGGGCTGCGCGGCGCCCGCGCCGGCCACATCAAGATCAGCACCGTGGAGGGCGTCTGCGGCGCGCTGCTGCCGGAGGTGATCGGCACGCTGAGGGCGCGCGCGCCGCGCGTCACCGTCGCGGTGTCGACCATGGGCTCGTTCGCGATTCCCGACGCGATCGCGGCCGGCGACGCCGACGTCGGGGTCGCCTTCGCGCTGCGCCGGTCGCCGGAGTTGCGCCAGGTGGCGGTGAGCCGGTTCAAGCTCGGCGCCATCATGCCGCCGGACCATCCGCTGGCGGGGCGCAAGACCGTCAGCCTCGCCGCCTGCCTCGACCACCCGATCATCCTGGCGACGCCGGACCTCTCGATCAACCAGCTGCTCGGGCCGGCCCTCGCCCGCCTGCCCCGCTCGTTCGAGCCGTCCGTCACCGCGTCGTCGATCGAGCTGATGCGCGAGCTCGCCGAGCGCGGCGCCGGCATCGCGTTCCAGACCCGGGTCGGCCTGGAGCGCCAGCTCGACGAGGGCCGGCTCGTCCATGTGCCGCTCGACAGCGGCGGGCCGGTGTGGAGCGACCTCGGCGTCTATGTCCGGGCCGGCCGGTCGCTGCCGGCCGTGCTCGACGTGTTCCTGCAGATCCTCGCCGGAGCGCTCGCCGACCGCGAGCAGGTCGAGAACGCGCGAGCCTGATGCCGTTTCGGCATCGGCCCGAGCCATATTCTCTTCTTTCGCGAACACAGCACCGCCGCCTAGGGTTTTCTCCGTAGTCACGGAGGACCTGACCATGGCGGCTACCCTCGACGCCGTGCGCATCGCCGAAGCGCAACTGCCCATCATCGACGTCTCCGGTCTCAGCGCATCGCGGCCGGAAACCCGCGCCGCCGTCGGCGCGGCGCTGCGGGGCGCCTGCCTCGACAAGGGATTCTTCTACGTGACCGGGCACGGCGTTCCGCAGGGCCTGATCGCGGCCGTGCTGGCCGAGTCGAAGGCGTTCTTCGACCAGCCGATGGCGCGCAAGCAGGCGATCGACAAGGCGCTCTCCTTCTGCAACCGCGGCTACGAGCCGCTGAAGGGGCAGACGCTCGAGCCCGGCGCCCCGCCCGACCTGAAGGAGGGCTTCTACATCGGCCCAGACCTGCCGCTCGACGATCCGCGCGTCGTGGCGCGGCGGTTCAACCGCGGCCCCAACCTGTGGCCAACCGACCTGCCCGGCTTCCGCCCGACCATGCAGGCCTATTTCGCCGCCATGCTGGATCTCGGAGCGCGGCTGATGCGCGGCATCGCGCTGTCGCTCGATCTGCCCGAGGACCACTTCTCGGTGTTCGACCGCGACCCGCTGGCGACGCTGCGCCTGCTGCACTACCCGCCCCAGCCCGCCAATGCGGCACCCGGCGAGAAGGGCTGCGGCGCCCACACGGACTTCGGCAGCCTGACGCTCCTGCTGCAGGACGACATCGGCGGCCTGCAGGTGTGGGACGAGGCGGGCGGCACCTGGATCCACGCCCCGCCGGTCCCGGGCGCCTACGTCGTCAATCTCGGCGACCTGATCGCCCGCTGGACCAATGCCCGCTACCGCTCGACCCTGCACCGGGTCGTCAACGTACCGGGCCGCGAGCGCTACTCGGTGCCGTTCTTCTACACCGGCAATCCCGACCAGCCGATCGACTGCATCCCGACCTGCCTGGCGCCGGGCGACACGCCCAAATACCCGCCGACGACCGTCGAGGCGCATCTGAAGGACATGTACGCCCGGACCTACGCTTGAGCGCGGTTCTGCGCGCGGGCACGGCAATGCGGTTCGATCCGGTGCTGCTGATCCACGGCGCCTGGCAGGGCGCCTGGGCGTGGGACGCCTTCGTGCCCGCGCTCGCCGCCGCCGGGCTCGCGGCCGAGGCGCTCGACCTGCCCGGCAACGGGACGACGCCGGCGACCGAGCCGGTGTCGCTCGATCTCCATGTCCGGCACGTGCGCGCCGCGATGGCGCGCATCGGGCGACCGGTGTCGCTCGTCGCCCATTCGGGCGGCGGCCTCGTCGCCTCGCAGGTGGCGGAGGCCGATCCCGACGGCGTCGCCCGCATCGTCTACGTGACCGGGATGATGCTGCCGGACGGCATGGCGTTCGCCGATCTGGTGCGCGGCACGATCGGCGAGCATCCGGAGGCGGCCGGCATCGGCCCGCATCTCGTCTGGTCCGACGACCGCAGCAGCAGCACCGTGCCGGAGGCCGCGGCACTCGCCTTCTTCTATCACGACTGTCCCGCAGAGACGGCCCGCAGCGCCGCGCGAAGACTCACGCCGCAGCCCGAGGGCGGCCGCGCCGTGCGGCCGCGGCTCACCGCCGCGCGCTTCGGTCGCGTGCCGCGGCTCTATGTGGAGGCCACGGCCGATCGTTCCGTGGTCCCGATCTTGCAGCGACGCATGCAGGCGCTGGTGCCGGGCGCCGCCGTCGTGTCGCTGCCGACCGGTCACGCCCCGCAGCTCGTCGCGCCGCGGCTTCTGGCCGAGGCGATCACACCGTTCCTCACGACGACGACGGCGAGACGCCGCGTCGAGCACGCCACCACTGAATACGTCACCGCCGACCATTCCATCGCCGACGATCTCACCGCCGACGATTTCGCCACCAGAATTCAACAACGAGAGAGGACTCGATGACAGGCAGAGCGACCCGGATCACCGTGCTGGCGCTGTCGCTGGCCGTGCTGCTCGGCACCCCCGGCCGAGCCGCCGAAAAGGTCACCTTCATGATCGACTGGCTGCCGGCCGGCGACAAGGCGGCGCCCTATCTCGGGGTGAAGAAGGGCCTGTTCGCCGCCGAAGGGCTCGACGTCGTGATCCAGAGCGGCCGCGGCTCGAGCGACGTCGTCACCAAGCTCGGCACCGGCGCGGCCGACATCGGCACCGGCGGGCTCGCGGCGCTCTTGCAGGCCAAGGCCGAGACGAGCGTGCCCGTGAAGGCCGTGTACTCGATCTACACCAAGCAGGCCGACGCGATCTTCACCACCGAAGGCTCGGGCATCACCAGCTTGAAGGACGTCGCCGGCAAGAAGATCGCGACCGCGACCTTCTCGTCCTCCAACGTGGCGTGGCCGCTGGTGCTGCGCGCCAACGGCATCGACCCGGCGAGCGTGCAGCTCCTGAAGGTCGATCCCGGCGCCCTGGCCCCGATGCTGGCCGCCGGCCAGGTGGTCGCCACCATCAATTGGGTGACGGTCGCGGCCGCCTTCGAAGGTCCGGTCGGCGAGGCGAAGAAGAAGCTCGCGGTGCTGCCGTGGTCGAACTACGGCTACGACGGCTACGGCCTGTCGCTGTTCGTCTCAGAGAAGATGCTGAAGGAACGCCCCGCGGTCGTGAAGAAGTTCGTCAAGGCCTATGCCGAGGCGACCCGGATGGCGATCGCCGATCCCAAGGCCGCGGCCGAGGCGCTGAAG
Source organism: Rhodoplanes elegans (assembly GCF_016653355.1). Lineage (GTDB taxonomy): Bacteria > Pseudomonadota > Alphaproteobacteria > Rhizobiales > Xanthobacteraceae > Rhodoplanes > Rhodoplanes elegans. The sequence continues at coordinate 6,685 of NZ_NHSK01000164.1, read as the reverse complement.
GCGATGGTGCCGGAGATCGACGTCGCCACGGCCGAGAAGCAGTTCGTCTCGTCGATCCCGCTGATGGTCAACGAGGTGTCCAAGCGCGACGGCGACGGGGCGTTCGACGCCGCGCTCCTGAAGACGTCGTGGGAGTGGGTCGCCAAGGCGCAGAACCTGCCGCTCGACAAGCTCGACCCCGAGACCGTCGTCGACCGCGCCGCGGCGAAGTGAGGACTGCAGTAGCTCGCCCACCTCTGCCCTCATGGTGAGGAGCGGCCGCAGGCCGCGTCTCGAACCATGCGGCCCGGGCCCCGGTCCGGGCCGCCCTCGCCCTTCGAGACGGCTGCTTCGCAGCCTCCTCAGGGCGAGGGCGGAGACAAGGCACTTCAATCGCGCGGCCTTCTCACATCGACCTCACAAGGACCGATCATGCAGCCCCCGGTGATCTCCTTCAAACGAACGGGCCAGGTCTTCGAGACCGCGGCCGGCCGCGCCGTGACGGCGCTCGACGGAGTCTCGTTCGACATCGGCCGTCACGAGTTCGTGGCCGTGCTCGGGCCGTCCGGCTGCGGCAAGTCCACGCTGCTGCGGCTGATCGCCGGCCTGATCGCGCCGACCCACGGGTCGGTCGAGATCTACGGCATGCCGGTGACCGAGCCGCGCGACGAGATCGGCATCGTGTTCCAGCGTCCGACCCTGCTGCCGTGGTTCGACGTGCTGGGCAACGTCACGTTCCCGATGCGCCACAAGTACGGGCGGGTCGGCGAGGCGGAACGCACGCGCGCCCGCGAGCTGCTCGCGCTGGTCGATCTCGCAGACTTCGCCGACAAGCGCATCGACGAGCTGTCCGGCGGCATGCAGCAGCGCGTCGCGATCGCGAGAGCGCTGCTGCTCGACCCCGACATCCTGCTGATGGACGAGCCGTTCTCGGCACTCGACGCGCTCACCCGCGACGAGATGAGCTTCGAGCTCCTGCGCATCTGGTCGGAGCGTCCGAAGACCGTGCTGTTCATCACCCACTCGATCCCGGAGGCGGTGCTGCTCGCCGACCGCATCGTGGTGATGACGCCGCGGCCCGGCCGTGTGCGGGAAATCCTCGACGTCCCGCTGCCGCGCCCGCGCTCCCTCGCCACCCTGACGGACCCGACCTTCCATGCGCTCGCCGATCATATCCGCGGCACCCTCTTCACCCGCCCCGCAGCCGCGTGAGGCCGCCATGACGGACACGACCGCAGCCCCCTCCGAGACCGTCGTTCCGGATGCCGACGCTCCCGCGTCGACGCCCGCCGTCGGCGTGGGCACGACGCTTCTCGTCTGGCTCGACCGCTTCGCGCCGGCGATCGCCTTCGCGGCGGCGCTCGCCGCGTGGGAGGGCGCGACGCATCTGTTCGCCATCCCGTCCTTCCTGCTCCCCGCCCCGAGCGCGATCCTGTCGGCCGGGCTGGCGACGCCCGTAGACGTCTGGCTCGGGCACATCTGGGCGACGTTGCGGGTCGCGCTGATGGGTTACGTCCTCGCCATCGTCGTGTCGGTGCCGCTCGCCGTCGCGCTCGCCTCGTCGCGGCTGCTGTCGCGCACCCTCTATCCGATGCTAGTCGTGGTGCAGTCGACCCCGATCGTCGCGGTGGCGCCCATCATCGTCGTGACGCTCGGCGCCTCGGACCTGCCGCGTGTCGCGATCACGTTCCTGATCACGTTCTTCCCGATCGTCGTCTCGACCGTCACGGGCCTCCTGTCGACGCCCGAGGAGCTGATCGAGCTGTCGCGCTCGCTGCGCGCCGGGCGCAACCGCGAGATTCTCCACATCCGCCTGCCCTATGCGGTGCCGCACCTGTTCTCGGCGCTGAAGATCTCGACCACGCTCGCCGTGATCGGCGCCGTCGTCGCCGAGTTCGTCGCCGCCGAGCGCGGGCTCGGCTTCTTCATCCTGTTCTCCACCTCGTTCTTCAAGATCCCGGCGGCGTTCGCGGGGCTGGTCGTGCTGGTCGCGATCAGCCTCGTGCTGTTCCGTCTGGTCGGGCTCGCGCAACGGACCCTGGTGCCGTGGTCGCTGCCGAAATCCGAGCGCTGAAGAGATAGACCGCCGAGACGCGTGAGGCCATGAGCCATCCCCTGCCCGACCTCGACCACGAGAGTTTGCTACGCCGCGCCTTCGAGGTCGCCCGGGGCTCGCGCGAGGGCGGCGACCATCCGTTCGGCGCCATCCTGGTCGGCCCCGACGGCACCGTGCTGATGGAGCAGGGCAACGGCTACACGGCCGAGGGCCGGGACATGACGGCGCACGCCGAGCGCCTGCTGGCGAGCCGCGCTTCGCGCACCCACCCGCAGGCATTCCTCGCAACCTGCACGCTCTACACGTCGGCGGAGCCCTGCGCGATGTGCGCCGGGGCGATCTACTGGGCCGGCATCGGCCGCGTCGTCTATGGCCAGAGCGAGCGCCATCTGAAGGCGCAGACCGGCGACCATCCCGAGAACCCAACCCTCGACCTGCCCTGCCGCACCGTCTTCGGCGCAGGCCAGCGCCCCGTCGCGGTGATCGGCCCGCTGCTGGAAGACGAAGCCGCCGCCCTGCAGCTCGGCTTCTGGACGCCGCGCGGTTGAGTCTCGACAGCAGCGGCACCCACGTCAGAACCGGGCCTGCGCCGTCTCCTCCACCACCGCCTCGCCGTCGGCGAGGCGCACCCGCATGCCGTCATAGGCGGGCTCGACGCCGGCCGGCAGGCGCGCCTTGAGCTCGGCGTAGTCGAGATCGCTGTGCAGGTTGGTGAGGATCGCGCGCTTCGGCTTCAGACGTTCGATCCAGGCGAGGGCCTGGCCGACCGAGAAATGGCTCGGATGCGGGCGGTCGCGCAGCGAGTCGACGATCCACAGATCGAGGCCGTGCAGCAGCGCGGCGCTCTCCTCCGGCATGTCGACGAGGTCGCTCGAATAGGCGACGCCGCCGAACCGGAAGCCGAGCGAGGGAATGTCGCCGTGGTCCTGCACGAACGGCAGGGCCGTCACCGGCCCGCCCGGCCCATGGATGGTGACGGGATGACCGGGCGCGATGCGGTGCTCGTTGCAGATCGGCGGATACTGGCTGCCCGGCGGCGTGACGAAGCAATAGCCGAAGCGCGCGAACATCACCCGCCACGTCGCCTCGTCCAGATAGCAGTCGAGCCGCTGGCGGCGCTTGAGGAAGAGCCCGCGCAGGTCGTCGATGCCGTGGGTGTGGTCGGCGTGCTCGTGGGTGTAGAGGACGGCGTCGAGCCACTCGACCCCGGCGTCGATGAGCTGCTCGCGCAGGTCCGGCGAGGTGTCGACCAGCACCCGCGTGGTCCCCTCGGGGCCGGCGCGGTCGACCAGCAGGGAGCAGCGCCGGCGCCGGTTCTTCGGGTTCGTCGGATCGCACACGCCCCAGCCGAGCGCCGGCCGCGGCACCCCGCCCGACGAGCCGCAGCCGAGGATCGTGACCGTCAGCGTCATGTCGAACTCCGCGTTCGTCGACTCGCCCTGCCCCATACTCCGCTCATTCCCGCGCAAGCGGGAATCCAGTCTTGTCGCGCTGGGTCCCCGCCTTCGCGGGGACGAGCGGAGGCCGTCGTCAAAGTCTCACGTCCCCGCCTCCGTCGGCCGCGGCGTCTTGGCGAACAGCCGGAAGAAGTTCTCCGTGGTCTGCGCCCCGAACGCCTCCGGCGTCACGCCACGGGTCTCGGCCAGCACCTTCGCCGTCTCCACCACATAGGCCGGCTCGTTGCGCTTGCCGCGGAATTTTCCCGGCGCCAGATACGGCGCGTCGGTCTCCACGAGAATGCGGTCGGCCGGAAGGTCGGCGGCGAGCGCGCGCAGCTCCTCCGACTTCTTGAACGTCACGATGCCGGTGAACGACACGTAGTGGCCGAGCTCGACGGCCCGGAAGGCGAGCTTCCGCCCGCCCGTGTAGCAGTGCAGCACCGCCGTGAACGGCCCCCGCCCTGCCTCCTCCTCCAGGATCTTTTGCATGTCGGCGTCCGCCTCGCGGGAGTGGATCACCAGCGGCAACCCCGTTCGCCGCGCCGCCTCGACATGCATGCGAAAGCCCGCCTTCTGGAGGTCGCGCGGGCCGTAGTCGTAGAAGTAGTCGAGCCCGGCCTCGCCGATCGCGACGACCTTGGGATGCGTCGCCCGCTCCAGCAGCTCGTCCAGCGTGACGTCGCGCTCCTCGCCGGCCTGGTGCGGATGGGTGCCGACCGAGCAGACGACGTCGTCGTAGCGCTCGGCGATCTTCAGGAGCGCATCGTGCCGGCGCACCCGCGTGGAGATCGAGACCATGCGGCCGACCCCGGCGGCACGAGCGCGCGCGACGATCCCGTCGAGATCGTCGGCGAAGTCGGGGAAGTCGAGATGGCAGTGACTGTCGACCAGCATTCCGGTCACTCCGCGGTCGGTCCGCGACCGAATGACTCCGACCTCATCCTGAGGAGGCGCCGCAGGCGGCGTCTCGAAGGATGCGGCCCGTGCGTGGCCGGCTCCGAGGCCGCGTCCTTCGAGACGCCCGCTGTCGCGGGCTCCTCGGGACGAGGACGCAGGCTGTGGCTGTCGGTCAACGCTCTCACTCCGTCGCCGGCTCGATCCAGCGCGGGAACACCGGGCTCGGCGGCGGGAGCTGGCTGCCCGGCGCGATCCGCTCGTGGCCGCCGAGCCGCGAGAAGTCGCGGGCGTCGGCCGGCACGGCCAGGATGTCGAGCAGCTTGCCGCACGCCGTCGGCATCACGGGCTGGGCCAGGATGGCGACCTGTCGCAGCACCTCGGCCGTGACGTAGAGCACCGTGCCCTGCCGCACCGGATCGGTCTTCGCCAGCACCCACGGGGCTTCGCCGGCGAAGTAGCGGTTGGCGTCGGCGACGACGGCCCACACGGCGTTGAGCACCTGATGGATCTGCTGGGTCGCCATCTGCTCGCGCGCCTTGCCGACCAGCGCGTCGGTCGCGGCCAGGATCGTCTTGTCGTTTTCGGAGAACGCGCCCGGCGTCGGCATCACGCCCTTGAACGCCTTGCCCAGCATCGACAGCGAGCGCTGCGCCAGATTGCCGAGATCGTTCGCCAGATCGGCGTTGATGCGGTTGACGATCGCCTCGTGCGAGTAGTTGCCGTCCTGACCGAACGGCACCTCGCGCAGGAAGAAGTAGCGGAGCTGGTCGACCCCGTAGGCGTCGGCGAGCGCGATCGGATCGATGACGTTGCCGACCGACTTCGACATCTTCTCGCCGCGGTTGAACAGAAACCCGTGCGAAAAGACCCGGCGGGGCACCGCGACGCCGGCCGACATCAGGAAGGCCGGCCAGTAGACGGCGTGGAAACGCACGATGTCCTTGCCGATCACGTGCAGGTCGGCCGGCCAGTATTTCTGGAACATGGCGCTGTCGGTGTCGGGGAAGCCGACGCCGGTGATGTAGTTCGTGAGCGCGTCGACCCACACATACATGATGTGCTTCTCGTCGCCCGGCACCGGGATGCCCCAGTCGAAGGTGGTGCGCGAGATCGACAGATCCTGAAGACCGCCGCGCACGAAGCTCGCGACCTCGTTGAGGCGCTCCTTCGGCAGCACGAAGTCGGGCACCCGCTCGTAGAGGTCGAGCAGCTTCTGCTGATAGGCGGACAGCCGGAAGAACCAGCTCTCCTCGGCGACCCACTCGACCGGCGTGCCGGTCTTGGTCGACACGCGGGTGCCGTTCTGATCGAGCTGGGTCTCGCTTTCGGCGTAGAACGCCTCGTCGCGCACCGAGTACCAGCCCTCGTACTTCGAGAGATAGACGTCGCCGTTCGCCTTCATCCGCTCCCAGATCGCCTTCGACGAGCGGTGGTGGCGCTCCTCGGTGGTGCGGATGAAGTCGTCGTGCGAGATGTTCAGCTTCTCGTCCATGGCGCGGAACAGCGCGACGTTGCGGTCGGCGAGTTCGCGCGCGCCGAGCCCCGCCTTGGCGGCCGTCTGCACCATCTTCTGGCCGTGCTCGTCGGTGCCGGTGAGGAAGTGCACGTCGTAGCCGTCGAGCCGCATGAAGCGGGCGATCGCGTCGGTGGCGATCACCTCGTAGGCATGGCCGATGTGCGGCGCCCCGTTCGGATAGGCGATGGCGGTCGTGAGGTAGTAGCGCTTGGAGGCCATTGTTCTGCAGCTCGCAATTTCTCGGGCGCGCGACCGCGCCAAGAACTCGATCCGCCCTCATCCTGAGGAGCGGCCGAAGGCCGCGTCTCGAAGGACGAGGGCGGCCACATGGTTCGAGACGCGCTCCTTCGGAGCGCTCCTCACCATGAGGTTCTTGAGCCCTCTCGCCCGGGCCTGGGTATCAACCCCGTGCCGCCTCGGCAAGCCAGCCGAACACCGCGAAGACCAGCGCGCGGCGGTCGAGGTTGAGGGTGAGGACGTCGCGGGCGGCGGCGTCGAGCCGGCTCCACGCCTCGGCGTAGGGGGCGAGGCGGGCCGGCGCCGGCGCGCCGCGGCGCAGCTGCGCCGACAGCCAGTCCCGCACCGTGTCGACGAAGGCCTCCACGGTCTCGCGGTCGGCCCGCTCCAGCGTGTCGCCGAGCGCGTGCAGGCCGCGCGGGTCCGGGCGCGGCAGGTCGGCGAGCAGCGCCGCCACCTTCTCGCGCAACGCCAGGAGCGACCCGCCCGACAGCGCGATGGCGCGGGCGACGCAGCCGTCGGCCGCGGCCGCCGCGTCGGCGAGCCCGGCATCGCCCGGGT
>NZ_NHSK01000163.1 GCF_016653355.1 Rhodoplanes elegans | reverse complement strand
CCCGCCAGGCTCGACGCTGTCCGGCGCTTCAACCGCGCCTATACGCGCCGCCTCGGCCTCCTCCAGGACGGGCTCGTCGACACGCCCTTCACGCTCACCGAGGCACGGGTGATCTACGAGCTCGCCCATGCCGGCGGGCCGGTCGCCGACGAGACGACTCCCGGCACCACGGCGACCGCGATCGCCGCGACGCTCGGCCTCGATCACGGCTATCTCAGCCGTATCCTCAAAAAGTTCGAGGCGGCCGGGCTGGTCGCCCGGCGCCCGTCGTCGCAGGACGGACGGCAGAGCCTCTTGTCGCTGACGCCGGACGGCGCCGCCGCCTTCGCGGATCTGGTCCGCCGCGCCGAGGACCAGGTCGCGGCGCTGTTGACGACGCTGCCCGAGGAGGCGCAGCAACGCCTCGTCGCGGCGATGCGCACCATCGAGACCCTGGTGACGCAAGGCGATGCGCCGCCCGCCGTGGCGCTGCGGCCGCACCGCGCCGGCGACATGGGCTTCGTGCTGGCGAGTCACGCGCGCTGCTACGCCGAGGGCTACGGCTGGGGCACAGGCTTCGAGACGCTGGTCGCCGAGATCGTGGCGGAGTTCCTGCGCAGCTTCGACGCGGCGCGCGAGGCCTGCTTCATCGCCGAGCGCGACGGCGTGCCGGTCGGCAGCGCGTTCCTGGTGAACGGCGGCGACGGCGTCGCCAAGCTGCGGCTGATCCTGGTGGTGCCCGAGGCGCGCGGCCTCGGCCTCGGCCGCCGCCTGGTCGAGGCGTGCATCGATTTCGCGCGCGAGCGCGGCTACCGCACGATCACGCTGTGGACGCAGAGCATCCTGGTCGAGGCGCGCGGCCTCTACGCGTCACTCGGCTTCGGGCTGGTGAAGCAGGAGCCGCACTGTGTATTCGGCCACGAGCTCTTGGGGGAGACGTGGGAGCTGGGGCTGAGGGCGTGACGGTCATTCCGGGGCGGCGCGAAGCGCCGAACCCGGAATCCAGCTCCGGTCGCCGAGCGTGCCGCTGGATTCCGGGTTCGCGCCTGCGGCGCGCCCCGGAATGACGGCGCGCTCCGCATCACGTGTCACACCGTCGCGCCCTTGGCCTTCGGGCGGCGCAGATGCTCGTCGAGGCGCGGCATGATCTCGACGAAGTTGCACGGCCGGTAGCGGTAGTCGAGCTGGTGCACCAGGATGTTGTCCCAGGCGTCCTTGCAGGCGCCGGGCGAGCCCGGCAGGCAGAAGACGTAGGTCGCCCGCGCGACGCCGGCGGTCGCCCGGGTCTGGATCGCCGAGGTGCCGATCTTCTGGAAGCTGACCAGCAGGAACAGGCTCGAGAACGCCTCCATGCGCTTCTCGAACAGCGGCTCCACCGCCTCCGGCGTCACGTCGCGGCCGGTGAAGCCGGTGCCGCCCGTGGTGATCACCACGTCGATCTCGGGATCGGCGATCCAGGTCTCCACCCGGCTGCGGATCGCCGCGATGTCGTCGACCACGATGCCGCGCGCCGCGAGCGTGTGGCCGGCCGCCGTGATCCGCTCGACCAGGGTGGCGCCGGACTTGTCGTCCTCGGGCGTGCGGGTGTCGGACACGGTCAGCACCGCGATCTTCAGCGGCACGAACTGGCGCGAGTCGTCGAGGCCGGGCATGCGGATCTCCAAATCGTCGCGGCCCGCGCGCCCTGCGCGCGCCGGCCGGCGCCGGCGCACGATGGCGCCCGCCCCCGCGGGCGTCAATCGGCCGGGTGGGGAGGGCGCCGACGGGCGGGGATGCATAGTCCCCGGGGGCTCGCCCCAGTCTCCGCTCATGCCCGCGAAGGCGGGCATCCAGAGCGCCGTGCCGTGCCGCCCCTGGGTCCCCGCCTTCGCGGGGACGAGCGGGTTCGGATGACGCCTCGCGGCGGAGAACTGGCGCGCGGTTCACACCGACGCCGGCGTGCGGTCGTGCGGGGTGCCGGCGGCGTCCCAGGCGGTGACGCGGCCCTGCTCGTTGTCGATCAGCAGCATCAGGTCGAAATAGCGGACCGTCGGGTAGCCGCCGGTGCGGCGCTTGATGCCTTCGCGCCAGGCGTCGTCATGGGCGCGCTGCGCCGCCTCGATCGACGGCCAGATATAGATGCCGCCGCCGGTGCCCTCGGCCTCGCCCATGCCGAGCAGGAAGTGCTTGCGCAGAAGCTCGCGGTTGGCGCTCCACTTCGGGATCGTGGTCTCGGCGTCGGCGAGCACTTTTCCGCGATCCCACCCTTTCGGTGAGTCGAAGGTGACGAATTCGACGATCATGGCCTGTCCTCGATGAAGGCAAGACCGCACGTCGGAACGGCATGCTTCGCCGCGCGGCCCGCCGGAAGCAGGCCGCCTCGTATCACAGATCCTGCGTCCTAAACGTGTTACAGGCCGCAACCGAGCCCTGCTTCAAGCCGATGTCGAACCAGCGCTGGCGCTGCGCCGACGACCCGTGCGTGAACGAGTCCGGCACCACGCGGCCGCGCGCCTGCATCTGCAGCTTGTCGTCGCCGATCGCCGCCGCCGTGCGCATCGCCGCCTCGACGTCGCCCGGCTCGATCAGGTTCCAGCGCTGGTCGGACTTGTTGGCCCACACGCCGGCGAAGCAGTCGGCCTGCAGCTCGACCCGCACCTGAAGCTTGTTGGCCTCGACCTTGCTCAGGCCCTGCTGCATCTCCTGCACCTTGGGCAGGATGCCGAGCAGGTTCTGGACGTGATGCCCGACCTCGTGGGCGATCACGTAGGCCTGGGCGAACTGGCACGACTTGGAGCCGACGTCGCAGCCGCGGAAGCGGCGCTCGATCTCGCGGAAGAACGACGTGTCGAGATAAATCTTCTTGTCGGCGGGGCAATAGAACGGCCCCATCGCGGCCTGGGCGACGCCGCCGCAGGCCTGGTTGGTCACCTCGTTGTAGAGGACCAGCACGGGCGCCCGGTAGGTCTTGCCGTCCTTGGCGAAGATCTCCTTCCACTGCACCTCGGTGCTGCCGAGGACGCGCGAGACGAACTTGCCCATCTCGTCGTTCGGGCTGCCGCGCTGGCCCGACTGCTGCGACTGCGCGGGCGCCTCGCGATGGCTGCCACCGCCGACCATCTCGGCGCCGCCGATCAGGATGCGCGGATCGATGCCGAGGAACCAGCCGATCAGGCCGAGCACCACGATGGTGCCGATGCCGAGCCCGCCGCCGCCGCCCATGCCCATCGGGAAGCCGCCGCGGCCGCCGCCGTCGTCGCCGCGGCGATCCTCGACATTGTTGCTCTCAGGCAGGTTGTCCCAGCGCATCGGTTCAGCTCCGTCGCACGTCGCGGTACGTCGTCGCGCGGTGCGCCACGCGACCACCGGACACCTCGGTGGACATGTCCGCGCGGACGGGGGCGGCCGCGCGCCTGGCGAGAATATGGTCCATGACGATTTTCGGCGCCAGTCCGGGGTCCCGGTTAAGTCGATTTTTACCTTGGTGGGCGATCTTCCTGGGGTCGGTTGAAGGTCTCGCGTCGCCGATCGCGTCGCTCAAGTAGAGTACCGAGTCATGGGTGTTACGCGTCGCGGGGCGTCCGTCAGGACGCCCCGCTCAACTCCCCGCCCGGCCCCCTCGTTCCGTGTCCTCACGGGCGATTGCGTGGCCGAGATGGCGAAGCTCCCGGCCGCGTCGGTCGATCTGGTCTTCGCCGATCCGCCCTACAATCTCCAGCTCCAGGGCGACCTCAAGCGTCCCGACGATTCGCGCGTCGACGCGGTCGACGACGCCTGGGACAAGTTCGAGAGCTTCTCGGCCTACGACGACTTCACCCGCGCCTGGCTGCTCGCCGCGCGCCGCGTCATGAAGCCGTCCGCGACCCTGTGGGTGATCGGCTCGTATCACAACATCTTCCGGGTCGGCACGATCCTCCAGGATCTCGGCTTCTGGATCCTGAACGACGTTATCTGGCGCAAGTCGAACCCGATGCCGAATTTCCGCGGGCGTCGCTTCACCAATGCGCACGAGACCATGATCTGGGCGGCGCGCGAGCCGAACGCCAAGAACTACACGTTCAATTACGAGGCCCTGAAGGCCGGCAATGAGGACGTCCAGGTCCGCTCCGACTGGACGCTGTCGCTGTGCACGGGCGACGAGCGACTGAAGGACGGCAAGGGCAAGAAGCTGCATCCGACCCAGAAGCCGGAGGCGCTGCTCGCCCGCGTCATTCTGTCCTCGTCGCGGCCCGACGATCTGGTGCTCGACCCGTTCTGCGGCACCGGCACGACGGGCGCGGTGGCCAAGAAGCTCGGCCGGCGATTCGTCGGCGTCGAGCGCGACAGCCTCTACGCCACCGCGGCGCAGGACCGCATCGACTCCGTGCTGCCGCTGCCGGCCGCGAGCGTCGCACCCTTCCAGACCGCGCGCGAGGCGCCGCGCGTCCCGTTCGCGGCGCTGATCGAGCGCGGCATGGTGTCGCCCGGCACGAAGCTCACCGACGCCAAGCGTCGCGTCACCGCGCTGGTGCGCGCCGACGGCGCCGTCAGCCTCGGCGAGACGGTCGGCTCGATCCACCGCATCGGCGCGATCGCGCAAGGGCTCGACGCCTGCAACGGCTGGACGTTCTGGCACGTCGAGACGGCCAAGGGCCTCGCCCCCATCGACACGTTGCGCGCGGCGTTCCGGGCCGAGCAGATGCAGGCGGCGGAGTAGGCGAGCAACTGCATGAAACCGTCATCCTGAGGTGCCCGGCGTGAGCCGGGCCTCGAAGGATGCGGCCTCGGACTCGACACGAACGCTCGGGCCGTCGCCCTTCGAGGCTCGCTGCGCGAGCACCTCAGGGTGACGGTCGAAGTCACGATTCTCGACGGTCCGTCACTTCGCCGCCGTCACCTGGATCTCGATCTTCAGATCGGCGCCCTGCAGGAGCGCCTCGATGCAGGCGCGCACCGGGGTCGCGCCCGGCACCACCCAGGCGTCCCACACCGCGTTCATCTCGTCGACGGTGCGGATGTCGGACAGCCAGATCGTCGCGCTGATCAGCTTCGATTTGTCTGTGCCGGCCTCGGCGAGCAAACGGTCGACCTCAGCGAGAATCTCCGTCGTCTGCGCCGCGAGGCTCTGCCCCGCCGTCTCCTCGGCGGTGAGGCCGCGCAGATAGACGGTGTCGCCGTGGATCACGATCGCGCTCATGCGCGGACCGACATGCAGACGCTGAAGGGTCATCGGGGGCTCCGTTTCGGCTTGCTGATTCGGGTGGGTGGCTTGGACTGATTCGGCTCCGGCGCGCCCGGCGTCACGTCGATGCCGGCATGCACCAGCACCTTGCGCATGACGTTCGGAAGCGCCTCGCCGGCGATTTTTTCGCACGCGACCCATCGTGAACCGGTAGGTGCCTCGGCGTCCGTCGCCACCGAGGCGACGAAGACGAAAAGCTCCAGCGGAAAATGCGTGAACACGTGCGTGACGACGCCCGGCACGCGCCGCCAGCCTTTCGATGCGACGCCGAGAGCCGGCGCATGGTCGAGGGCGGAGCGTTCGGAGAACGCGGCCGACCATTCCGTCGTCGGGACCTCGGCCATGCCCCCCAGGAGGCCCTTCTCGGGGCGCGTGCGCACCAGCACGGCGCCGTCGGCGCGCAGTGCCACGAAGGCGGCGCCGCGGCGCAGCCGTCCCTCCTTCTTCGGCGTCTTGCGCGGGAAGCTCTCGGGGTCGCCGCGGCGACGCGCGACGCACGGCTCGGCCCAGGGGCACAGCACGCAGGCCGGCGACTTCGGCGTGCAGATCGTCGCGCCGAGATCCATCAGGGCCTGCGCGAAGTCGCCGGCGCGATCCGCCGGCTCCAGCGCGTCGGCGAGCGCCCGCAGCCGCGGCTTTGCGCCCGGCAATTCGTCCTCGACGGCGTGCAGGCGGGTCAGCACGCGCTCGACATTGCCGTCGATCGGCACCACCGGCAGGTCGAAAGCGATCGCGGCGATGGCGTTGGCCGTGTAGTCGCCGATGCCGGGCAGCGCACGCAGCGCATCGACGCTGTCCGGGAACGCGCCGCCGTGGCGCTCGACCACGGCCTTGGCGCAGGCGTGCAGGTTGCGGGCGCGGGCGTAGTAGCCGAGCCCGGCCCACAGCCGCAGCACCGCGTCGAGATCGGCGGCGGCGAGGTCGCGGACGGTCGGGAACGCCGCCGTGAACGTCTGGAAGTACGGCACCACCGCCTTCACGGTGGTCTGCTGCAGCATGATCTCGGAGAGCCACACGGCGTAAGGGTCGGCTGTCACGCCGGCCGGCGCCCGCCACGGGAGCACGCGGCGGTGGCGGTCGTACCAGCCGAGCAGCGCCGCCGTGAGGCGGGTCGCCGCTGTGGGATCGGGGGAGGACGGCTTCCGCGCGGGGGGCGGCGCTGCTAGGGTCATGCGACGTCTCTGGTCCCCCGGCGGGGCGTCCCCGTCTGTGGCAGAGCCCGACGCCCCGAACAAGCGGTCCCGCGCCCGAGAGCCTGCGCCCACGAGTCCGACAATGTCCTTCAAGCCGGCCCGGTCGCGGGCCCGACCGCTCGCCGACCTGGTCGGCCCGGCCCTGACGCCGGCCTTCCAGCGGCGCGGCTTCGCCGCCACCGAGATCGTCACCCATTGGGACGACATCGTCGGGGCCGAGGTCGCGGCGATCGCCGAGCCGATGAAGATCGAGTGGCCGCGCCGGCGCGACGGCGCGCCCGGCGACGCCGCGCAGGAGCCCGCCACCCTGGTGCTGCGGGTCGAGGGGCCGGCCGCCATCGAGGTGCAGCACATGGCCGGCGTCATCGTCGGCCGAGTCAACCAGTTCTTCGGCTGGCCGGCGGTCGGCCGCCTGGCGCTGCGGCAGGCGCCGCTGCAACGCCGCAAGACCAAGAAGCCGCGTCGGGGACCGGACCCGCAGGCGGTCGCGGCCGCGGCCGCCGCCCTGCCCCCGGTCGCCGACCAGGGTCTTCGCGATGCGCTCGCCCGCCTCGGCGCCGCCGTGAAGCGCGGCTGACCGGCGCCGGTCCGGGGCCGCCGGCCGGGCGGCGGGGATCAACCGGACGTGAATTGGCGGTCTCGCCACAAATCCGCACCAACATTGCGCTTTCGGTGCAGACTCGATAGCTCACCCCCGCGGTTCCGGACGAGCCGTGCCATTTCCGTCGAAGCCGAAGAGGAAGACCGTGCCCGTCACCCGCCGCCAAGTCGTCACCAGCGCCACCTGCCTCGTCGCCGCCGCCGCCCTCGGCGTTCCCGTCGCGGCCCGGGCGGCCGACACGGTCGACGTCGCCGAGCTGATGAAGCCGAGCCCGCTCGGTGACGTCTGGATGGGCAAGGACAACGCCCCCGTCACCATCGTCGAGTACGCCTCGATGACGTGCTCGCACTGCGCTCATTTCGCCCGCGACGTGCTGCCGAAGATCAAGGAGCGCTACATCGACACCGGCAAGGTGCGGTACGTCCTGCGCGAGTTCCCGCTCGATCCGCTCGCCGCCGGCGCCTTCATGCTGGCGCGCTGCAGCGGCGACGACAAGTACTACCCGATCGTCGACTCGCTGTTCTCGCAGTTCAACAAGTGGGTCGTGCAGAACCCGATCCCGCCGCTGCGCGAGATCTCCAAGCAGTTCGGCTACACCCAGCAGTCGTTCGACGCCTGCCTGCAGAACCAGGCCCTGCTCGACAAGCTGGAGGAGGTGCGCAAGCGCGGCTCCCAGACCTTCAACGTGCAGTCGACGCCGACCTTCTTCGTCAACGGCGAGCGCGTCGTCGGCGCCCTGCCGCTGGAGGAATTCGCCAAGGTCATCGACAAGTATCTGAAGGCCTGACAACGACTTCGCCTCGCCCCGCCGGTGCGGGGCGAGGTCTTGGCGCGCCGTCCCGGCCGCCCGCGGCGGTGGACAAGCCGCCCGCCCCTGTTGCGTTCGCGGCCGCGATCGATTCATTCTCCGGCCCGATGCGGCAGACCTCGACCCCACAGGGCCCGGGCCCTCTCCTCACGCGCGCGGCGGCGATGCCGTCCAGCGCGGCCGAAGCCATGCGTCCTGCGAGGGGAGCACTCCACTCATGATGTTCAAACGGCTGCGCCTGATCGGCTTCAAGTCCTTCGTGGAGCCGACCGATTTCGTCATCGAGCCGGGCCTCACCGGGGTCGTCGGCCCGAACGGCTGCGGCAAGTCGAACCTCGTCGAGGCGCTGCGCTGGGTGATGGGCGAGGCGTCGCACAAGGCGATGCGCGCCGCCGACATGAACGACGTGATCTTCTCGGGCAACCAGAAGCGCCCGGCCCGCAACACGGCCGAGGTGTCGATCCTGATCGACAACGGCAGCCGCACGGCGCCGGCCCAGTTCAACGGCGACGACACGCTCGAGGTGTCGCGCCGCATCGAGCGCGAGCAGGGCTCGCTCTATCGCGTCAACGGCCGCGAGGTCCGGGCCCGCGACGTGCAGATTCTCTTCGCCGACGCGTCGTCGGGCTCGCGCTCGCCCGCCCTCGTCCACCAGGGCCGCATCGGCGAGATCATCCAGGCCAAGCCCGAGCAACGCCGCCGCGTGCTGGAAGAGGCCGCCGGCATCTCCGGCCTGCACGCCCGCCGCCACGAGGCCGAGCTGCGCCTGCGCGCCGCCGAGCAGAACCTCACCCGGCTCGAGGACGTGATCGGCCAGCTCTCCCAGCAGATGGAGTCGCTCAAGCGCCAAGCCCGTCAGGCGGTGCGCTATCGCGCCCTCTCGGGCCATGTGCGCAAGGCCGAGGCGACCCTGTTCCACGTCCGCTGGAGCCAGGCGAACACCGAGGTCGCCGCCGCCGAGGCCGCCAAGGACGAAAGCAGCCGCGCCGTCGTCGAGTTCACGGCCGCGCAGGGCGAGTCGGCCACGGCGCAGGCGCTCGCCGCCGCGGCGCTCCCCGGCCTGCGCAATGCCGAGGCGGAGGCCGCCGCGGCGCTGCAGCGCCTCGTCTCGGCCCGAGACGCCCTCGCCCGCGAGGAGGCCCGCGCCAACGAGCGCATGGCCGAGCTGATCCGCCGCGCCGAGCAGATCGCCCGCGACCGCGATCGCGAGGCCCAGATGCTGGCCGACGCCGACGGCACCATCGCGCGGCTGGAGGCCGAGCGCGAGACGCTGACCGCCGATCTGGAGGCCGCCGCCGAGCGCCGCGCCGAGATCGACGAGCGCGTCGCCGATGCCGACGAGACGGTCGCCGTGACCGAGAAGCGCCTCGCCGAGCTGACCGCGGCGCTCGCCGACGTCGGCGCCCGCCGCCGCCAGCTCGAAAGCGCGATGCGCGCCAACAGCGAGCGCGCGAGCCGCGCCGAGAGCGAGCTCGCGAGCGTCACGGCCGACCTCGACCGGATGATGGCGGAGGCCACCAGCGCGGTCGATCTCGACGCGCTGGCCGAGGCCGTGGAGGCCGCGAACGAAGCGGCCGCCGAGGCGGAGGCCGCGTCGGTGCGGGCCGAGGCGGCGCATTCCGGTGCGCGCCAGGCGCTCGACGTCGCCCGCCAGCCGCTCGCCGAGGCGGAGCGCCGCGCCAACCGCCTGGAGACCGAGGCCAAGACCCTCGCCAAGGTCCTGCATGTCGACGCCAAGCAGCTGTGGCCGCCGGTGATCGACGCGCTGACCGTCGACAAGGGCTACGAGACCGCGCTCGGCGCCGCGCTCGGCGACGATCTCGACGCCCCGATCGAGCCGACCGCACCGATCCGCTGGACGCTGGCCGAGGGCGACGGCACCGACCCGGCCCTGCCGGAGGGGGTCGACTCGCTCGCCGCCCATGTCAGCCGGGTGCCCGACGAGCTGAAGCGCCGCCTCGCCCAGATCGGCGTCGTGTCGCGCGCCGACGGGCCGCGCCTCGCGGCGCTCCTGAAGCCCGGCCAGCGCCTCGTCTCGCTCGACGGCGATTTTTGGCGCTGGGACGGATTCGCGGTCGCGGCGCACGCGCCGACCGGCGCGGCGCGACGCCTCGCCGAGCGCAACCGCCTCGCCGACATCGAGACCGAGCTCGCGACCGCGCGGGCCGAGCTGGAGACCCGCCGGACCGCCGTCGAGGATGCCCAGGCCGAGGTGCGTGCCGCCGCCGAGCAGGAGGCCGCGAGCCGCTCCGCCCGCCGCGACCTGCAGCG
>NZ_NHSK01000162.1 GCF_016653355.1 Rhodoplanes elegans | reverse complement strand
CATCGCCGCATAGGCCGAGACCGGGCCGCCCGGGCCGCCCGTGGCGGCCCCGAGCCCGGCACCGCCGCCGAAGCGGTCGGCGAAGTCGGCGCCCGGCGTGTCGGGAACGGCGAGGGCGAGCAGCTCCGGCACGAAGCGCAGCTTCACCGCCTCGGCGGCGCTCAGCTCCGGCTCGGCCGGCGCCGAGGGTCTGGGCGGGGCCGGGGCCCGGCTGCTCATCCACACGGTCATCACCCCGGCGACAGCGACGGCGACGGCCAGGAAGCTCAAGGGAGCGGCGATGGTCGGCCACAGCGGCGCCGGACGTCCGGGCGGGCGGTGCCGCGCCGCGATCGGTGCCGGCAGGCGGGATGGCACGCGCGGGGCCGGGGTGGTGGCGCGGCTGCTCCATGGCGGCGCGCCGGAGCGCGGGGCCGGCCGGCCGGAGGCGTTTCGTATGGTCGGGCCGGCCATCGCGTCTCGATCGGCGTCTCGCATCGCAACACGGGGGCGTCCCGGACCGAACCCGGTGACGTAGTGCCTCCAGGTCGGGACAGATTTAGCAAAAATAGCCAGATCGTGCGACTCGGGAATATTTCTTCCAAATCCGCGCTTTAACGCGAATTTAAGCGGCCGTGCCGAGGATCGGGGAACGTGACGTGCATTGGAAATGCTGCCGGCGGTTGCCCCCGTCTCGCGCCGGCGGTCGTGCCCGTGAACCTTCCGCCCGGGTTCGGCTCGTCGGCCGGACGCCCTCGGTCTCTCCGCGCCGGAGATCGGCGGGGTGCGTGAAGGCTCGTGCTGCCACCGCGCCTCCTGTTCCGGGACTCCATGATCAGGCCGCCCCGCCGCATCGGCACCAAGCTCGCGCTCTCGGCCGCCGTCGGCGTGCTGCTGGTGCTCGGGATGATCGTCAACACCGGCCTCGGCGGCCGCTCGACCCTGCAGATGACCGGCGCCGCCGACGCCCGCCAGAAGGCGGCCCAGGAGGCCGGCCGGATCGGCCTGCATTTCGAGCGCATGCAGACCTACACGCGCGACGCCCAGCTCGCCCGCGACGAGGCGGCCGTCGACACCGCCCTGCACGCGCTCGAGCGCTCGTCGGGCGACGGCTTCGCCCTGCTCGACCAGCTCGCCGAGCGCAGCAAGGACGCCGGCGGTGGCGACACCCTCGACAAGATCCGCGAGCTCTATGCCGATTATCTCACCGGCGCGGCCGAGCTGGTCGAGAGCCAGCGCGCCCTGGTCGGCCTGTGGGCCGAGCGCCGTCGCCTCGCCGGCGTTTGGGACGACGCCGTGCAGCGCACCGCCGACCTGGTCGCCGAGCAGGCCGTCGACGCGCGCGCCTTCGCGGCGCGGCTGGGCACCGCCTCGGCGGCGGTCGGCGCCTTGCGCATCGCCTCGTTCGACTTCGACGAGCAGCGCGCGCCCGCGCAGGGCGACCGCGTCGCCGCGCAGGCCCGCGAGGCGGCCGACCTGCTCGACCGCACCCGCCGGGCGAGCCCGGTCGCGGCGCTGACCGAGGCGGTCGGCCCGCTCGCCGAGACGCTCACGGGCCTGACCGACACGATGGCCCGGATCGTCACGACCATCGCCGAGCAGGACGCGCTCCTGAAGGAGCGGCTGGTGCCGATCGTCGCCCGCATCGACGCGCTGCTCACCGGCGTCATCGACACCGCGAACGCCGCCGCCGCGCAGGAGATGGAGGCGACGGCGCGCAGCATCGCCGAGGCGACGCTGATCAACACCGCGGCCGGCGGCTTCGTCGTGCTCGTGCTGATCGGCTCCGCCGTGTTCGGCGCCTTCGCCATCGGCCGGCCGATCCGCCGGGTCGGCGCCATCCTGCAGGCGCTCGCCGACGGCGACCGCTCGGTCTCGATCCCCTATGTGACGCGGCGCGACGAGGTCGGCGACAACGCCCGCGCCGCGCAGGCCTTCAAGGACAATCTCGACCGCATCGCCCGCATGGAAGCCGAACAGCGCGCCGCCGACGAGCGTGCCGCGGTCGATCGCCAGACAGCCGTGCACCGCATCGCCGACGCCTTCGAGACGGCGGTCGGGGCGATCGTCGACACCGTGTCGCAGGCCGCGACCGAGCTGGAGGGCGCCTCCGGCAGCCTCACCCGCACGGCCGAGACCACCCAGCATCTCTCGACCGCGGTCGCCGCCGCCTCCGAGCAGGCCTCGGCGAATGTCGAGAACGTCGCCACCGCGACCACCGAGATGGCCGCCTCGGTCAACGAGATCAGCCGGCAGGTGCAGGATTCGACCCGGATCGCGGCCGCCGCGGTGCGTCAGGCCGAGACCACCGACGAACGCATCGCCACGTTGACGGCCGCGGCCGCGCGCATCGGCGACGTCGTCGAGCTGATCCGCGAGGTCGCCGAGCAGACCAACCTCCTGGCCCTCAACGCCACCATCGAGGCGGCGCGGGCCGGCGAGGCCGGCAAGGGCTTCGCCGTGGTGGCGAACGAGGTCAAAGCGCTCGCCACCCAGACCAGCAAGGCGACCGGCGAGATCGGCTCGCAGATCTCCGCCATCCAGGCGGCGACGCACGACTCGGTCGTCGCCATCAAGGAGATCGGCGGCACCATCGCGCACATGTCGGAGATCGCCGCGGCGATCGCGGCCGCCGTCGAGGAGCAGCACGCCGCCACCGCCGAGGTGGCGCGCAACATCCAGCAGGCCTCCGCCGGCACGGCCGAGGTGGCCCGCACCATCGGCGAGGTCAGCCGCGGCGCCGGCGCCACCGAGGCGGCCTCCGAGCAGGTGCGCAACTCGGCGACCGTGCTGGCCGCCGAGGGCGGCAAGCTCAAGGACGAGGTGCGCCGCTTCCTCGTGAATGTCCGCACCGGCCCGCTCGACCGCCGCGACGGCGACGACCCGGGCTACAAGGGCCCGGAGCGCCGCGGCGAGCGCCGCGGAACACGGGCGGCGTGAGCCAGCTCACTCCGGCTTGATGTTGCCGACCGCGATGATGTGCTTCCACTTGTCGATCATGGTCGCGATGTGGGCGGCGTACTCGGCCGGGGTCGAGCCGATCGGCTGATAGCCGATCTCCTCCATCCGCTTGCGGGTCGCCGCGTCGCGCACCGCGGCCTGGGCGGCCTTCGCGAGCTTGGCGAGGATGTCGGGCGGCAGCCCGGCCGGGCCGACGAGGCCGAAGTCCGGCGCCGCGTCGACCTTGGGCAGGCCGGCTTCGGCCATGCTGGGCACGTCGGGCAAGTGTGAGACCCGGCCCGTGGTGACGCCGAGCGCCTTCAGCTTGCCGGTGCGGATCTGCTCCAGTACGGCCGGGATGGTGGAGAAGTTGAAGTCCACCTTGCCGGCGATCAGATCCATGATGGCCGGTCCGCCGCCGCGATACGGCACCGACACCACGTCCAGCCCGGCCTCCTGGCGGAACTGCTCGCAGCCGAGATGCACGGCCGTGCCGATGCCGGCCGTCGCCATGGTGAGCGAGCCGGGCTTCGCCTTGCCGAGCGCGATCAGCTCCTTCACCGACGACACCGGCAGGCTCGCCGGCACGACGAGCACCAGCGAGGTCCTCGCCAGCAGCGAGATCGGCGTGAAGTCGCGCACCGTGTCGTAGGGCAGCTTGCCGGCGAACAGGTTCGGATTGATCGTGAAGGCACTGTCGACGACGCCGATGGCGTAGCCGTCCGGGGCCGACGAGGCGATCGCCTGGGTGCCGATCTGGCTCGCGCCGCCGCCGCGGTTGTCGACATAGAGCGACTGGCCGAGATCCTGGCCCATCGGCACGGCGACGAGGCGCGCCACGATGTCGGAGGCGCCGCCGGCCGCATACGGCACCACGATCTTGATCGGCCGCTGCGGATAGGTTTGCGCATGCGCCCGGCCGCCGAGCAGGCCCGCCGCGGTGAGGGCCGTCAGGCCGGTGAGGATGTCACGTCGGCTCGTCTGGATCATGTCTCTCTCCCGGGGGCTATCGCTCTTCTTGGTCAGGGGCGCGTCACGCCAGAAATCTCGTGATCAGTTCGAGATCCGGATCGCCGCCGAGGCCGGGTGCCGTCGGCACGGCGACGTGGCCGCCCTCGATCGGCACGAACCGGCCGCACGGGTCGCAGGCGAGATCGCAGTAGAAGCGCTCGAGCGCGCTCGGGCGCTTCTTCGCGGCGAGCACGTGGATGGTGGCGAGATAGCCGGGGCCGAAGAACGGCGAATGCGGCACGCAGGTGAGGCCGGCGTCCTCGGCCTCGGTGCAGATGCGCCACAGCGGCGTCAGCCCGCCGATTTTTATCGCGCTCGGCTGGACGAAATCGACGCAGGCGGCGGCGCGCATCTTCTCGAAGTCGAGGGCGTTGCCGGCGTTCTCGCCGATCGCGGTCGGCACGCCGGTGGCGTGCCGCAGGTCGGCGAGCGCGGAGAAATTCTCCGGCGGCCAGATCGGCTCCTCGATCCACAGGATGTTCGATTGCGCCATCGCGGCGACCGGGGCAGCCGCCTCGTCGGGGCGCCAGGCGCAGTTGGTGTCGACCATGATCGGCACGTCGGGGCCGGCGGCGGCGCGCGCGGCCTCGACCGCCGCGACGGTGCGCTCGTGCAGCTTGATCTGCGAGAAGCCCGCGCCGAGCGCGCGGTCGATGGCGAAGCGCAGCCGGTCGGCTTCGCCGTAGTATTGCAGCAGCGAGGCGTAGACCGGCACGCGGTCGCGCCGGCGGCCGCCGAGCAGCTCCGCCACCGGCACGCCGGCGCGCTTGCCGCGCAGATCCCACAGCGCGATGTCGAGTCCGGAGATCGCATGCACGGTCGGCCCGGTGCGGCCGAGATTGTGCAGCGTCCGCTCGATCCGCTCCGGCAGGCCGGCGTCGTCGACGCGCTGGCCGAGCGCCAGCGGCGCCACCCATTCGTCGATCGCCGCTGTCACGGCCGACCAGAAGCTGCCATAGGCCTCGCCCCAGCCGACCAGCCCGTCGTCGGTCGTCACCCGGATCAGGACGGTGTCGAGGGTGGTGCGCGCCCGCCCGGCGAACTGCGGCGGCGGCGCCCAGTGATCGAAGGGGATGCGCAGCGCGAAGGCGTCGACGGCCGCGATGGTGGGTCCGGTCATGCTCGACTCGTCATCGAGGACGCGCCCGCAACGGGCGCTCGGGCGGGTCCGCCCGACGCGGATGGCGGCGGGACAATGGATGCGCCCGACGGACCCGAACATCATTGTGGTCCTGCCTCTCATGTGTTCCAAATGCCGTTTAGTGCAGCGATCATGTTCGAGGGTTATGATGCTGTCGCTCCGGGAGCTGGACGTCTTTCGTCGCATCATGGAGCTCGGCAGCATCACGGCGGCCGCCGAGGCGCTGCACGTCTCGCAGCCGGCGGTGAGCCGGATGCTGCAGCAGGCCGAGCAGCGGCTCGGCTTTCCGCTGTTCCTGCGCCACCGCAAGCGGCTGGTCGCGACCTCGGAGGCGCAGGCGCTGTTTCCCGACACGGTCGGCGCCTTCGCGGCGCTCGACGTGGTGCAGCGCCGCGCCGCCGACCTCAAAGCCGGCACGGCCGGCGTGCTGGCGATCGCCGCGACCGCGGGCTTCGCCAACACGCTGCTCGCCCCGGCGGTGGCGCGCTTCCGGGCGGCCCGGCCCGACGCCGTCGTCACCCTCGAGGCGACCCGGGCGCTCGAGGTCGCCACCCGGGTGGCGGATCACCGCGCCGATCTCGGCTTCATCATCGACACCATCACGGTGCCGGGCGTCTCGGTGTCGGACCTCTGCGCCTCCGCCTTCGGGGCGGTGATGCCGCCCGGCCATCCGCTGGCTCAACAGCCCGCCGTGACGCCCGCCGATCTCGTGGGCGAGCCGCTGATCTGCCTCGGCCGCGGGCTGCCGCTCGGCCTTCTCGCCATGCGGGTGTTCGCCGAGGCGGACGTGCCGCTCTCCGTCGCGATCGAGGTGACGCAATCGACCGTCGCCTGCGCCATGGTGCGGGCCGGCGCCGGCATCGCGCTGCTCGACGGGCTCGGGCTGATGGGGGAGGCGAGCGGCGACCTGGTGCTGCGGCCGCTGCGTCCCGCCGCGACCGTGAAGGGGCGGCTGGTGCTGCCGCGTCACCGGCCGCCGTCGCGCCTCGCCGAGGCGTTCGTCACGGTCGTCCGCGAGGTGATCGCCGACAGCGATCCCGCGCTCCTCGCCGGGCCATCGGGTCCGGACGCCGGGGCTCGGCGACAAGACCTGGCCGGCGCCGATTGATCCAGCCGCTTGACCGGTGCGCTCGGGCATCGCTAGCTCGTCGCGATCACAACCGAGGGAGGCCGTCGTGGCCGAGCAGACCCGCACCGTTCAGGACGGCGAGATCATCGCGCCGAGGGCCGAGGGCACCGTCGCCGAGGGCACAGTCTTGGCCCATGCGCAGCTTCCGAACCTGGAGATCGAGGTGGTGCACGGCACGCTGCCGGACGGAAGCGGCGAGCGCCTGTCGATCAATCTCACCGCGACGCCGTCCTTCGAGGCGTTCGGCCAGGCGCTGGAGGGCGGCAACCCGTTCGCCCTGTGGATGCAGGTCGTCCAGTCGACCTGGGCGCCGCTCCTCGCCATGAACCCCTTGGTCGCGGCCGACCCGTTGCTGTCGGCCAATCCGTTCTTCGCCGCGAATCCGTTCCTGTCGGCGAACCCGCTGCTGGCCGCCAACCCGTTCTTCGGGGCCGGCGGATTCGCGGCGCTCGGCGGCATGCCGGTCTGCGGCTTCCCCGGACGCCAGGGTGCCAAGGGGCCGGGCGCGACGAGCTGAAAGGGCGGGACCGCGCATCGCGCGAGCCGGTCCGGCTTTGCGCGCCGTCGCGCGGCTGCCTTGCCTTGGCCGAAAAGCCGGCACACAAGCCGCCGTCCGGCTCTGCCGGGCGACGGCCGTGGCCCGCTCGGGCGCGGCATCCCCGACACCGACGAGCCGCCCGAACGAGCCCGCCATGAGCGCCCAGACCGACGCGATCGATGCCCCGGAGGCCGGCATGGCCACTGCGACCCCCACCCGGCGCTGGCCGCCCGCGGCGATCGCCGCCCTGCTGCTCGCTGCCGCCTCGACCGCGATCGTGCTCGGCGCGCAGGTGTTCCAGCACGTCGTCGGCATCCCGCCCTGTCCGCTGTGCCTGGAGCAGCGCATCCCGCATTACGCCGCCGTCCCGATCGCGCTGATCGTGGCGATGGCGGTGCAACGTCGGGCGCCGCGCGGCCTCGTCGCCGCCGGCTTCGGGCTGCTCGCGCTGGCCATGCTGACGGCGGCCGGGATCGGCGGCTACCACGCCGGCGTCGAATGGGGTTTTTGGCCGGGACCGAGCGACTGCTCCGGCGAGATCAAGGCGTTCGGCACTGCCGGCAGCCTTTTGCAGCAGATGCAGACCACCTCGGTGATCCGCTGCGACGTGGTGATGTTCCGCTTCCTCGGCCTGTCGCTCGCCGGCTGGAACGTGGTGATGTCGACGGCGCTCGCCGGCCTCGCCGCCTGGGGATTTGCCCGGACCCTGCGCCAGTCGGCCTGAGCGGCTCGCGCCGCCCCGCCGGCCTCCTGTATCAGAACCGCATGGAAAAGCTGCCGCGGACGCCCTGGCTCTGCGTGCCGTCGCCGAACTGGCCCGTGTAGGAGAGGCCGAGCACGGTGTTCGCCGCGACGGCGCTCGACAGCCCCGCCTCGACGATCGCTACGTCGCGGGCGATCGGCAGGCCGGCGACGGCGAACGGGGCGGAGCCCTGCAACGAGACCGTCGAGATCGGGCCGACGTCACCGAAGGCGTGTCGCCAGCCGAGCGTCCCCGTGGCGGTCAGCGCGGTGGCGCCGACCGAAAAGTCGGTCGCCGCCCGCAGGCCGAGCGTCGAGACGGTGACGTCGGGCGTCACGCCGCTGCTGGTCAGCGCCGCGAGGCCGCCCTGTTCGGTGAACCGCTCGGTGCCGACCTTCACATGGGCGAGCCCGGCGAACGGCTCGAACGCCATCCGGCCGGCGACGACCTGATAGCCGACGTCGGCGAAGGCCTGGGCCGTGTAGGCGTCGTAGCGGCCGGTCGGGGTGTCGTAGAAGCCGGAGACGGCGACGGTGCGGTTGGTCGTCACGTCGCTGAACGTGTAGGCGGTGCCGAGCCGTACCCCCAGTGCGCCGATCTGGGTGCCGCCGTAGAGGCCGACGCTGTAGTTGTCCGAGCGGCCCGAGGCGTTGCGGTCCGACACGCCGTAGGTCGCGTGGCCGTAGCCGGCCATGACGCCGAGTCGCCAGGTCTCGAACGCCGGCAGGTCGGCGCCGACCAGGAGGCCGCCGGTGTCGTGCGACAGGCCGGCCGCGTTGCCGTTGCCGTCGCTGCTGCCCCAGGTGCCGTAGCCCTGCGCCCAGAAGGCGAGCGTCCGGCAGCCCGCGGC
>NZ_NHSK01000161.1 GCF_016653355.1 Rhodoplanes elegans | reverse complement strand
TCTTCGCCCGTGTAGCCGGAGCGCGACACCAGGCAGGACTCGCCGAGAATCGTGACCGGCCGCGAGTCCATGAACTGCATGGCCGCGACGGCGGGCGCGAGCGCGGCGAGCCCCGCCTCGGCCTTCGGACCCTGCAGGGCGATCAGGGCGTGGTCGGCCAGCGGCTCGACGGTGCAGCGTCCGGCGAGCGCCGTGCGAAGATGCGCTTCGTCGGCCGCCTTGCAGGCGGCGTTGACGACGAGAAACAGGTGGTCGCCCTGGTTCGACACCATCAGGTCGTCGAGGATGCCGCCGGCCGCATCGGTGAACAGCGCGTAACGCTGCCGGCCCGGTGGCAGCGCGACGATGTCGGCCGGCACGAGCGTCTCCAGCGCGCGCGCCGCGTCCTCGGCCTGTCCCGAGGGTGCGCGCAGTACGATCTGGCCCATGTGCGATACGTCGAACAGGCCGGCCTTCTCGCGCGTGTGGAGATGCTCGGCGAGGATGCCGGCCGGGTATTGCACCGGCATCGCGTAGCCGGCGAACGGCACCATGCGGGCGCCGCGCCGGCGATGCAGCGCATCGAGCGGCGTGTGGCGGAGCTCGTGGGTGGAGGGGGCGGTGTCGGTCATGACGCGGTCCTGGCGTGATGCGGTCGGCCTCTGTCGACGGCATCGACGGGCGGCGCAATCTGCCGGACGCGGGTGGTGCGGCGCAAGACGCGAGCCTCGTTCCGCCGTGGTTTCGTCGCAGGGCGCCGGCCGCGCGTGACCAGGAGGGGGCGTCGGTCGGCGTCGGAGGGATCAGGACAGGCGAGCCGGCCCGTCGGTCCGCGCCATGGTGGCGAGCCGATAGTGCTCGGCGCCTTCGCGGACCGGCACGGCGTGCTCGTTCGCGGCATCGTCGGAGACGATGATGGTCGCCTTGACGGTCAGCCACCACGCATCGGCGTGCACCAGCTCGAAGGCGATCGAGTGGGCCTCCTGCACGGCGTCGGCGTCGGAGGCGAAGCTGCCGTCGAGCTCGTTCTCCAGGCGCCGGTCGTTGACGTGCAGACGAAACGAGTAACGACGCAGACCCGGCGTGCGCGGCATGGCTCCCCCCGAAAGTAATCAGCCTAACATTCCAGACGAGAAGCGCGCCTTCGGGAAACTGCGAATCCATCCGGTTCCAAGCTACCTCCAAATGGCGAGCCCCTTGGGGGCGAGCCGAGGCCTCATGGTTCGGGACGCGGACCCTCGGTCCGCGCCTCAGCATGAGGGGCCATCAGAGCAGGGGCGACGGACTAGGCGGCGAAGTCCGAGAGGCTCTCGGGGCCGGGCAGCGCATCGGCGCTCGCGATCACCACACGGGCGAGGGCCGGGGCGCCGACGGCGATCGCCTGGGCGTAGAAATAGGCCGTGGCGATGGTGTCGGCGTGGATCGGATCATTGTCGCCGGCCTCGCGCCGCGCCCGCGCCGCGAGCGCGGCCTTGGCCAGATAGGCGACGCCGGCCGCGAGGCCGAACAGCCGCAGATAGGGCGTGGCGACGGCGAGCAGCTCCTCCGGCGTGCGCTCCGGCGCGCGCAGCCAGGCGGTCGCCTGCGCCAGCGCGTCGGCCGCCTCGCCGACGATTCCGCCGAGCAGGCGCAGCCGCGGCTCGGCGATCGCGCCCGCCGCCGTCCCGACCTCCCGATAAACCGCGATCGTCGCCTCGGTGATCGCGCCGCCGGGCCCCAAAATCTTGCGGGTCACGAGGTCGATCGCCTGGATGCCGTTGGTGCCTTCGTAGATCGGCACGATGCGGGCGTCGCGATACTGCTGGGCCGCGCCCGTGTCCTCGACGAAGCCCATGCCACCGTGGATCTGGATGCCGAGCGAGGCGACCTCGACCCCGGTGTCGCTGCAGCAGGCCTTGGTCACCGGCGTCAAGAGGCCCGCGAGCCGCTCGGCCGCCTCGCGCTCGTCGGCGGTCCGCGCGTGGCGGGCCCGGTCGATCGCCGCCGCGGCCGCATAGGCGATGGCTCGCGCCGCGGCCGTCATGGCCTTCATGGTCATCAGGGTGCGGCGCACGTCCGCGTGCGCCACGATGAGGCTCGACTGATCGGGCGGCGCCCCGGCGGCGCGGCCCTGGCGGCGCGTCTTGGCGTAGGCGAGGGCCCGCTGATAGGCGCGCTCGGCGACCGCGACGCCCTGTACGCCGGTGAACAGCCGCGCCTTGTTCATCATCGTGAACATGCAGGCGAGGCCGCGGTTCTCCGCCCCGACCAGCCAGCCGACGGCGCCGCCGTGATCGCCGAAGGCGAGGCTGCAGGTCGGGCTCGCATGGATGCCGAGCTTGTCCTCGATGCCCGTGCACCACACGTCGTTGCGGGCGCCGAGCGTGCCGTCGTCGCCGACCAGGAACTTCGGCACCAGGAACAGCGACAGCCCCTTGGTGCCGGGCGGCGCATCGGCGAGCCGCGCCAGCACCAGATGCACGATGTTCTCGGCGAGGTCGTGCTCCGCATAGGTGATGAAGATCTTCTGGCCGCTGAGTCGGTAGGTGCCGTCCTCGGCCTTCACGGCGCGGGTGCGCACCGCGGCGAGATCCGAGCCGGCCTGCGGCTCGGTCAACGCCATGGTGGCGGTCCATTCGCCGGCGACGAGCTTGGGCAGATACTTTTCCTTCAGGGCCCGGTCGGCGTGCAGCTCGAGCGCATCGACCGCGCCCTGCGTCAGCACCGGGCCGAGCGAGAACGACATGCAGGCGCTGGTCCACATCTCCATGCAGGCGGTGGCGAGCCGTACCGGCAGCCCCATGCCGCCCCATTCGGGCGGCAGGTCGACCGTGTTCCAGCCGGCCTCCGCCCACGCCTTGTAGATCGCCGGCCAGCCATCCGGCAGCGTGACGGTGCCGTTGGCGAAGCGGGCGCCGACGCGGTCGCCTTCGCGGTCGACCGGCGCCAGCGTCTCGCCGGCGAAGCGCCCGGCCTCTTCCAGGATGTGGGCCGGCATCTCGTGATCGAGATCGCCGTGCAGGCCGGCGGCGAGGTCGTCGGCGAGGCCGGCGACGTCGTCGAGGGCGAGATGAATGGCCTTGACGGGCGCGATATAATCCATGGCGGCGTCCTGAGCAGTGGCGTTCTGAGCAGTGCGATCGGGAACGGCAATTCCGGCAGTTCGGAAACAACGATGGCGACCGACAGGCCGCCGAACATGCGGGGCCGCGTCAGCGCGGCGCCAGTCGCAGCGCGCCGTCGAGGCGGATCACCTCGCCGTTGAGCGCCACGTTGCCGACGCAGGCCATCACCAGGTCGGCATATTCCTCCGGGCGGCCGAGCCGCTTCGGGAACGGCACCGCGGCGGCGAGGCTCGCCTGCACGTCGGCCGGCAGCGTGCCCATCAGCGGCGTCAGGAACAGGCCCGGCGCGATGGCGAGCACCCGGATGCCGAACTGCGCCAGCTCGCGCGCCGCCGGCAGCGTCAGCGACACGATACCACCTTTCGAGGCCGCATAGGCAGCCTGGCCGATCTGGCCCTCGTAGGCGGCGACCGACGCGGTGGAGATTATCACGCCGCGCTCACCGTCGGCGAGCGGGTCGAGCCCCGCCATGCCGGCGGCGGCGAGCCGGAGCATGTTGAACGAGCCGATCAGGTTGACCCGGATCACCCGCTCGAAGTCGGCCAGCTCCATCGGCCCGTCGCGGCCCAGGATGCGCTTCGCCGTGCCGATCCCGGCGCAGTTGACGAGGATGCGGGCCGGGCCGTGCCGCTCGGCCGCGGCGGCGACGGCGGCGGCCGCCTCGTCGGCGCTCGCCACGTCGCAGCGCACCGCGTGGCCGCCGATGCGTGCCGCTACGGCGGTCGCGCCGTCGCGATTCACGTCGAGGACCGCGACCCTGGCGCCGGCGCGGGCGAGCCGCTCGGCCGTCGCCGCGCCAAGCCCCGATCCGCCGCCCGTCACGATCGCGACCTGTCCGTTCACGTCCATGAAGGGTCTCCCCGCTCGCTCTTCGAGTGGCTTGTAGGGTGGGCAAAGCGAAGCGTGCCCACGCGGTCCTGATCGTGAGGCCGGTCTTCGCCGGCCCAGAACTCCGCTCATTCCCGCGTAAGCGGGAATCCAGAGGCCACACCCCGGAGCCCTGGGTCCCCGCTTTCGCGGGGACGAGCGGAGGGAGCACAGCACTTCGTCGACGGGGCGCGGCGCACTCACGCCGCCAGCTTGAGCGCCCGGATCGCGTTCTGCTTCAGAATCAGGTCGTGCACCTCCGGCTTGAAGCCGGCGTCGGCAAAATCCTTGATCCAGCGGTCCGGCGCGATCAGCGGGAAGTCGGAGCCGAACAGCATCTTGTGCTTGAGCTGGCTGTTGGCGTAGCGCACCAGCTCGGTGGGGAAGTATTTCGGCATCCAGCCCGACAGGTCGATATAGACGTTCGGCTTGTGCAGACACACCGACAGCGCCTCGTCCTGCCACGGCCAGGACGGGTGCGCGATGATGATGGTCATGTCCGGGAAGTCGGCCGCGACGTCGTCGAGATGGATCGGGTTCGAGTATTTCAGCCGCAGCCCGCCGCCGCCCGGCATGCCGGTGCCGATGCCCGAATGGCCGGAGTGGAACACGGCCGGCAGCTTGTGGTGGGCGATCACCTCGTAGAGCGGATAGGCCATCCGGTCGTTGGGGAAGAAGCCCTGCAGGGTCGGGTGGAACTTGAAGCCCTTGACGACGCCGGCCTCGATCAGGTCGCGCGCCTCGCGCACCCCGAGCCTGCCTTTGTGCGGATCGATGCTGGCGAACGCCATCATGATGTCGCTGTTGTCACGCGCGGCATCTGCGACCTCTTCGTTCGGGATGCGGCGGGCGCCGATCTCGTGCTCGCAGTCCACCGTGAACATCACGAGCCCGATGCGGCGCTCGCGATAATATGCGATGGTCTCGGCGATGGTCGGTCGCTTGCCGGCCTTGAAGTACTTGTTGGCCGCCTCCTCGTAGGGCGCCCAGGCTGGGTCGTGCGGATGCCGGCACGACACCTCGGCATGGGTGTGGACGTCGATGGCGACGAGATCGTCGATGTTCATGCATGCTCCCCGTGGCCGGCCGGCAGGATCACCCGGTCCGACAGCTCGTCGGCATAGAGCTCCTCGACCAGCGCGGCGCGCCGCGCGATGACGGCGCGCTGGTTGATCGAGCCCTTGTCGGTCACCTCGCCGGCGTCGATCGAGGGCGGCTCGGTCAGCACGAGGGCGCGCTCGATGCGGAACGACGAGCCGTGCACGCCGGCGTTCAGGGCGGCGAGGCGCTCGGCGATCTGGGCGCGCAGCACGGCGCTCCCCAGGATCGCGGCGTCGCTCACCGCGGCGTCGGCCCGGAACGCCGACCGGCACGCCGCGAGGTCGGGGATCAGCAGCGCCGTCACGTCGTCGCGGTCGTGGCCGGCGATGACGAGGTCGCGGATCAGCGGCGCCAGCCTCTCGATGGCGCGGGCACGCAGCGGCCCGACGCTGACCCAGGTGCCGGTGGCGAGCTTGAAGTCCTCGGCGATGCGGCCATCGAACAGGAAGCCCTTCTCCGGGTCGTCCGGATCGGCGAAGCGTACCGCGTCGCCCAGCCGGTAGAAGCCCTCCTCGTCGAAGGCCGTGGCGGTGAGGTCGGGGCGCCGCCAGTAGCCCGGCGTGATCGACGGGCTCTTGATGCGCGCCTCGAGCTTGCCGGCCGACGGCACCAGCTTCATCTCGACGCCGACGTTCGGGATGCCGACGACGCCCGGCGCGCAGGCCTTGGCCGTGACGCTGAGCGCCGACGGTGCCGTCTCGGTCGAGCCGAGCGACGTGAACATCGGGATGCGCTCGCCGCGCTCGGCGATCGCCATGCGCTCGTACTCCTGCCGCACCACGGTCGACAGTGCGGCGCCCGCGTAGAGCAGGAACTTCAGCCGGCTGAAGAAGGTGCGGCGAAGGTCGGCGTCGTCGCGCAGATAGGGCAGCAGCATCTCGAAGCCCTTCGGCACGTTGTAATAGGCCGTGGGCGCGATCTCGCGCAGATTGCGGACCGTCTCCTCGATCAGTCCGGGCAGCGGCTTGCCCTGGTCGATGTGCAGCGTGCCGCCATTCATCAGCGTGACGCCGAAATTGTGGTTCGCCCCGTAAGTGTGGCTCCACGGCAGCCAGTCGACCAGCACGAGCGGCTCCTCGGCGAGCGTCGGGAACGCCGTGTTGATCATCGCCTGGTTGCTGGTGAGCATCAGCTGGGTGTTGATCACGCCCTTCGGGTCGCCAGTGGAGCCCGACGTGAACAGGAGCTTGGCGATGGTGTCCGGGCCGACCGCGGCGTGCGCGGCGTCGACCGCCGGTCCGGCCGGCGTGTTGAGCAGCGCCGAGATCGGCGTCGTCGGCCGGTCGATCAGCGCGTCCTCGCTGACCACGAGCTCGACGTCCTCTGGCACGGTCGCCGTGATGGCGCGTGCGAACATCGCGCCGCTAGAGGCGAACACCAGCCCCGGCGTCAGCACGCCGAGAATGGCGCGCAGCTTGGTGAAGTCGGTCGAGGCGAGCGAGTAGGGCGGCGAGACCGAGGCGTAGGGAACGCCCGCGATCATGGCGCCGAGGCCGAGCAGCGCGTGGTCGATGCTGTTGCCGGACAGGATGGCGAGCGGACGCTCGGGCGAGAGGCCGCGGTCGATCAGCGCCTGCGCGATCGAGCGGGCGAGCGACCGCGCCTCCGCATAGGTGACGTGACGCCACGCGCCGGTGCCGTCGCGCTCGGCCAGATAGGGCCGGTCGGGCGCCACCGCGGCCCAGTGGTCGAGCCGGTCGGTCATCGAGCGATGATAGGGCGGCAGCGGATGCGGAGAGCGCACGATCATGACGCCGTCGTCGCGGCGGATCAGCTCGACCTCGGACGGCCCGCACTGCCGGACCTCTGGCGCATGCAACATCTCGATCGTCGTCATGATCGTCCTCCCGACCGTTTCTTCTCGGTGCGGCGTGCGCGCGTGCGGACCGGCGTCATCACGGCCGGCGGCACGGCGCGAGCGTCACAGCCCCGGCTTCACCTTGCCGGCGCGCTTCTCCAGAAAGTCCCGCAGCCGCTGCTGGGCCTCGGGCGTGCCGGCCGCGATGGCGGCCATCAGCGACTCGGTGAAGAAGCCGGCCGCCGGATCGCTCGCGGCGATGCGCGGCAGCGCATGCAGCACGGCGAAATTGGTCATCTCGGCGTTGCGGGCGATCTTTCGCGCGAGCTTGGTCGCGTGCGCTAGCCCTTCGCCGGCGCCGACCAGATACTGGCTCGCGCCGTGCACGCGGCCCTCCTCGGCCGAGAGCGTGCGGCCGGTCAGCATCAGATCCTGAACCAGCGGCACGCCGATCAGCCGCGGGATGCGGACCGATCCGCCGCCGCCGAGGAAGATGCCGCGCTGGCCCTCGGGCAGCGCGTAATAGGTCGACGGCTCGGCGACCCGGATGTGGGTCGCGGCGGCGAGTTCGAAGCCACCCCCGACGACGGCGCCGTGCAGGGCGGCGACCACGGGCACGCGGCCGAACTGGATCTCGTGGAACGCCTGGTGCCAGGTCTGCGAGTGATGGATCACCTCGAGGATGTCGTCCGGCTCGACCACGTCCTCCAGATCGAGGCCGGCGCAGAAGTGCTCGCCCTCGCCGGAGAGCACGACGGCCCGCACGCCGGACGGCAGATGCGCGAAGAACCGGTGCAGGCCCTGGATGGTGGCGAGATCGAGGGCGTTGCGCTTGTGCGGGCGCGACAGGCGCAGAAGCGCGATCTCGCCGTCGATCTCGGCGGTCAGGGTGGGAGGCAGTCCGATGTCCAGCATGATGGCGGTCCTGGTCGGAAAATCGCTTTCGGTCCGTGCGCTCGGCGGGCCGAGCGGCGGCGTTCAATGCCGGGCGCCGAGCCCGAGATAGCTGTCGATGACGCGGCGGTCCTGCGCGAGCTCGGCCGCCGGGCCATGGATCGTGATCTCGCCGAGCTCCATCACATAGGCGTAGTCGGCGACCTGCAGGGCGGCCCGGGCGTTCTGCTCGACGAGCAGGATCGAGACGCCGGTCTGGCGCAAATCGGTGACGATGCGCAGCACGTCCTTGACGATGCGCGGGGCGAGACCGAGGCTCGGCTCGTCGAGCATCAGGACGCGCGGGCGGCCCATCAGGGCGCGGCCCATGGCGAGCATCTGCCGCTCGCCGCCCGACAGCGTGCCGGCGTGCTGGCGACGGCGTTCCTTCAGGCGCGGGAAGCGCTCGAACACGCCGGCCAATCCCTCGCCGGCGGCGCGGCTGCCGAGCCGCCAGGCGCCGAGCCGCAGATTGTCCTCGACCGACATGGTGGGGAACAGCTCGCGCTTCTCCGGGACCAGGCAGAGCCCGTCGCCGACCCGCGTCTCGACGTCCTCGCCCGCGATGTCGCGGCCGTCGAGCCGGATGCTGCCGGCGGCCGGTAGCACGCCGGCGATGGCGTTCAGCAGCGTCGTCTTGCCGGCCCCGTTGGCGCCGATGATGGTGACGATGCCGCCGCGCGGAATGGTGAGCGACACGCGCCGCACCGCCTCGACGCGGCCGTAGCTGACCGACACGTCGTCGACCGCGAGGATCGCGTCGGCGGGCGCGGGGCGCGGCTCGGCTCCGACGGCAGGCGTCGGGTCGACGAGAGACGAGGCGGTCATTCGACACCTCCGAGATAGGCTTCGAGCACGGCGGGATCGGCAGCGACGGCGGCCGGCGGGCCCTCGGCGATCTTCTTGCCGAAGTCGAGCACGACGATGTGGTCGGTGAGCTTCATTACGAAGTCCATGTCGTGCTCGACCAGCAGGATCGAGACGCCCTCGTCGCGCAGTCGCGCCAGCAAGGCGCCGAGCTGCTGCTTTTCGGCGAAGCGCAGGCCGGCGGCCGGCTCGTCGAGGAGGAGGAGCTGCGGATCGAGGCAGAGCGCGCGGGCGATCTCGGCGACGCGCTGCTGGCCGAGCGCCAGCGAGGTCGCCGGCTTGTGCAGATGGGCGCCGAGCCCGACGCGGTCGAGCTGGCGGGTCGCCTCGCCGAGCAGCCGGGTCTCGTCGGCGCGGTCGAGCCGCAGCATCGCGGCGACGACGCCGGCCCGGCCGCGCAGATGGGCGCCGAGCGCGACGTTCTCCAGCACGGTCATCTGGCGGGCGAGCTTGACGTGCTGGAACGTGCGGGCGACGCCACGCCGCGCGATCGCCCGCGCGCTGGATCGCTCGATCCGCTCGCCCGAGAGCGTGATCTCGCCCGTCGTCGCCGGCAGCACGCCGGTGAGCAGGTTGAAGGTCGTGCTCTTGCCGGCGCCGTTCGGCCCGATCAGCCCGACGATCTCGCCTGCCTTCACCTTGAAGCTGACGTCGTTGACGGCGACCAGCCCGCCGAACTGTTTTCGCGCGTTTACGACGGCGAGCAGCGGCGAGCCGCGCTCGGGCATCGTGCGGGCCGGCAGCGGCACGCCGGCCGCAACGGTCTTCGGGGGGGCCTTCGGCAGCAGCCGCATCACCAAGGGCCACAGGCCGTCGCGCGCCACTTGGAGCACGACCACCATGAGAATGCCGAACACGATGGTCTCGAAGCTGCCGTCGGCGCCGATCAGCTTCGGCAGGACGTCCTGGAGCTGATCCTTCAGCAGCGTCACGATGCCGGCGCCGAGCACACCGCCGAGCACGTGGCCGGCGCCACCGAGCACCGCCATCAGCAGATACTCGATGCCGGCATTCAGCCCGAAGGGCGACGGCGAGACGGCGCGCTGGACATGGGCGTAGAGCCAGCCGGAGAGACCGGCGAGCAGCGCCGCGTAGACGAACACGACGAGCTTCACGCGTGCCGTGTCGATGCCGAACGACTCGGCGGCGAGCCGCCCGTCGCGGAGCGCCCGGATCGCCCGGCCCATGCGGCTGTCGAGCAGGTTCTCGCTGAGGATCACGGCGAGGATCACGGCGATCCAGATCGGATAGAATACGGCGCGCGCATCGATCAGCGGAGTGCCGAAGACGTCGAGCGGCGGGATGCCGTTGATGCCGTCGAAGCGGCCGAGCGCCTCCACGTTGCCGAACAGATAGAAGAAGGCGATGCCCCAGGCGATGGTGCCGAGCGGCAGGAAATGGCCGGAGAGCCGTACCGTGACGGCGCCGATGAGGAGCGCCATGGCGCCCGTGGTGGCGAGCGACGCCGGTAGCGTCAGCCAGGGCGAGAGGCCGAAGTCCTTGGTCAGCACCGCGGTTGTGTAGGCGCCGAAGCCGACGAAGGCGGCCTGGCCGAAGGACGTCATGCCGCCGACGCCGGTGAGCAGCACGAGCCCGATGGCGACCAGGCTCGACAGCCCGATGTAGCCGGCGAGCGTGATCCAGAAATCGGGAATGCCCGGCACCAGCGGCACGATCGCGATCGCGCCGATCGCGGCGACGCGCGGCAGGTGGTGGAGAAGCGGTCGGGACGGGGGCGTGTCGGGCGCGCGCATCAGGTCTCTTCCTCGTCCTGATGGCCGGCGGCGAGCGAGCGCCACAGCAGCACCGGGATGATCAGCGAGAAGACGATGACCTCCTTGAACGGGCTCGCGACGAAGGCCGAGAAGGATTCGAGGAGCCCGACCAGCACGGCGGCCAGCGCCGTGAGCGGATAGCTCGCCAGCCCGCCCATGATGGCGGCGACGAAGCCCTTCAGGCCGATCAGGAAGCCGGTGTCGTAGTAGATCGTCGTCAGGGGGCCGATCAGCACGCCGGACAGCGCCCCGATCGCGGCGGCGAGCGCGAAGGCGGCGCGGCCGGTGGCGCGCGTCGGGATGCCGACGAGGCGGGCGCCGAGCCGGTTGACGGCGGTGGCGCGCAGCGCCTTGCCGGCGAGCGTGAACTCGAAGAACGCCCAGAGGCCTGCGAGCAGCAGCGCCGTCACGGCGAGCACCCAGATCCCTTGCGCCTTGATCACCGCGGGACCGAACGGGACGATCGCATCGGAGAACGGCGTGGTGCGAAAACCCTCGGCGCCGAAGAACACGAGGCCGAGCCCGACCAGCGCGATGTGCACGCCGATCGCCGCGATGAACAGCACCAGCACCGAGGCGTCGGCAAGCGGCTGGAAGGCGAGCCGGTAGACGAGCGGTCCCATCGGCACGAGCAGCACCAGCGTCAGCACGAGGCCGGCCACCGTGCCGGGCTGGAGCGGCGCCAGCAGCACGACCCCGGCCAGCACGGCGGCCGGCAGGGCGACGTCGCGGGCGAGGATCAGGCCGACCCGGCGCGGCGTGAGCGCGGCCCGCTCGCGGACCAGTTCGAGGATCGCGGCGGCGACGCCGAGGACGACGAGCAGCCAGGCGGTGCCCGGCACCTTGCCGGCCTCGAGCGCCGCGAAGGTGAGGGCGCCCCAGGCGACGAACTCGCCCTGCGGTACGAAGATCACCCGCGTGATGGTGAAGACCATCACCAGCGTGACGCCGAGCAGCCCGTAGACGGCGCCGTTGATGACGCCGTCCTGCAGAAGAAAGAGTGCGATCGTCGTGTTCATGCCGGGCTCGCCATGCGGTCGGGCCGCCTCGGAGCGAGCCACGACGTCTCCGCCACGTCCCCGCACCGGCCGGCGGCCGGTGCGTCACGTGTCGACACCAAGAGACTCGAGATCGCCGGAACGCCCGGCGCCGGCGTCAGGTCAGGGCAGCAGCGTCCACTTGCCGCCGTCGATCTTGATCAGCACGCGCGAGCGCTTGTCGAGACCGGCATGGTCGGTCGGCGAGAAGGTGAAGACGCCGTGATTGCCGACGACCTCCTTCGAGCCCTCGATGGCGTCGCGTAGCGCGGCGCGGAACTCCGGCGTGCCGGGCTTCGCGGTGCTGTTCATCCGGCCGAGCGCGTCGATCATCAGCAGCGCGCAATCGACCATGTGGGCGCCGAAGCCGGCGACGGGCGACTTGTTGTTCGCCTCGTAGCCCTTGATGTAGTCGAGCGCGACCTTCTTGATCGGATTGGAGTCCGGAAGCTGGTCGGCGATCACCACCGGGCCGGCCGGGAACACGGTGCCGTCGACGTCCTTGCCGCCGACCCGCACGAACTCCATCGTGGAGACGCCGTGCGTCTGGTAGATGGGTTTGCGGTACCCCTGCTCCTTCAGCGCCTTCTGCGGCATCACGGCGGGCGTGCCCGAGGCCGCGATCAGCACGGCGTCGGGATTGGCGGCGACGATCTTGAGCGCCTGCCCGGTGACGCTGGTGTCGGTGCGCTGGAACCGCTCGGTCGCGACCACCTGGATGCCCTTGCCCGGCATCACCTTGCCGACGGCGTCGAGCCAGCCCTGGCCGTAGCCGTCCGTGTAGCCGAGGAAGCCGATCGTCTTGACGCCGTTCTTCGCCATGTGCTCGGCGAGCGCCTCGGCCATGATGGTGTCGTCCTGCACGGCCTTGAACACCCAGCGGCGCTTGTCGTCCATCGGATCGACCAGCGAGCGGGTCGGCACCATGGCGCAGTAGGGGGTCTTGGTCTCGGCGGCGACGTCGACCAGCGCGAGCGTCGCCGGCGTCGCCGAGGAGCCGAGCAGATAGTCGATCTTCTGCTCGGCGATCAGCTTGCGGGCGTTGGCGACCGCCTTGGTCGGATCGGTGGCGTCGTCCAGCACCGTGTACTCGACCGTGTAGGGGCCGACCTTCTTGGGAAGCTGGGCGACGCTGTTCTTCTGCGGGATGCCGAGCGCCGCGGCGGGGCCGGTCTGCGACACCGTGATGCCGATGTTGACGGTGCCGCCGTCGGCGGTCGCACCGGCCTGCGCATGGGCGGCACCGACGAGCAGTGCCGACACGGCCGCGCCGGCGAGAAGCGCGCGAATCTCAAGGGGCATGGCCCTCTCCTCGATGTGACGTTTCCTCGGCGTGCGTCCGTTAGTTTGCGCGTGGCGGCCGGACGTCTTCGCCTGATGGTGATCTTATATAACTATTATGTTGCGTCAACCGCCGGCCCTGCGTAATTTCGCGGAAGCAGTCGGCCGGCGGCCGCCTGTGTCGAAATGCCTCGCCGGCCGGATCTCCAACTCTCAGGTCCCGAGACAATGGACTCTTCTCTGCGCGCGAGAACGACGAAACCGGTCGGGCGCGACGGCGCCGAGCCGCGACCCGCCGATTCCCCGGCGAAGACGTCCATCGATTTCGGTCCGCTCGACCAGCGGGTCGGCTACGTCCTGCGTCGCGCCCAGCTCGCCGTCTTCCAGGACTTCTTCTCGCGCTTCGAGGCGCTCGACATCCGCCCGGCCCAGTACTCGATCCTCACCGTGATCGAGCGCAACGCGGGTCTGAGCCAGACCCGCATCGCCGATGCGCTCGGCATCAAGAAGACCAATCTGGTGGCGATGATCGACGCGCTCGAGGCGCGCGGCCTCGTGCGCCGCGAAGCGACTGCGCGCGACCGCCGCGCCCATGCGCTCTCGCTCACGGCGGACGGCCGGTTGCTGATGCGAAAGCTGCACCGCATATCGGCCGATCACGAGCAGCGCATCGTCGAACGCCTCGGCGCCGACGTCTATGCCGGACTGTTCGCCCCGCTGCGCGAGATCGCCGCCATGATGGGCGACCGCGACGAGGGCTGACCCCCCTCCGCCCGATCGGACGACGTCCGACCGCGGCGACGCCCGGGCGTCACGCCGCCGCGGATTGTCGCGGGTCGTCGGTTTCCGCGACTCCGGCCAGCGCCCGCATGCGCGCCCGAACCGCGAGGCTGATTTGTAACGTCTCGGCGAGCTGGCCGAGCACCAGGCGCGCGCCGGTCGGGTCGAAGCCGCGGGCCTCGAGCCCGTCGACGAACATTTGCTGCAGCGCGATGTGGCGCCGGTCGCAGGCGACCCGGCGCTCGGCTTGCGAAAGCCTCAGTTGGACGGGGGTGAGCTGTGCCATCCGGGTAATGTTAGCCCGGATGATCCCAACCCGTGAAGAGGTTGCGGATCTGCCGGCGTCACGGCTGCGTCATCGTATCGCGGTGACTCCGACCGATCCCATCGATGAGACAGGTTCGTGGAAGATCCGTGCATTCCATGGCTGCTCGATTGAGCAGTGCAGTGCGGAATGGCGCACAATGCGGCCGGATCGAGCGGCGACTGCCCACCATATCGGCAGACAGCGCGTTGACAGAAGCTGTCTGGTTTTTGATACAATTCACTCCGGCCCGCCCAGACCCGGCGCGCCGTGTCATCTCGCCCGAACGAACCGGGAGCCCCGTTTGACGGCCGCCGTCGAGCTTCTCAAGACACGCCGGCTCTATCTGCTGCTGCGCGACCGCATCGTCACCGGTGCGGTGGCGCCGGGCGGGCGGCTGCCGAGCGAGCCGGCGCTGGCGCAGGAGCACGGCGTCTCGCGTGTCACCGTGCGGCGCGCCCTCGATCTGCTCGCCGACGAAGGGCTGGTGCGGCGGCGCGTCGGCTCCGGCACCTTCGTCGAGGACGTGCCGGCGTCGCGGCCGATCGTCGCCGACTTCTCGAACGTGCTCTCCAACCTGATCGAGATGGGCCGCACCACCGCGGTGAAGCTCCTGTCCTTCGCCTATGTGGTGCCGCCGGCCTCGATCGCCGAGCCGCTCGGCCTCGCCCGCGGCGAGCGCGTGCAGCGCTCGGTGCGGGTGCGGCTGATCGACGGGCAGCCGTTCTCCTATCTGACGACGCATGTGCCGGAGCGCATCGGCCTCACCTATTCGGAGCGCGACCTCGCGACCATTCCGCTGCTCGAGCTGATGGAGCGCTCCGGCGTCGTCGCCGAGCGCGCGACGCAGTCGATCAGCGCCAGTCTGGTCGGTCCCGAGACGGCGGAGGCGCTCGACCTCGCGCCCGGCGACCCCGTGATTTCGCTCACCCGCGTCGTCTACGAGCCGTCCGGCCGTGGCGTCGAGCACCTGCACGCGCTCTACCGGCCCGACCGTTACGCCTTTCAGATGGACCTCGTCCGCACCGGAGCCGACGGCACCCGTCGGTGGACCCCGACCGTGGTGTGCACGAGCGGCCCGTCTTCCGAGTCCAGCGCCCCCCGTCCGAAGCGGACCGCCAGCAAGAAAGGGACCCGTCCATGACATCGTCCGATCGCCGGCTCGCCGCCGCGCTCTCGCGCCGCGCAGTGCTGAAGGCCGGTGCCGCCGGCGCGGCCCTGGTCGCGGCCCCGACCGTGCTGCGGGCGCAGGCGCCGGCCGTGAAGCTCGGCATCATCCAGCCGGTGACGGGCGCGCTCGCCGAGGCGGGCGACCTCGGCCGGCTCGGTGCCGAGCTCGCCATCGCCGACATCAACGCGGCCGGCGGCCTGAAGGCGCTGGGCGGCGCCAAGATCGAGATGGTGTTCGCCGACAACCGCTCGAACCCCGAGGCCGCGGCCCAGGAGGTCGAGCGCCTGCAGGGCGAGAAGGTGGCGGCGATCGTCGGCGGCTTCGGCAGTGGCCTGTGCATGACCGCGACACAGGCGGCAGCCCGCTACGACCTTCCTTATCTGGTCGACGTCGGTGTCGCCGACGCGATCACCAAGCGCGGCCTCAAGAACACGTTCCGCATGGCGCCGAGCTTCAGCATGGCGACCGAGGTCGCGCTGAAGAATCTCGTCACCTTGAACGACGCCGCCGGCAAGCCGGTGAAGACCGTGGTGATCGTCCACGAGGACGGGCTGTTCGGCTCCGGCCTCGCCAAGCTGCTCGGCTCCGAGCTGCCCAAGCTCGGCTTCGAGGTGCTGGAGACGATCTCGCACCCGACGCCGGCGCGCGACATGTCGAACATCGCGCTGCGCATCCGCTCGCTCAAGCCCGACCTCGTGATCCCGTCGAACTACTACGGCGAGTTCGTGCTGCTCGCTCGCACCATGCAGCAGCAGCGCATTCGGCCGAAGGCGATCTATGCGATCTTCGGCGGCGGCGCCTCCAGCCTGCGCTTCGTCAAGGAGTTCCCGCAGGCCGCCGACGGCGTGATCGACTGCAACCACTGGCACGACCCGAAGAACCCGAAGTCGGCCGACATCCGGGCCCGCACCGAGGCGGCCGGAAAGTCCTATGTCTACAACGTGCCGCTCAACTACTCGGCCGTGATGCTGATGGCCGAGGCGATCGAGGTGGCCGGTGGCGTCGCCTCCGACAAGCTGATCGCGGCGCTGTCGAGCCGCGACTTCGGCAGCGGGGTGATGCCGTACGGACGCTCGAAGTTCGTCGAGGGCCAGAACGTCAGCGCGCTGCCGCTCAACACCCAGATCCAGGACAACGACGTGAAGGTGATCTATCCGGACGCCTTCGCCCAGGTGAAGCCGGTCTTCCCGCTGAAGGCCTGATCCTGCGCGGCGGCCGCCCTGCCGCCGCTCACGTCCCGACGACGGCGGAGCTCCGCTCCGCCGCCCCACCCCCGCGCGCCGCCGGACCGTCCATGTACTCACCCCAGATCGTGCTCGAGGCCGTGCTGAACGGTCTGCTGACCGGCGGTGTCTATGCCCTCGTCGCGCTCGGCCTCACGCTGGTCTACGGCGTGCTGCACATCATCAACTTCGCGCACGGCGCGCTGCTCACCTGCGCCATGTTCATGGTGTGGGCGGCGTGGGCGTGGCTCGGCATCGACCCCTACGCGGCCGTGCTGATCGTCGGCCCGCTGATGTTCGGCCTCGGCTACGGCATGCAGCGGCTCGTCATCGGCCCGGCGAGCCGGCACGACGACGGCAACATTCTTCTGGTGACGCTCGGGCTCGCCATCGTTCTGGAGAACGCGCTGCTCGCCGGCTTCAAGTCCGACACCCGCACGGTGGCGAGCGACTACGCGCTCGAGGTCGTTTCGATCGGCCCGCTCCTGCTGTCGCAACCGCGGCTCGTCGGCTTCGTCGTGACATTGGTGATGACGGCGCTGCTGTGGCTCGTGCTCAACCGCACCGACATCGGCAAGGCGATCCGCGCCGTGGCGCGGGAGAAGACCGGGGCGCGG
This sequence comes from Rhodoplanes elegans, assembly GCF_016653355.1. Lineage (GTDB taxonomy): Bacteria > Pseudomonadota > Alphaproteobacteria > Rhizobiales > Xanthobacteraceae > Rhodoplanes > Rhodoplanes elegans. The sequence continues at coordinate 34,592 of NZ_NHSK01000161.1, read as the reverse complement.
CTTGTCGGCATCGACGTCGATCACGTCTACGCCGTGACGTTCGGCATCGGCTGTGTCTGCCTCGCGGTCGCGGCGAGCCTCTTGATGCCCACCTTCTACGTCAATCCGCGCATCGGCGGTGCCTTCGTGCTGGTCGCCTTCACGATCGTCGTGCTGGGCGGCATGGGCTCGGTGGTCGGCGCGCTGATCGGCGGCCTGCTGATCGGCGCGGTCGAGAGCCTGTCGAGCCTCTATCTCGGCGACAGCCTCGGTCAGCTCGGCATCTTCCTCATTTTCATCGTGGTCCTGCTCGTGCGACCCACCGGCCTGTTTGGAGCGCGCGCATGACCGCGACCGATCTCCTGCGCCCGCTCCTCGTCGTCGCGGTGTTCGCCGTGGTGCCGTGGCTCGGTGTCTCCAACGCGACGCTGAACTTCCTCGTCTACATGCTGATCGTGGCGCTCGCCGCGCAGGGCTGGAACATCCTCGGTGGCTTCGGCGGCCAGTACTCGTTCGGCCACGCGGCCTTCTTCGGCACCGGCGCCTACGCGACCGCGATCCTGCAGGTGCAGCTCGGCGTCAACGCCTGGGTCGGACTCCTCTGCGGCGTCGCCGCCGGTGTCGCGGTCGGGCTGTTCATCGGGTTCCTGTCGTTCCGGTCCGGGCTGCGCGGCTCCTACTTCGCCCTGGTGACGCTCGCCTTCGCCGAGGTGTTCCGGGTCGTCGCCAATGCGGTCGGCTTCACCGGCGGCGCTGCCGGTCTTCTGATCAGGCTCGACCCCGGCGTCGCGACCCTGCAGTTCGCCGATCGCCGCATCACCTGCATGCTGGTGCTCGGCTTCGTCGGAATCGGCCTGGTGATCTCGACCTGGCTGACGCGCTCGCGGTTCGGCGCCCATCTGATCGCGGTGCGCGAGAACGAGCAGGCCGCCGAGGCGCTCGGCGTTGATCCGATGCGGGTGAAGCTCGGCGCCATCGCGCTGTCGGCGGCGCTCACGGCGCTCGCCGGCTGCCTCTACGCGCAGTATTTCCTGTTCGTCGACGCCACCGTCGCCTACGGCCCGTGGATCTCGGTCGAGGCGCTGCTGGCGCCGCTGGTCGGCGGCGCCGGCACGGTCTTCGGACCGCTGATCGGCGCGCTGGCGCTGCACGGGCTCGGCGAGGCGACCAAGGGCATCGCCGGCAGCGTGCCGGGGATCGACCTCGTCGTCTTCGGCGTGGTGCTGATTCTGGTCATCGCCTTCCTGCCCGGTGGGCTCATGGGCGGCCTGTCGCGGCTCGCGGGTCGCCTGCGCACCACCGGGCGCGGACGCAAGCCTGCGGTGGAGGCCTGACATGCTGGTCGCCGAAGGCCTCACGAAGAAATTCTCCGGCCTCGTCGCCGTCGACGATGTCTCGCTCCATGTCGCGGAGGGCTCGCTGACCGGCCTGATCGGGCCGAACGGCGCCGGCAAGACCACGGTCTTCGCCATGCTGGCCGGCTTCCTGCATCCGACCGGCGGGCGCGTGCTGCTCGACGGCGTCGACCTGACCGACGAGGCGCCCTACAGACGCGCGCGGCGCGGCATCGCCCGCACGTTCCAGATCACTCAGCCGTTCGCCGGCCTCTCGGTGCACGAGAACATCGCGGTCGGCGCCTATCTGCGCCACGCGCGTCGCGCCGACGCGATGGACCGCGCGGCCGCTGTCGCCGAGCGGGTCGGGCTCTCTCACGAGCTCGACAAGCCGGCCGCGGCCCTGACCGTCGCCGGTCGGAAACGGCTGGAAGTCGCGCGTGCGCTCGCGACCGAGCCGCGCCTTTTGCTGCTCGACGAGGTCTTGGCCGGCCTCAACCCGTCCGAGGTGCGCGACATGATCCCGGTGCTGCGCGCGATCCGCGACGACGGCGTCACCATCTTCATGATCGAGCACATCATGCAGGCCGTGATGAACCTCTGCGAGACCGTGTACGTGATCGCGCAAGGCCGTCACGTCGCCCACGGCACGCCGCAGCACGTCTGCGCCGATCCGCAGGTGATCGAGGCCTATCTGGGCCACGGCGCCGCCGCCCGCATCGCCGCCGGAGGCGCCCATGCTCGAGGTTGAGGGGCTGGAGGCCGGCTACGGCGGCACCACGGTGCTGCGCGGCATCGACCTGCGGGTCGACGCCGGCGAGATCGTCGCGGTGCTCGGCGCCAACGGGGTCGGCAAGACGACCCTCAACAACGTCCTGTCCGGCGTGCTGCCGGCCCGCGGCGGCACGATACGATTCGACGGCACCCGCATCGATCGCCTCCCCGACAAGACGATCGTCGCGGCGGGCCTGATCCACGTCCCGGAGGGTCGAAAGATCTTCCCCACGATGAGCGTGCGGGAGAATCTCGAGCTCGGCTGCTACCGCCGCGGGCGGGCGAACCGCGACGCCAATCTCAAGCGGGTGTTCACAACGTTTCCGCGCCTGCGCGAGCGCACCTCGCAGCTCGCCGGAACGCTGTCGGGCGGCGAGCAGCAGATGCTCGCGATCGGCCGGGGGCTGATGGGCGAGCCGCGACTGCTGATTCTCGACGAGCCGTCGCTCGGCCTCTCGCCCCTGCTGGTCGAGGAGATGTTCGCGCTGATCCGCCGCCTCAACCAGGAGGGCCTCGCCATCATGCTGGTCGAGCAGAACGTCGTGCAGTCGCTGGAGATCGCGGCGCGCGCCTACGTAATCGAGAACGGCGTCGTGGCGCTGTCCGGCACGGCCCGGGACGTCGCCGCCGACCCGGATCTGCGGCGCGTGTATCTGGGATTGTGAGGAGCCGGGCCGTGTGGATGAGGATGCAACCGCGATCCGCAGCCTGCTCTCTCCCCCCTTGTGGGGGAGAGGTGGAGAGGGGGGTGAGCCTCGCATTCAGCGTTCGTGGCTCACCTCCCTCCCTGTCCCTCCTCCACAAGAGGGGAGGGAACGCAGGAGCCGCTGGGGCCGAAAAGACAGGAAAGAAGCCATGACCCTGAAGCATCGGCTCGACAGCGGCGGGACGATCGTCGCGCCCGGCATCTACGACGCGCTCACGGCCTCCCTCGCAGCAGCGGCGGGTTTCGAGGCGCTCTATCTCTCCGGCGCCGCCATCGCCTATACGCGGCTCGGATGCCCCGACATCGGGCTCGTGACGATGTCCGAGGTCGCCGAGGTGATCACCTTGGTGCGCGACCGGGTGCCGACGGCGCTGATCGTCGATGCCGACAACGGCTATGGCAACGCGCTCAACGTGCAGCGCACCGTGCGGCTGTTCGAGCGCGCCGGCGCGACCGCGATCCAACTCGAGGACCAGTCGTTCCCCAAGCGCTGCGGCCATCTGCGCGACAAGACGCTGATCCCGGCCGCCGAGATGGCCGGCAAGGTGAAGGCCGCCGTCGATGCCCGCGCGAGCGACGAGACCCTGATCGTCGCCCGCACCGACGCCGTCGCCGTGGAGGGTTTCGAGCGTGCCGTGGAGCGGGCGCGCCTCTATGCCGAGGCGGGCGCCGACGTGCTGTTCGTCGAGGCGCCGCGCTCGCGTGATCAGCTCGACCGCCTCGTCGCGGCGCTGGCCGGCACGCGGCCGCTGCTCGTCAACATGGTCGAGGGCGGCGACACGCCGCTGATGCCGGCCGCCGAGCTGGGCGCGCTCGGCTTCCGCATCGTCATCTTTCCGGGCGGCATCGTGCGGGCGCTCGCCCGCACCGCCCAGGCCTATTACGCCTCGCTCGCCGCCACGGGCAGCAATGCCGCGTTCGCCGACCGCATGTTCGACTTTTCCGCGCTCAACACGCTGATCGGCACGCCCGAGATGTTGGCGCTCGGCGCCGGCTACGATCACTTCGGCCGTGATCATTCGGCCACCGACGAGGAGACTGCCGCGTGACCGCCATCGATCCCGTCACGCTCGCCGTGCTGGGCGGCCGGCTGGAGCAGATCGCCGACGAGATGGACGCGACACTCTACCGCTCGGCCTTCAACCCGATCATCGCCGAGGCGCGCGACGCCTGCCACGGCCTCTACCACGCCGAGACCGGCGACACGCTGGTGCAGGGCACCAAGGGCCTGCCGATCTTCGTCGGCGCCATGGCGTTCGCCGTGAGGTCGGTGATCGACTTGGTGAAGACGCGCGGCGGTCTTTCGCCCGGCGACACCTTCCTGTTCAACGATCCGTACGACGGCGGCACGCATCTCAACGACTTCAGGCTGGTGCGCCCTGTGTTCCGGAACGGAACGCTGTTCTGCTGGCTCGCCTCGGTCGGCCACTGGCTCGACATCGGCGGCAACGTGCCGGGTGGCTACAACCCGAAGGCGACCGAGAGCTTCCAGGAGGGCGTGCGCTTTCCGCCCGTGAAGTTGATCGCAGCCGGTACGATGAATCAGGACATTCTTGACATCCTGGCCGCCAACACGCGGGTGCCGCTATCCAACTGGGGCGACCTCAACGGTCAGCTCAACGCTCTCGATCTCGGCGAGCGGCGTTTTCATGCGCTGCTCGACGAGTATGGCGACGCGACTGTCTCGGCCGCCTTCGACGCCTTCTCGGACCGCGCCGAGGCGCTGATGCGCGCCGCGCTCCGCTCGCTGCCGGATGGCACCTACAGCTTCGAGGACTTTCTCGACAACGACGGGATCACCGACGAGAAGCTCACCATTGGATTGGATCTGACGATCCGCGACGGCGGCATGGTGCTCGACTTCTCGCGCTCCTCGGCCCCGCCGCAGGGGCCGATCAACATCTCGCGCGCCACCGCGGTCGCGGCCTGTTACGTCGCGTTGAAGCACGTGTTCGTCGAGGTGCCGGCCAATGCCGGCTGCCTGCGGCCCATCGACTTCGTGATTCCGGACACGACGCTGCTCGGCGCCAAGGCGCCGAAGCCGGTCGCTGGCTATACCGAGACGATCCTCCGCCTGATCGGCGTGGTGTTCGGCGCGCTCGCCAAGGCCGACCCGGCGCGCGCCACGGCCGGCCCGTTCGGCACCATCAACGCGCTCTCCATCGCGGGGCACCGCGCCGACGGCAGCCGCTGGGTGATGTTCTCGTTCTTCGGCGGCGGGCTCGGCGGCAATCCGCAGAGCGACGGCCTCAACCACGCCAACAATCCGATCTCCACGGCGACGATTCCGCCGCTGGAGATTCTGGAGGCCGCTTATCCGATCAAGTTCACGCAGTGGGCCTTGCGGCCCGACAGTGCCGGCGCGGGCGAGCATCGCGGTGGCGTCGGCGCCGTCTACGAGATCGAGGTCCTGTCCGATGCGGAGGTGTCGCTGCTCGGCGAGCGCGGCAAGGTCGCGCCGTTCGGGGTCGCCGGCGGTGATCCGGCGGCGTTGAATTTGTTCCACTGGCAGACCGACGACGGCGAACGGTCTCCGCCGATGGTGTCCAAGGTCACCGACGTGAGAATCAAGGCGGGCCGGCGGGTGCGCCTGGAGACGCCCGGCGGCGGCGGATGGGGCGATCCGGTCGCCCGCGATCCGGAGCGGGTCGCGCGCGACGTGCGCTTCGGGCTGGTCAGCCCGGACGCGGCCTTGAGCCGCTACGGCGTGCATGTCGATGCGGCCGGGCGGCCGGTCGCCGATGGCGCGACGGTCGGTGAGACGCGTGTCGGCGAGAAGCGTGAAGGAGAAGCAGCGTGAGCACGGCACCGGGCCGCACCGTCGGCGTCGACGTGGGCGGCACCTTCACGGATCTGTTCTTCTACGACGAGGCGGAGCGCCGCTTCCGCACGGCGAAAGTGCCGTCGAATCGCGGTGACGAAGCCGTCGGCTTCATGGGCGGCCTCACGACGTTCGGGCCGGTGTCGGAGCTTTCGTCGATCGTCCACGGCACCACGGTCGGCACCAACGCGCTGCTCGAGCGCAAGGGCGCCCGCATCGGCCTGATCACGTCGCGCGGCTTCCGCGACGTGCTGGAGATGCGCCGGCGCGACCGCCGCCACACCTGGGGCTTGTGGGGCGACTTCGAGCCGGTGGTCGATCGTGATCTGAGGATAGAGGTCGCCGAGCGCACCCATGCCGACGGCAGCGTGGTGACGGCGATCGATCCGGACGAGGTCGCGGCGGCGGCGCGGACGCTCGCCGCCAAGGGCGCGCAGGCGCTCGCCATCGTGTTCATCAACGCCTACGCCAATCCGGCGAACGAGCAGGCGGCGCTCGCCGCCGCGACCGCCGCGTGGCCGAACGCCAACATCGCCTGCTCGAGCCAGATCCTGCCCGAGATCCGCGAGTTCGAGCGCACCTCGACGACCGCCCTCAATGCCTATCTGCAGCCGGTCGTCGGCAGCTATCTGGAGAAGCTCGACGGCGCCCTGCAGGCGGGCGGCTTCGCCGGGCGCTTCCACATCGTGCAGTCGAACGGCGGCATCATGTCGACCGCGACGGCGCGCCGCCTGCCGGTGCGCACCGCGCTGTCGGGCCCGGCGGCCGGCGTCATCGCCGCCGCCGCGATCGCGCGCGAGGCCGGCTTCCCGGACGTGATCACGGGTGATCTCGGCGGCACCTCGTTCGACGTGTCGCTGGTGGTCGGCGGCGAGACCGCGCTCGCCCCGCAGACGACGATCGACTTCGGTCTCGTCGTGCGCACGCCGATGATCGAGATCACCACGATCGGCGCCGGCGGCGGCTCGATCGCCCATGTCGACGCGGGTGGTCTCCTGCAGGTCGGCCCACACAGCGCCGGCTCGCGGCCGGGCCCGGTCTGCTACGGCCAGGGCGGCGATCGGCCGACGCTCACCGACGCTAACGTCGTGCTCGGCCGCATCAACGCGGCGCGTCCGATCGGCGGCAAGCTCGCCTCGCTGGACGTCGAGGCGGCGAGGGCCGCGATCCTGCGCGACGTCGGCGCGCCGCTCGGGCTCGACGCGCATGCAGCCGCCGAGGCGATCGTGCGGGTCGCCAACGGCAAGATGGCGGGCGCCATCCGGCTGGTGTCGATCGAGCGCGGCCACGATCCGGGCAGGTTCGTCGCGGTGCCGTTCGGCGGCGGCGGCGCCCTGCATGTCGGCGCGATGATCAAGGATGTCGGGCTCAAGGGCGCGCTGGTGCCGCGCTATCCCGGCGTCACCTCGGCGCTCGGCTGCGTCATCGCCGACATCCGCCACGACCAGGTGCAGACCGTGAACCTCACGCTCGCTGGTCTCGACGCCGCGGCGCTCGACCGCCGCATGGTGAGCGAAGCCGCGGCGGCACGCGCCGTGGTCGAGGACGCCGGCCTCGCGATGGAGCGCATCGATCTCGTCTTCGAGCTCGACATGCATTATGTCGGCCAGACCCACACGATCGCCGTGCCGCTGCCCGTGACCATCACGGCCGGCGGCGCCGGCGACACCACCGGGGTTTCGGCCGAGCTGATCAGGAGTGCGTTCGACCGTGCCTATCAGGCGTCGTTCAGCCGCCTGCTGCCCAGCGTGCCGGTGAAGATCGTCAATCTGCGCACCGCGGCGATCGGCCGGCGGCCGCGCTTCGACCTCGCCGCGCTGGCGCCCGGACCCGAGGCTTCGATGGAGCGCGCCCGCCAGGGCAGCCGGCCGGTGTGGTTCGACGGCGGCTGGCACGACACCGCGATCTATGCGCGGCTCGACCTGCCGGTCGGCGCCGTGGTTCCGGGACCGGCCGTGCTGGAGCAACCGGACGCCACCACCGTGATCGATCCCGATCTCGTCACCCGCGTCGATGCGCTCGGCAACGTGATCGTCGAGCGCAAGGAGGCGCCGCAGGCGAGCCAGGAGGCTGTGTCGTGAGCATCGCCGCCGTTCCGACCGACAAGACCGCGCTGCTGATCGTCGATCTGCAGAACGACTTCCTGCACCCCGACGGCGCCTATGGCCGCGCCGGCCAGAGCGTGCCGGAGATCGCTGCATTGCCGGCGCGAATCAAGCCGCTCGCCGCCGCACTGCGCGCCGCAGGTGGGCTGGTCGTCTCGACCCAGTTCACGCTGGTGCCGGGCCGCGGCGGCGAGCCGATGATCTCGCCGCATCTCAAGCAACTCCGCCCGTTCCTGAAGAAGGGCGACTTCCTACCCGGCGCCTGGGGCCACCAGCTCGTCGACGCGCTGCAGCCGGCCGACGTCTCGGTGGAGAAGATCGCCTACTCGGCCTTCTACATGACGCGGCTCGAATGGGTGCTGCGCAAGACCGGCATCGAGCGGCTGATCGCTTGCGGCATCGTCACCAATGGCGGTGTCGCGTCGACGGTGCGCGACGCGCATGTGCGCGAGTTCGAGATCACGGTGCTGACGGACGGCTGCGCCGCATTCACGCCGGCCGTGCATGCGACCGCGATCGAGGCGCTTCGCCCGGTCGCGCGCATCACGACCGTCGCCGAGGTCCTGGCCGAGATTCGCGCCGAGGCTGGTGCATGACCGTGGTCCCGGCAGCGGGCCGACACTTCGAGGTGTCGATGCCCGTGGTGGTGATCGGCGCTGGCGCCGCCGGGCTCGTCGCGGCGCTCGCGGCGCGCGCCGCCGATGTCGACGTGCTGGTGCTGGAGCGCGATCCCGTGCCGCGCGGCTCGACGGCCATGTCGGCTGGCCTGATCCCGGCGCCGGCGACGCGCTGGCAGGCCGCGGCCGGCATCGTCGACACGGCCGAGCTGTTCGCCGCCGACATCCTCGCCAAGGCGCATCGCGAGCCGGACGCGTGCGTGGTGACGCATCTCGCCGAGACGATCGGCCCGACGCTCGAATGGCTCGCCGACGCGCATGGCCTGCCGTTCGACGTGATCACGGAGTTTCTGTATCCAGGCCACTCGACGTACCGGATGCACGGACTTCCGACTCGATCCGGCGTCGAGCTGATCGAGCGGCTGAGCGCGGCCGCCGAGGAGACCGGCGTGATGATCATGACGGACGCGCGGGTCGACACGCTCTACGCCGATCCGGACGGGCGCGTGCGCGGGATCGGCGTCGTGCGGCCGGACGACAGCCGCGACGAGGTCGGTTGCGGCGCGCTGGTGCTGGCCTGCAGCGGCTACGGCGGCAACCCGGCGCTGGTGGCGCGCCACATTCCCGAGCTCGCCGACGCGCTGTTCTTTGGCCACGAAGGCAACCAGGGCGATGCGCTCGTCTGGGGCGAGGCGCTCGGCGCCGCGACCCGGCATCTCTCCGGCCATCAGGGGCACGGCGCCATTGCGCATCCGCACGGCATCCAGATCACCTGGGCGACGATCACCCAGGGCGGCGTGCAGGTGAACCGCGACGGCCGCCGCTTCGCCGACGAGACGCTCGGATACTCCGAGCAGGCCGCCGCCGTGGTGGCGCAGCCGGACGGCATCGCCTTCACGATCTTCGACGAGCGCATCGCCGCGGTGGCGCGCGGCTTCGAGGACTTTCGCCAGGCCGAGGCGGCCGGGGCCGTGGTGACGGCGGCGTCGATCCCGGAGCTCGCCGAGCGGCTCGGCCTGCCGGTCGCGACGCTGACGGCGACGCTGTGCGCCGTCGAGGCGGCGCAATGCGCGAAGGCGACCGACGCGTTCGGCCGCGACTTCTCGCGGACCCCGCCGTTGGTGCCACCGTACCGGGCCGTGAAGGTGACGGGCGCACTCCTGCATACGCAGGGTGGGCTCGTCGTCGGCACCGATGCAAGGGTGCTCCGCGACGACGGCACGGCTTTGCCGAATCTCTTCGCCGTCGGCGGCGCCGCTTGCGGTGTTTCGGGATCGCAGGCGAGTGGCTATCTCTCGGGCAATGGCCTGTTGTCGGCGGTCGGCCTCGGCCGCACCGCCGGGCTGGTCGCGGCCTGCGCCGTCAAGGCGAAGCCCGTGCCTCGGGGAGACGATGCCCATGCCGGCTGACGCCATCACCAGCGCGATCGCGCGCGGCGCGCCGAAAACCCTGCTCGACAAGCTGTGGGACGCCCACGCGGTCGTCACCCGCGCGGACGGCCAGACGCTGCTGTTCGTCGACCGCCATGTCCTGCACGAGGGCTCGCACCACGCCTTCGCCCAGCTCGCCGCCCGCGACGCGACGGTGGCGCGGCCCGATCTCACCTTCGGGGTGGCGGATCACTACGTGCCGACGCGCGGACGCCCGCGGATCGCCGACGAGAGCGTCAAGGTGATGGTCGATCGCCTGGTCGCCAACACGGCGCGTCACGGTATAAAGCTGTTCGGCCTCGGCGATCCGCGCCAGGGCATCGTTCACGTGGTCGGGCCGGAGCAGGGGCTCACGCTGCCCGGCCTCGTGATGGTCTGCGGCGACAGCCACACCTCGACGCACGGCGCCTTCGGCACGCTCGCCTTCGGCATCGGCGCGTCGGAGGTGGCGCATGTGCTGATCACCCAGACGCTCTGGCAGCGCAAGCCGAAGCGCATGCGCATCGTGATCGACGGGGCGCTCACGCCGGGCGTCGGCGCCAAGGACATGGCGCTCACCTGGATCGCCAAGCTCGGCGCCGACGGCGCGCAGGGCCACGCGATCGAGTATGCTGGGTCCGCCGTCACGGGGCTCTCGATGGAGGGGCGGCTGACGCTGTGCAACCTCTCGATCGAGGGCGGCGGCCGCTGCGGCATGGTGGCCCCGGATGCGACCACGATCGAGTTTCTACGCGGACGGCCGTTCGCGCCGGAGGGCGAGGCGTTCGAGCGCGCCGCCGCCGACTGGCTAGCGCTCGCCAGCGACCCCGACGCGGTGTTCGAGAAGGAGTTCACGTTCCGGGGCGACGAGATCGTGCCGACCGTCACCTGGGGCACCAGCCCGCAGGACGCGCTACCGATCGACGCGACGGTCCCGGACCCGGACCGCATTCCCGATCCGGCGCGCGCCGCCCATGTCCGCGATGCGCTCGCCTACATGGCGCTGGTGCCGGGCCGGCCGCTGGCCGAGGTCGCGATCGACCGGGTGTTCATCGGCTCCTGCACCAATTCGCGGATCGAGGATCTGCGCGCCGCGGCGGCCGTGCTGGCCGGCCGCACCGCGCGGGTGCCGGGGCTCGTCTCGCCGGGCTCGTCGCTGGTGAAGCAGCAGGCCGAGCAGGAGGGCCTCGACCGCATTTTTGTCGCCGCCGGTCTCGAATGGGCCGATTCGGGCTGCTCGATGTGCGTCGGCATGAACGGCGATCTGGTGCCCTCGGGCGAGCGCTGCGCCTCGACCACCAACCGCAACTTCAAGAACCGCCAGGGACTCGGCGCCCGCACCCACCTGATGTCGCCCGCCATGGCGGCGGCCGCGGCCGTCACCGGGCATCTCGCCGATGTCCGTCCGCTGCTCGCCGGGAGACTGTGATGCAGCCGTTCAAAGGCCTCGACGAGGCGATCGCCTGCCCGCTGCCGCTGGCCAATGTCGACACCGACCAGCTCATCCCGGCGCGCTTCATGAAGCAGCCGCGCGCCGCCGGCTACGGCGGCTTCCTGCTGCACGACCTGCGCTTCGCGACCGACGGATCGGCACGCGGCCTCACGCTCGACGATCCCGCTTTCGCGGGCGCGCGCGTGCTGGTCGCGCGGCGCAACTTCGGCAGCGGGTCTTCGCGCGAGGCGGCCGTCTATGCGCTGGTCGACTTCGGCTTCCGCTGCGTCGTCGCGCCGAGCTTCGGCGACATCTTCGCCTCCAACGCGGTCAACAACGGGCTGCTGCCGGCGCGCGTCGACGACGACGCGGCGGAGCGCCTGCTCGATCACGCCGCGGCCGGCCGGCGCGTCTCGGTCGATCTAGAGACGCGAACCATCCGGGCCGGCGGCGAGACGATCCCATTCGCCGTCGACGAGGTGTGGCGGACCAAGCTGTTGAACGGCTGGGACGACATCGACCTGACGCTGAGCCACGCCGCGGCGATCCGCGCTTTCGCGGCGGAACGGGCGGCCGTGCATCCGTGGAGCCTGCCGCGCGATCAGGGATGACGCGCGGCCGGACCGTCAGGCGGGAAGGTCGTCAGCAGTGGCGGGGGCAGTCCTGGTCGATCCGGGCCTGCGCCATCAGGATCACGCTTCGCTCGTCCTGCTGGGGGGTGGTGATGGTCTCGACGACCCCGTAGGTGCCGGGCGCGTAGATCTCGGCCTTCCAGGTCTCGTCGCGTTTGGTGATGATGCGGTAACCGCGGTAGTTGCAATCGGTCATCTCGTCCTCCCGAGATGCGGCGCAGTCTGCATGGACATCCTGGCCGGACGGTGGAGATCTCGTGCCGAACGAGGAAAAAAGCATCAGAATGATTACTGATGAGGCAACTTTTCTCGATGGGGTAGAACCGGACGTGATGGGCACGCGCCGCGTGGGGCCGTGATCTCGGTGCTGCGGTGCAGCACAGCCGCGCCCGACAGTCACGCACCGCGGTGGACCGCGCCGCTGCGGCACGCCATTCTGCCCCCTGTTTTGCGAGACGGGGGACGGCAGGAATGCTCCAGGTGACCATGGCGGGCGGCTTCTATGACCGCACGCGATCCCTGATCGACGGGTCGGTGCGGCCGGAGGGGCTGTCGCTCACCTATGTCGAGCTGCCGATCGAGGAGGTGTTCTGGCGGCTCCTGCGCTACGGCGAGTTCGACGTCGCCGAGTGCTCGCTCGCCTATCACATGATCGCCCGGGCGCGCGGGATCGGCCACGATTACGTGGCGATCCCGCTGTTCCCGTCGCGCTGCTTCCGCCACGGCTTCGTCTTCGTCAACCGCAACAGCGGCATCCGCAAGCCCGAGGACCTCGCCGGCAAGATCATGGGCGTGCCCGAATACGCCATGACGGCGGCGCTGTGGCTCCGCGGCCTGTTCGAGCACGACTACGGCGTGCCGCCCGGCGCGATGCGCTGGCGGGTCGGCGGCATCGAGGAGCCGAACCGCGCCGATCGGATGGAGATCACGGTCGACGCCGACGTGGAGATTCTGCCGATCCCACCCGGCAAGAGCCTGGTCGGCATGCTGGCCGCCGGCGAGATCGACGCCATGATGGGGCCGCGCGTGCCCTCGGTCTTCCGCCAGGGCCATCCCGACATCGTGCGGCTGTTCCCGAACTATCCGGCGGACGAGCGCGCCTGGTACGAGCGCACGCGGATCGTGCCGATCATGCACACGGTCGTGATCCGGCGCGCCCTCTACGAGCGCGAGCCGTGGATCGCCATGAGCCTGTTCAAGGCGTTCCGCGAGAGCTCCCGGCGCGCCTTGGAGCGCATGCGCGACGTCAACGCGCTGCCCTACAGCCTGCCCTGGTACCTGCCGGCCCTGGAGGAGACCATCGCGGTGTTCGGCGAGGATTTTTGGCCCGAGGGCCTCGACGCCAACTGGCCCTCGGTCGCCATGCTGATGCAGTACGCGAGGGAGCAGGGGCTGATCGACCGCCTGTTCACGCCGGAGGAGCTGTTCGCGCCGAGCACCCTCACCGAGTTCAAGATCTGATCATCCGACAGGCCGGGCCGATGCCGCCGCGCAAGTCCGAGACGCTCTACATCGCGCCGCCGGCGCAGCGCGCCGTGCGGCTCCTGCGCGCCGTCGTCGAGGGCGACGCGGTGACCAACACCAGCGTCACGGCCAAGGCGCTCGGCATCAACCGCACCACGCTGATCCGGCTCCTGTGCACGCTGGAGGCGGAACGCTTCATCGAGCGGCGTCCGGGCGGCGATGGCTTCCAGGTCGGCGTCGGCTTCATCGGCCTCGCGGCGCGCGCGCTCGCGGGTCAGGATCTGGTGCAGGTCGCCACGCCCGTGCTCGCGCGCCTGTCCGAGACGTTCGGCCTCTCGGCCCATCTCGGCGTGCTTGACGGCCACGACGTGCTCTATCTGCTGCGCCGCGCGCCCGACCTACCGGTGGTCAGCAACATCCGGGTCGGCAGCCGGCTGCCCGCCCATGCGACCACCATGGGGCGGATCATCCTGGCACATCTGCCGGCGGCCGCCGTGACGGCGCTCTACGGCCGCGGCGCCCTGAAGGCCTTCACCGACAAGACGGCGACGACGCTGGCCAAGCTCGAGGCCCAGATCGCCGCCGATCGCGCCGCCGGCCTCGCCTGGAGCCGCGAGAACTTCGAGCCCGGCATCGACTCGGTCGCCGCCGCCGTGCTCGGTCCTGCGGGGGCCGTCGTCGCCGCCATCAACGTGACCGGACCGAGCGGCCAGTTTCCCGCGGCCGGCGCCGCCAAGGCGCGGCTCGGCGTCGCGGTGCGCGAGGCGGCGGCGGAGATTTCCGCGCGACTCGGGCATGTCTCCTCCGGTGCGGCCGACCCCGGGCGATCCGGCATCGATCTTGCCAAGTCGGCGGCGGCGTCCGAGGATCGCGCGCCCCGGCGCGCCCGGCCCGCCGCGAAGCAACCGTCTCGGACCAAGACTCCGACCAAGAAAAGCCCCCGCGTGTGACATCCGAACAGGAGACCACATGAGAGCCGCCGAACTGCGCGCCGCCATGACGGCGCCGCTCACCGTCGGACACGCCTGCGACCTGCGTGGCCTCGTCGTCGACGAGCCGCTCGATCTCGCCGGCGCCCGGATCGGCAATGTCGATCTCACCGGCACGCGCTTCGAGGCGCCCGTGATCGCGCGCGGCGCCGTATTCGGCGGGCTCGCGTGGTTTCGCGACTGCCGGTTCGCCATGAAGGTCGACTTCTCCGGCGCCGTGTTCGGCAACGACGCGCGGTTCGACGGCGCGACCTTCATGGGCGACGCCACCTTCTCGGGCAGCGAGTTTCACGGCGTCGGCGACTTCGATCTCGCCGCGTTCCACGGCGCGGCGTTTCTCGACCGCCTGCAGGTTCTCGGCAATCTGTCGCTCGAGCGCACCCGCTTCCATGGGCCGGCCTCGTTCGAGGACAACGAGTGCTTCGGCGGCCTGTGGTGTCACGACGCCCAGTTCGACGGCCGCTGCAACACCGCCGGCATGGAGGTGCACGGCCGCACCTGGCTCACCGGCGTCAAGCTGCCGCGCCTCCTCTCCGGCCAGCCCGCGCTCTCCGGCATCCGCAGCTTCGGCTATCGCTGGAGCTGACAGGAACGCATCGAGCGTAGGGTGGGCAAAGGCGCGGAACGCGACGTGCCCACGCCGTCCGGTCCGGTTCGTCACGACCGCGTGGGCACGACGCGCCTGCGGCGCGCCTTTGCCCACCCCACAAGATTCCACGAACTGATCACGTCGCAACTGCCCGCACCGCCGGGCGTGGTCGGGCCGCGGCTGCTCGCGGCCGCCCATTGCGCCGCACAACAAACTCGCACTGCGGCATACGTATTGATGCGGAATTGAGCTTGACGACGCCGCAGGTCCGACCCTAGCCTATTCATCATTGAACGATCTGTTCAATAATGAACAGGCCCGAACGAGCGGCAGCGAACAGGCGACCCCCGATGCCCAGACCGCATTCCGACCTCGCGCATCAGTCCCGTGGACGTGACCTCGGCGCCGACGAGGCGGCGCTCGCCGTCGCGCTCGAGCGCATCTTCGCGGCCGGCACGCACGACTTCGCCGCCGTCGCGCAGCAGCTCTCCGCGCAGCAGATCGTCGCGCCGGCGAGCCGGTCGACGACCTGGACCGTTGATCTGCTTGAGGCCGAGCTGACCGCCATCAACGCATCTCTCGACGAGGCTTACGCGGCTCATGGTTTTGGCGCTTGACTTCATCGGCGTGACCAAGCGCTTCCCGATCGCCGGCAAGCGCGACGAGTTCACGGCCGTCGAGAAGCTGACCTTCCATGTCGGCGCCGGCGAGATCGTCGCCGTTGTCGGTCCGTCCGGCTGCGGCAAGAGCACGATCCTCAACATGGTCGCCGGTCTCGACGGGCCGAGCGAGGGCGAGGTGCGAATCGGCGGCGAGCGCGTCACCGGGCCTACCCGGCATGTCGGCTTCATGCTGCAGAAGGATCTGCTGCTGCCGTGGCGCACCATCGTGTCCAACGTCGAGTTTGGCCTCGAGTCGCGCGGCATCGCGCAGGCCGAGCGGCGCGAGCGGGCGATGCGCGAGCTGGAGCGTTGCCGTCTCGCCGACTTCGCGCACCATTACCCGCATCAGCTTTCCGGCGGCATGCGCCAGCGCGCCGCGCTCGCCCGCACGCTCGCGGTCGAGCCCGACGTGGTGTTGCTCGACGAGCCGTTCTCGGCGCTCGATGCGCAGACCAAGATGATCCTGCAGGAGAGTTTCGCCCGCACCATCGTGGCGACCGGTGTCACAACGGTGCTGATCACGCACGATCTCGCCGAGGCCGTGCTGATGTCGGACCGCGTCGTCGTGATGAGCGAGCGGCCTGGCCGGCTCGTCGAGGAGCTTCCGATCGATCTGCCGCAGCGCGGCGATCCGATGGGGCGCGGCCGCATGCCGCGCGCCCACGAGTACATCGATCATCTGTTCAACACCCTGCATCTCGCCGAGCGCGCCGCCTGAGACTCTCCGCGAGCTGTTCTTCCGGGACTGACGACCGCGACCGAAGACCCCCGCCGGGCCATCAAGGAGACCCCCGATGCCCTCCCTGCCGATCCGACTGGCCGCCGGCGCGGCCCTGCTGCTCGCCGCGACGACGGCGCAGGCCGCCGAGAAGATGACCTATCTGTTCCCGGCACCCGGCGTGCTGCCGGCTTTCGCGCCGTTCCAGCTCGCGCAGGCGCGCGGCTACTACGCGGCCGAGGGGCTCGACGTGACGTTCCAGGTCGGCAAGGGCGGCGCCGACGTCGCCAAGCAGGTCGCGGTCGGCAATGCCGAGCTCGGCGGCGGCATCGGCGACACGCCCGTGATCGTCCGCGCTAACGGCCTGCCCGTGAAGGCGGTCGCGGTACTCGGCGGCCAGGCGCTCACCCAGATCATCGTGCGCAAGGACGCCGGCGTGAAGTCGCTCGCCGAGCTGAAGGGCAAGAAGATCGGCGTGCTCTCGTTCCAGGACACGACCTACTACAACGCGCTCGCCGCCCTCGCCAGCGCCGGCCTGAAGAAGGAGGACGTCTCGATCGAGGCGGTCGGCCCCGCCGGCATGGTTAAGCTGATGATCTCCGGCGACCTCGCCGCCATCTCGGGCGTGCCGGAATGGACCGCGGCGATCGAGGAGGCCGGCATCGGCGTCGACATCTATCCGATCACCAAGATCTTCCCGGCGATGGCGCAGGCGCTGCTCGCCTCCGACGAGACCATCGCCAAGAAGCCGAAGGTGGTGGAGGGCTTCGTGCGGGCGACCCTGAAGGCGGTGCGCGACATCCAGTCCGACCCCAAGAAGGCGGCCGCCGAATACGTGAAGGCGATGCCGCAGCACGCCGGCCGCGAGGCGCAGATCCTCGACATCATGCAGCGCTACAACACGCTCGTGTATCGCACCGAGGACCCGACGGAGCTCGGCAAGCTCGATCCGAAGCGCATCGCCGCCGTGCAGAAGTTCTACGTCGACAACGGCATCGTGCAGACGGCCGTGCCGGTCGCCGAGCTCTACACCAACCAGTTCGTCAAGTGAGCGGGAGCGATCCGATGAGCGTGAACGTTCTCGACGCCGACGCCGCCTCGGGCCGCACGAGACGCCGACTCGCGGCCGCGAACGCGTCGCTCGCCCAGATGGCGCCGGACATCGCCCTGACGTTGACGATCGCCGTGGTGGTGCTCGCCGCTTGGCAGTACGCGCCGCCGCTGCTCGGGGTGCCGCGCTACATCATCCCGACGCTCGGCGACTGCCTCGCCGAGTTCGGCCGCATGGTCGCGCAGGAGAACCTCGCCCGCCACTTCTTCACCACGCTGTGGGTGTCGGTGGTCGGCTTCGCGCTGGGCAGCGCCTTCGGCGCGGCCTTCGGCTACGCGCTCGGTCTCTCGGCCATGTGGGAGCGGGCGATCTCGCCCTATCTGCTCACCCTGCAGATCGCCCCCAAGGTCGCCTTCGCGCCGCTGTTCATCATGTGGTTCGGCTACACGGCGTGGCCGAAGCTGCTGGTCACCCTGCTGATCGTGTTCTTCCCGATCCTCGTCAACGTGCTCCAGTCGATGAAGACGGTCGATCGCGACCTCGTCAATCTCGCCCGCGCCTACAACATGAGCCGGGCCGCGATCTTCTGGAAGATCGAGTTCCCGTCCTCGATGCCGGCCCTGATGGCGGGCCTGCGCATCGGCGCGACGCTCGCCGTCATCGGCGTCACGGTCGGCGAGTTCGTCGGCGGCAATGTCGGGCTCGGCTTCCTGATCACCTATGGCGAAGGCCAGGCCAACACCGCGATGGTGTTCAACGCCATCATCCTGCTGACCGTGATCGGCATCGCGCTCTACATGGCGGTCGCCGCGATCGAGAAGCGCGTCCTCCACTACATCCCCCGTGCCAGCCACTGACGTGGCGGAGCAGAGCCGAAGGAGAGGTCCATGAACCAGCCCGTGAAGATGGCCGAGATCATGCCCGAGGACGTGACGATCCCCGAGGGCAAGACCTTCGAGCAGTGGCTCGAGTCGCGCATCGCTCGCTACGACACCCGCAAGCTCGACTGGAACGCGCTGAAGTTCCAGGCCGACTACGACCCGAAGTATCGCCGCGCCCAGATGCGCTACATCGGCACCGGCGCGACCGGCGTGGCGCACGACGACAACGTCGTCCCGGCCGAGCACTTCACCTTCTCGACCATGGTGCTGCCGGCCGGCTGCGAGGGCCCGCTGCATCTCCACACGGATGCCGAGGAGGTGTTCTTCGTGCTGCGCGGCCGCAAGCTGCGCTTCATGATCGAGCACCAGGGCCAGCGCTTCGAGGCGGTGCTCGGCGAGCGCGATCTCATCTCGGTGCCGCCCGGCATGTATCGCGGCCTCGTCAACGAGGGCATCGAGGAGGCGCTGATGCTGGTGATCATCGGCTCCACCAAGCCGGAGACGCCGACCTATCCGGAGGACCACCCGCTGTCCAAGGTCAAGCGGCCGAAGAACTGACCACCCGCAGAACCGACAGGCCGTCCCGGAGCAGCACATGTCCACGGATCTCAAGGACCGCATCGAACGCCGCATCAACCAGGGCCTGCTCGGCCAGTGGTACGCCGCCGCGAAGTCCGTGCAGGTGAAGCCGGGGCGGCCGCACGGCGTCGCCATCCTGGGGCGCAACCTCGTGCTGTGGCGCGACGCCGCCGGCAAGGTGAAGTGCCTGGAGGACTTCTGCCCGCATCGCGGCGCCAAGCTGTCGCGCGGCGAGGTGCACGAGGGCAACATCGCCTGTCGTTATCACGGCGTGATCCTCGACGGCACCGGCACCATCGTCCAGGTGCCGGCGATGCCGGAATGCGCGCTCGAAGGCCGCCGCGCCATCGAGTCGTTCACGGTGCACGAGATGCGCGACTGCGTGTTCGTCTACATGCCGAGCGCCGAGCGCCCGACCGCGCCGCCGTTCCAGGCGCCGGCCGAGTTCCTCGACGAGGCGTGGGAGGGCTTCCTGTGCATGTCGCGCTGGGGCTGCAACTATCGCTACGCGCTCGACAACCTCGCCGACCCGATGCACGGCTGCTACCTGCACGCGCAGAGCTTCACGCTCGCCTATGGCGCCAAGCAGGATCTGATGAAGCTCGACCGCACCGACGACGGCTTCGTCGTCTCGCGCGTGCAGCAGCAGGGCGAGAACTTCGACTGGACCCACATGGTGGTCACCGAGGCGCAGACCTATTGCCGCCTCGACATCCCCTATCCGAAGGCGGCCGGTCCCGGCAGCGTGTTCCGCATCATCGGCTTCACCACGCCGATCGACGAGACGCACTGCTACGTCTTCTTCTGGCGCATGCGCAAGATCGACGGCCTCGCGCGGCAGGCGTGGCGTTTCCTCTATCGCGCCATGCTGGAG
This sequence comes from Rhodoplanes elegans, assembly GCF_016653355.1. GTDB lineage: Bacteria > Pseudomonadota > Alphaproteobacteria > Rhizobiales > Xanthobacteraceae > Rhodoplanes > Rhodoplanes elegans. The sequence continues at coordinate 14,976 of NZ_NHSK01000161.1, read as the reverse complement.
GAGCGGCATTGGCACGTGCTCGAGCAGGACCGCGAGATGCTGGAGGACATGCCGGACGACGCCCGCATGCGCGAGATGCTCTATCAGCACGACATCGGCGTCTCGCGCATGCGCCAGATGCTCACCCGTGCCGCCAAGGCGCAGATCGCCGCCGAAGACGCCGCCGCTTCGCGCACGGCGGTCTGAGTGGACGTGACGCGCGGAGGCGGGCAGGGCGCATGCTGAACGGACGCACCATCGTCGTCACCGGAGCGGCCCGCGGGGTCGGGCGCGCCATCGCGGAGGCCTGTGGCCGCCGCGGCGCGCGCCTGATCCTGGCCGACATTCGGGTCGAGGCCGGCGAGGCGACGACGGCCGCGCTGGTGCGTCAGAACATCGATGCGCGCTTCGTGCCGGTCGATCTCGGCGAGCCGGAGTCGGTCACGCGCTTCGCTGAAGCGATCATGGCGCAGGACGAGACGATCGACGGCCTCGTCAACAACGCGGCGATCGCCACCAATGTCGGCGGCAAGCTCTTCGACGAGATCGATCTCGACCTGTGGGACCGGGTCCAGCGCGTGAACGTGCGCGGCACCTGGCTGGTGACGCGGGCGCTCGCGCCGCTGATGGGCCGCGGCGGCCGCATCGTCAATCTGGCGTCGGATACGGCCCTCTGGGGCGCGCCGAAGCTGCTCGCCTACACGGCCAGCAAGGGCGCCGTGATGGCGATGACCCGCTCGCTCGCCCGCGAGCTCGGGCCGCGGGGCATCGCCGTCACGGCGGTGGCGCCCGGCATCATGCGCTGCGAGGCGACCGACTACGTGCCGGCGGAGCGGCACCAGCTCTATGAGAACGGCCGCGCCGTGCCGGGCCCGCAGACGCCGGAGGACATCGTCGACGTCGTCGCCTTCCTGCTCAGCGAAGGCGCCCTGCCGCTGACCGGTCAGGTGCTGCCGGTCTCCGCCGGGTTCGTGTTCACATGAGCGGCGCAGCACGCATCCTGGAGACCACGGGCGCGGCCGCGCAGGGCATCGTCGGCGGTCGCGCGGACGGCATCGCCTACCTGCACCGGCCGGGACGCGACAAGGCCGTGCCGGTCGTGCTGCTGCACGGCATCGGCAGCGACGCCGCGTCCTTCGTTCCACTGATGGAGGCGCTCGACGCACGCTTCGACGTGATCGCCTGGGACGCGCCGGGCTACGGCACCTCGGTCCCGCTCGCGGCCGCGTGGCCGTCGGCCGCGGACTACGCCGAGCGGCTCGCTGGGCTGCTCTCGGCGCTCGGCATCGGTCCGGCGATCGTGGTCGGCCATTCGCTCGGCGCCCTGATGGCGGCCGCTTTCGCACGAAATCACCCGGAGCACGTGGCCGGCGTTCTGCTGCTGTCGCCCGCGGTCGGCTACGGCACTGCGCCTGGCGGCTATCTCCCCGAGAGTGTCGCGGCCCGTCTATCCGATCTCGATCGGCTCGGGCCGGAGGAGTTCGCGCGGTTGCGCGCGCCGCGCCTGGTCTCCGACGTCACGGTGCTGCCGGCCGTCACCCGTGCAATGGCGAGCGTGGCGATGCCGGGCTACGGCCAGGCGAGCCGCATGCTCGGCTGCGGCCGGCTGATCGACGACGTCGCGGCGCTCACCTGTCCGGTGCTGGTCGCCTGCGGGGCCGAGGACCGCATCACGCCGTCGGCGCAGTCCGCGACGGTGGCGTCCGCGGTCGCGCCGGTCGCACGCGTTCGTGACGATCTTGTGCTGGTCGACGGCGCCGGCCACGCGCTGCCGCAGGAGCGACCAAACATCGTGGCCGCGCTGATCGCGAAGCTCGCGTCGCATCTCGGCATCGACGGAGGCCGGGAATGAGCGATCTCCTCCTGCCCGACAGCCCCGCTTCCGCCGCGGTCGGCGTGCCGCCGGTCGAGCGGGCGATCCGGCTCCTGCGCGCCATCGCCGACGGCGATCCGGTCACCAACATGAGCCGCACGGCGCGCGCCCTCGCCATCAACCGCACCACGCTGATGCGGCTCCTGCAGACGTTGGAGGCCGAGCGTTTCATCGAGCGTCGCCCGCAGGGCGACGGCTATCGCATCGGCCTCGGTCTGGTCGGCATCGCGGCCGGCGCCTCCTACTCGCAGGATCTGGTGCAGACGGCGATGCCGGTCGTCACCCATCTCGCCGAGTCGGTCGGCCTCTCGGCCCATGTCGGCGTGCTCGACGGCACCGACGCGCTCTATCTGGTCCGCCAGGTGCCGAACGTGCCGCTCGCCAGCAACATTCATGTCGGCAGCCGCGTGCCGGCCTATGCGACGACGCTCGGCCGCATCATCGTGGCGTTCTGGCCCGACGAGAAGATCGATCGCGTGTTCGGCGGTCTCGCCTTCACGTCGTATTCCAAGCATTCGCCGCGCACGCTCGACGCCTTCAAGGCGATGCTCGCGGCCGATCGTGCCGCCGGGCTCGCCTGGAGCGAAAGCCATTACGTTTCGGGCGTCAGCTCGTTCGCCGGGCCGATCTTCGACCGCACCGGCGAGCCGGTCGCCGCCGTGAACGTCACCGGTCCGGCGCAGGTGTTTTCCGCGGAGCCCGGACGCCGCAGCCGCATCGGCGAGGCGGTGCGCGCGGCCGCCGACGAGATCTCGAAGCGCCTCGGCCACGTGGCGAAGCCGGCCGCGCCGGCAGCGCCGACGACACGAAGGAGAACCGCATGACGAGCGGCCTGATCAGTCACATGCGCGGCATCGCGATGCGCGCCACCGGCGCGACCGCGACCCGCGACTTCTACGTGAAGAACTGGGGCCTCGTGCCGACCGCGCAGGAGAACGGAATGCTCTATTTCCGCGGCACGGGGCCCGAGCAATACATCTATGCACTGCGCGACGACGACGTGTTCGGCGTCGACTACGTCAACTTCGCGGTGGCGAGCCGCGAGAATGTCGAGCGGCTGCACGCCGGTCTCGTCGCCAAGGGCGTCGACGTGCTCGGCGCGCCGGCCGAGGTGACGACACCCGGCGGCGGCTTCGGCTTCATGGTGCTCGATCCGGACAAGCGCCGGCTGCGCTTCGTCACCGGCGTGGCGCAGCACAACGACACCGAGGACGACATCGCCAAGCCCCGCAAGGTGACGCATGTCGTGCTCAACACGCCGCAGATGGAGCGCACCCGCGACTTCTACATCGATGTGCTCGGCATGCGGATCAGCGACTACTCGGCCGCCCAGATGGTGTTCCTGCGGATCGCCGCCGACCACCACTCGATCGCGCTGAACCAGAGCACCTATCCGAGCGTCAATCACGTCGCCTTCGAGATGCCGAGCATCGATTCCTTCATGCGCGGCATCGGCCGCATGAAGACGCTCGGCCAGGCGCCGGCCTGGGGGCCGGGCCGGCACGGGCCGGGCAACAACCCGTTCGCGTACTTCGTCTCGCCGTCGGGCTTCGTCATCGAGTTCACCACCGAGGTGCAGCAGATCGACGAGGCGACGCACGAGCCGCAGGTGTGGCCGCGCGACGTGCCGGAAAAGATGGACGTGTGGATGACGGCCGGTCCGCCGACGCCGGCGATGCGCGCCGTCATGCAGGGCCGTCCCGACGTCGGCTTCCCGGCGCGGAGCTGATCGGATGGATCTCGGCCTGTCGGGTCGCGTCGCCGTGGTCACCGGAGGCAGCTCCGGGATCGGACTCGCCGCCTGCCGCCTGCTGCTCGACGAGGGTGCGGACGTCGCGTTGTGTGGGCGTGACGCCACCCGCCTCGCCGCCGCTGCGGCGGAGCTGACCGCCCGCCACGGCGCGGCCCGCGTGCTGGCGCAGCGCTGCGACGTGCTGGTGAAGGCCGAGGTGGAGGCGTTTGCGCAAGGCGTGCGGGAGTGGCGCGGGCGATGTGATCTGCTCGTCAACAATGCCGGGCAGGGGCGGGTCTCGACCTTCGCGGACACGACGGACGACGACTGGCGCGACGAGCTCGAGCTGAAGTTCTTCAGCCAGATTCATCCGATCCGTGCGTTCCGGCCACTGCTCGACGAAAGCGATTCGCCGGCGATCGTCGGCGTCAACTCGCTGCTCGCCTACCAGCCGGAACCGCACATGGTCTGCACCTCGGCGGCGCGTGCCGGGGTGCAGAGCCTCCTGAAGTCGCTGGCCCGCGAGCTCGCACCGCGCATCCGGGTCAATGCCATCCTGATCGGTCTCGTCGACTCGGGTCAGTGGCAGCGCCGCTACGATGCCGCCGGAACGACCGAGTCGCGTGAAAAATGGTTCGCGGCGCTGGCGCGCGAAAAAGGCATTCCGCTCGGCCGGCTCGGCGATCCGGCCGAGGCAGCCCGCGCCATCCTGTTCCTCGGCTCGCCCGCGGCCAGCTACGTCACCGGCGCCCAGCTCGAGGTCTCGGGCGGCGTGTCACGATTCATCTAGGACCCCCAGCATGACCATTTCGCTGCCGCTGTCGCGCATCGAGGAGAGCCTCGCCGAGGAGCCGGTCGGCGATCTCGTCGCGCGGTTCCTGGCCGAGATCGGCGTCCGCACCGTGTTCGGCGTCATCTCGATCCACAACATGCCGATCCTCGACGCGATCTTCCGCCAGCGCCGCATCCGCTTCGTTCCGGCGCGCGGCGAGGCGGGCGCGATGAGCATGGCGGACGCCTACGCACGGGTCTCGGGCGCGCTCGGTGTCGTGATCACGTCGACCGGCACGGCCGCCGCGAACGCGGCCGGCTCGCAAGTCGAGGCGCTCACCGCCGGCGCGCCGGTGCTGCACATCACGACCCAGGTCGACAGCCCGTGGGCGGACCGCGACCGCGCCGCCATCCACGACGTGCCGCGCCAGCCCGACATGCTCAAGGCGATCTCCAAGAGCTATTTTCGCGTGTGGGACGCCAACGACGCGCTGGGCGTGCTGAAGGCCGCCGCGACCGCCGCGCTCACCGCACCGACCGGCCCGGTCAGCGTCGAGCTGCCGGTCGACATCCAGCGCGCGCTCGCCCGCATCCCGAAGCGGGTCTCGCTCAACGTTCCGCGGACGGCGCCGAACGACGACGAGCTCGATCAGCTCGCCGCGCTGGTGAAGGCGGCGAAGCGGCCGATGCTGTGGCTCGGCGGCGGCGCGCGCGGGGCGGCCGAGGCCGCGACCGCGCTGGTCGAGCGCGGCTTCTGCGCCGTCACCTCCACCAATGGCCGCGCCGTGGTGCCGGAAGGGCACGCCCGCAGTCTCGGCGCCTTCAACATGACGCCGGAGGCGCAAGGCGTCTATCGCCGCGCCGATCTGATGATCGTGGTCGGCTCGCGGCTGCGCGGTAACGAGACGCGCGACGGCGCCCTGGTGCTGCCCTCGCCGCTCGTCCAGGTCGACGCCGATGCGAGCCGCATCGGGCGCAACTACGCGGTCGATCTCGGCATTGCGGCGGATGCACGCCTGGTGCTCGAAGGCCTGCTGGCGCGTCTCCCCGAGACGCTCGAGGTCGATCCCGGCTTCGGCTATGAGGTGAGCGTCGCGCGTGCCCGCGCCGAGGGCGCGCTGCGTACCCGGCTCGGACCTTATCAGGTGATTGCCGACGCGATGCTGGCGCGGGTCGGTCCGGGCGGGCACCCGTTCGTCCGCGACGTCACCATCGCCAACTCCACGTTCGGCAACCGGTATGTGGCGATCGGCGCGCGGCATCTCGGCGTGCATGCGCTCGGCGGCGGCATCGGCATGGGCATCGCCATGGCGGTCGGCGCCGCCTGCGCGTCGCCCGACGCCAAGACCGTGGCGCTGGTCGGCGACGGCGGCGCGATGCTCAACCTCTCCGAGCTGCTCACCGCCGTGGAGGAGGAGAGCGACATCGTCTTCGTGCTGATGAACGACAGGAGCTACCAGGTCATCCGCAACATCCAGGACGCGCAGTACGGCAGCCGCTACGGCTTCAGCACGCTGCGCACGCCCGACTTCGGCGCCTTCGCCGGCTCGATCGGACTCGCCCATGTGCGGGTCGGTACCGTCGAGGCGTTCGAGCCCGCCTTTGCGCGCGCCCTGGAGACCAAGGGCCCGGTGCTGCTCGAGGTCGACATGACGGCGATCGGTCCGTTCGCCGAGCCGTTCGGTGGGCCGCCCGCCGGCGCCGCCGGCGGCGGCGCGTGATCAGGACGCGCGGATCCTGGGAGACGTAAAAGAGATGCTGATCGCCGACGACAAGATGCCGCCCGATCTCCTCTCTATCGGCGGCGAATGGCGGCCCGGGCGCGGCGCCGAGATCACGTCGATCTTCCCGGCCGACCGCAGCCTCAACCGGGTGCTGCACGGCGCCTCGCGCGAGGACGTGCTGGAGGCGATCGACCGCGCCGAGGCGGCGCAGCGCGATCCGGCCTGGCGGAACCTGAGGGCCCACGAGCGCGCGACCTATCTCTATCGCATCGCGCAGGGCATTGCCGACAGCGCCGACCGCATCGCCCACGTCCAGAGCCGCGACACCGGCAAGACGCTGAAGGAGACGAAGGCGCTGGCGCTCAGCGCCGCCGGCACGTTCCGTTACTTCGCCGCCGTGCTGGAGACGGCGGAGGACGCGCTGACGCCGGCGCGTGGCGACTATCTCTCCGTTTCGGCGCACGAGCCGATCGGCGTCGTCGCGGCGATCACGCCGTGGAACTCGCCGATCGCGAGCGATGCGCAAAAAGTCGCCCCGGCCCTCGCCGCCGGCAATGCCGTGCTCCTGAAGCCCGCGTCGTGGAGCCCGCTGGTCTCGCTCGAACTCGCCCGCATCGTCGAGGCGTCGGGGCTGCCGAAGGGTCTGTTCTCGGTCCTGCCCGGCTCCGGCAGCGTGGTCGGCGATCTACTCGTCGGGCATCCGGCGGTGGGAAAGGTGTCGTTCACGGGCGGCACCGAGGTCGGGCGCGGCATCGCCTGCAAGGCGGCCGACAAGATGATGCCGGTATCGCTCGAGCTCGGCGGCAAGTCGGCGACCATCGTGTTCGCCGACGCCGATCTCGACGTCGCGATCGCCGGCGTGCTGTTCGGCATCTTCTCGTCGAGTGGCCAGTCCTGCATCGCCGGCTCGCGCCTGCTGGTCGAGCGCGCGATCTACGAGCAGTTCGTCGCGCGGCTGGTCGCTGCGACCGAGCGGCTGGTCATCGGCCATCCGTTCGATCCGGCCACCCAGGTCGCCCCGCTGATTCATGACGACCACCGCGACAGCGTCGCGGACTACGTCAAGATTGGGTTGGAGGAGGGCGCGACCCTCCTCACCGGCGGCGCGCCGCCGCGCGGCGACGTCTATGATCAGGGCATCTATTTCGCTCCGACCATCCTGGCGGGCGTGAGCAACGCAGCGCGCATCTGCCGCGAGGAGATCTTCGGCCCGGTGCTGGTCGTAATGCCGTTCGACGACGAGGCGGAGGCGATCGCGGTCGCCAACGACAACGACTTCGGCCTCGCCTGCGGGATCTGGACGCGCGATCTTTTGCGCGCGCGGCGCGTCGGGAGTGCCGTCCAGGCCGGGACCGTGTGGGTGAACACCTACAAGCAGTTCTCGATCGCGACGCCGTTCGGCGGCGTGAAGGACTCGGGCCTCGGCCGCGAGAAGGGGCGCGACGGGCTGCGCGCCTACATGAGCCAGAAGTCGTGGTACGTGGACACGAGCGAGCGGCCGTATCCGTGGGCCGCGTCGGTTCTCGGAGGCGGAGCATGAGCGGACCTCGTCAGATCGCGGTCGTCGGCGCCGGCCCGTCCGGCCTGTTCTCGGCGCAGGCGCTGGTGAAGGCGGTGCCGGGCGCGGTCGTCGACGTGATCGAGAAGCTCCCCGTGCCGCACGGGCTGATCCGGTACGGCGTCGCGCCCGATCATCAGGGCACCAAGGCCGTGACCCGGCAGTTCGAGCGGCTGTTCGAGCGCGACGGCGTCGGCTTTCACGGCAACGTCGAGATCGGCCGCGACGTGTCGCTCGCCGCGCTGCTCGGCCTCTACGATGCGGTGGTGCTGGCGGCGGGGCTCTCGGTCGATCGCCGGCTCGGCGTGCCGGGCGAGAGGCTCGCCGGTGTGATCACGAGCGGCGCGCTGACGCGGTGGATCAACAGCCATCCGAGTGAGCCCGCGACACCGCCGGCGCTCGGGCGCAACGTCGTCGTGGTCGGTGCCGGCAATGTCGCGCTCGACATCGCCCGCCTGCTGGCGAAGACTCCGGACGAGTTCTCCGGCAGCGATCTCGATCCGGCCCGCGCCACGGCGCTCGACGTCTGCGGCATCGAGACCATCGACGTCGTCGGGCGCGGTTCCGCCGCCGCCTGCCGGTTCGATCCGGCGCTGATCAAGGAGATGGCGCATCTCGCCGGTGCCCGTATCGAGGTGCATGGCGATCTCGACGTGGACGCGCCGGCCGAGGCGGCTGCGCGGCTCGCGGCCCTGAAGGTGATCCATGGTGCCGGCCCGGCCGATGCGCGCCGCGTCGTGCGCTTCCGGTTCGGTTTTTCGCCCGACGAGATCCTCGGCGACGCGGCCGGCGCCGTGCAGGCGATGCGGTTCAGGACCGCCGATGGAGCGAGCCTGACTCTGCCCGCGACCAGCGTGATCACGGCGATCGGCTTCTGCTGCGACTCCCGCGCCGCGCTGATCGATCCGGTGGGCGTGTCGGCCGGCGACGGCGCCGGCGCGCTGCCGCATCGGATCGGCGAGCGGCTGTTCGCGGTCGGCTGGTTCCGCGGCGGCGCCGTCGGCACCATCCCGGAGGCGCGGCGCGACGCGAAGCTGTTGGTCGACACGGTTGCAGCCACGCTCACGACCACCGAGGTCACGTCGAGCCCCCGCGCTGGGCGCGCCGGCCTTCTCGCGCGTCTCGCGGCCGCCGGCGTGACGCCGGTGTCCTATGCGCATTGGAAGCACATCGAGGCCGCCGAGACGGCGGCGGCGCCGCCCGGCCGGGCGCGCTTGAAGCTCTGCTCCACGTCCGACATGATCGTCCACGTCCACCGCGCGGCCTGACCCATGACCATCGTGATTCTCTACGGAACCGAGACCGGAAACGCCGAGATGCTGGCCGAGGACCTGGCCGACCGCCTCTCGGCGGATCATCACGTCAAGGTCGTCGCCATGGACGGCGCCGGTCCGTCGGTGTTCGACACCGACGCGCTCTTTCTGATCGTCACCTCGACCTACGGGGACGGCGAGCTGCCGGCCTCGGCGAAGCCGTTCCACGCCGCGCTGGCGGCGGCGCGGCCGTCGCTCGCGGGAAAGCGCTTCGCCGTGTTCGGGCTCGGCGACAGTCAGTATGCCGAGACCTTCAACTTCGGCGGCCGCACGTTCCAGGAGCTGCTGGAAAGCCTCGGCGCCCGCGCCGTGGCGCCGCGCGGCCTGCACGATGCATCGGGTAAGGAGCTCGCCGAGGACGTCGCCGGCCGCTGGCTCGACGAGGTGTTGGTCGCCGCCGAGACGGTGTGCCCCTTCGCAAGTCTGCTGCCGGAGGTCCGGGCGAACTCCTGCCCGTCGTGCGTGACGAAGTCTTGGGCAGGCCCGCGGGTTGTGCAGTCGTGGGGCGATGGTATCCTGTGCCCGAGCGGCTACAGGATCACGCCCGGCGAGGACGGCCCGATGTGCACTGATTCTTCTTCCACCCGCGTGATGCCGATAGCGGCTCCGGGCACGGCCGGCGCGTTTCCGCTGATCGCCGCGATCCGCGGCGGCCCCGGTACCGGGGCCTCCGACGTGCTGATCGCCTTTGCCCAGGCCCGCATGTCCGAGGGACTTTCGGTCGTCGGGCTGGTCGTCGCGCCGGCGCCGGACGGCACGACGCGAGGCGGTCCGCACAGTCACGGCGGGCATGGCGGCGAGGCCTGTGGCTGCGGCGGCGCGCTGCGCGACCTCGCGTCCGGCGAGGTGATCGGCATCCACCAGGATCTCGGTCCCGGCTCGGAGGCCTGCAATCTCGACACCTCGGGTCTGGCGCGCGCCTGCGCCGGCGTCGAGCGGCAGATCGCGCAGGGCGTCGATCTCGTCATCCTCAGCCGGTTCGGCGGCCAGGAGGCCGAACGCGGCGGGCTCACGGCGGCGTTCCAGGCGGCCGTGGCGGCCGGCGTGCCGGTCGCCTGCGTGGTCACCCCGAAGGCCGAGGAGGCCTGGGCCGTGTTCGCCGGCGATCTCGCCCTGATGCTGCCGGCCGATCTCGGCGCGCTGGAGGCGTGGTGGACTGAGCGGCGGGCCGTCCGAGGGCTGGCCGCCTGATTCTTTCCGCCGGTCAGAACACGTCGCCATCGCTGGGTCTGTTCGCGGTCACGGAACAATCTCGCAAGTCCGGAGGACCACCTCGCTCGCCCGGATCCGAGCGGTTTCCAGCCGCCCTTGCTTCGCCTATGATGGTTCGCATCGTTTTGTGATCGCGAACAACAAGAAGCGAACGGGGAGCCGGATGAGCGAGCGTCTGCGCACGGCGATCGGCCGGGTGGCGTTGAAGAACCCGCTGATCGCCGGATCGGCCGAGCATCTGATCGATCGGGAGGGCGTGCGCCGTGCGCTCAAAGCCGGCGTCGGCGCCGTGGTGGTGAAGTCAACCAACGAGTCGCAGGCGGCGCGCCGTCAGCTCCAGGCCGCCGAGTACATGGTGCTGGACGACGCGTGGCGACCGATCCCGTGGAGCAAGGACGCGCCGGCGCACGCCTTCATCGCCTGCCGGTCCGGCCTGTCGCCGCTCTCCTTCGAGGCGTGGCTCGACCAGACCGCGATGCTCGACCGCGAGGCGAGGGCGTTCGACTCCTACGCGGTGGCGAGCCTGATCCTCGCCGATCTCGACGCCTGCGTCGCCATGGCCCGGCAGGTGGAGGCGGCCGGCATTCGGGTGCTCGAGCTGAACATCGGCACGCCCTATGCGAGCCAGGCGCCCGGCGCGGTGGCGACCGAGCTCGATCCGGCCCGCATCACCACCATCGTCGGGGCCGTGCGGGCCGCCGTGACGATCCCGCTGTGGATCAAGATCACGGGCCAGAGCGAGCGCGTGCCGGAGCTCGCGGCGGCGGCCGTCGCGGCCGGCGGCGAGGCCGTCGTGATGGCGGGCCGTTCGCTCGGTCTGATCCCCGATGTCGAGACCTTCGAACCGATGCTCGGCACCACGCTCGGCGTCGGCGGGCACTGGAACCTGCCCCTCACCTGCCAGTGGCTGGCGCTGTCTCGCGCGAGGCTCGGCGCGGAGGCGCCGCTGATCGGCACCAACGGGGCGCAGAGCGGACTCGACGTCGCCCGCATGATGCTGGCCGGCGCCAGCGCCGTGGAGATGTCGTCCGCCGTGATGCTGCGCGGCTTCGAGGTCCTCTCGGACTCGCTCGCCGCGCTCGCGGCCTATCTCGACCGCAAGGACGTGAGTGCGCGCGACCTGATCGGCCGCGCCGCCGACCGCCGCAAGACGTTCGCCGAGATGCCGCTGCGCACCGACAACTGGCGCCGCTACGTGCCGGCGTGAGGGACGTTGCAGCCCGCCGCTGTCGTGATCAGATCATCATCGGGATGGCGATGACCGCCAGGAGAGCCGCGGTCCCGCCGAACGCCACCCGGAACAGCAGTATCGCGCGGCGGATGTCGGCCGGTGTCGCCGCGGCGCGGCCGTCGCCCATCCAGGCGGCCTCGACCCGGTTGCCGCCGTAGACGCGGGGGCCTGCGAGCCGCAGGCCGAGCGCGCCGGCCATCGCGGCCTCCGGCCAGCCGGCGTTCGGCGAGGTGTGCCGGCCGGCGTCGCGGCGCAGCGCGGTCCACGCCCCGCGGGCCGATGCGCCCGGCACGACGAAGGCCGCCGCGACCAGCATCAGGCCGGTGAGCCGGGAGGCCGGCAGGTTGACGAGATCGTCCAGCCGCGCCGCCGCCCAGCCGAAGGCACGATGCCGCGCCGTCTTGTGGCCGATCATCGAGTCGGCCGTGTTGATCGCCTTGTAGGCCAGCATGCCGGGCAGCCCGGCGATGAGGAACCAGAAGGCCGGCGCCGTGACGCCGTCGGAGGCGTTCTCGGCCAGGCTCTCGATGGCGGCGCGGCACACCGCGGCCTCGTCGAGCGTCGCCGGATCGCGCCCGACGATCATCGACACGGCCCGGCGGCCGCCGGCGAGCCCGTCGCGATCGAGCGCGTCGGCGACCGCCCGCACGTGGCGGTCGAGACTGCCGGCGGCGATCAGCACCGCGACCGCGATCACCGTCACGACGAGGCCGACCGGTCGGATTGCCGCTGCGAGCCCGTCGAGCGTGGCGCCGGCCACGACGGCGACAATGAGCAGCAGCGCGACCGTGAGGACGCCGGCGCCGCGTCGCACCGCGTCGGGCCACCCCGGCCGGTTGAGGGTCTGGTCGAGCCGGGCGATCAGCGCGCCGATCCACGACACCGGATGGCCGATCGCCCGGAACGCGACATCCGGATAGGCGACCCACGCCTCCAGTGCGGCGGCGAGAACGAGAACGAGAAGACGGTCGGAGACGTCCAGCATCGCGGCACCCGGCACCGCGGGATCGCGGCGGTCATTGCGGGCGCGGCATACACCGAGACCACCGTCGCGTCACGAGCGGCCCCAGCTCACCTCTCCCCGCTGTGCGGGGAGAGGTCGACAATCGCGCGATAAGCGCGGTTGTCGGGTGAGGGGGCGTCGCCGCGAGTCCGGGCTCACGCGAGTCTCTGCCTTGCGGAGACGCCCCCTCACCCGACTCGCCGCTGCGCGGCGAGCCACCCTCTCCCCGCACGGCGGGGAGAGGGAAAAAGCCCAGTCGCGGCCGAAGCCTCACNCCTCACCCGACTCGCCGCTGCGCGGCGAGCCACCCTCTCCCCGCACCCGGGGAGAGGGAACCATCCCGGTGCCGTCCAGCCCGTTCGGCCCCGTCCTTGTGCCCAAAAGCCCGGCGTGGTTTAACGCCGATGTCGTCGGTGCCTCCATCCGGAGGTGAAACGGGAACACGGTAAGGGCGTCTTCCGATGCGGAAGCGTTCGAAACCGCGGCTGCCCCCGCAACTGTGAGCGGAGCTCCTCGTCCGAACGCCACTGGCCGCCGCGGCCGGGAAGGCGGACGAGACCTGATCCGCGAGCCAGGAGACCGGCCGGCGACAGGCACGTTCGTTCGACGGTGGGTCGACGGAGGATTTCCCTTGAAGCTGTCCGACGCGGCCCGCACCGCCGTCGCCGACCCGCTCGCGCAGCGGGACCGCTCCCGCGACATGGTCCGTGAAAACACCGCCCGCGACGCATCGCGCCGTCGGGCATCCGTGATCCTCGCCCTCTCGGCGCTCCTCGCCGTGCTGGTGCTGCTGTCGCTCGGTCTCGGCTCGGTGCGGCTGTCGCCCGCCGAGGTCGCGGCGGCGCTGTTCGGCGGCGGCAGCGAGGAGAGCCGCATCATCGTCCAGGAGATCCGGCTGCCGCGGGCGATCCTCGGCGTCGCGGTCGGCGCCGTTCTCGGCCTCGCCGGCGCCGCCCTGCAGGGCCTGCTGCGCAACCCGCTCGCCGCGCCGGAATTGTTCGGCGCGCCGCAGGCGGCGGCGTTCGGGGCCGTGCTGGTGATCGCCACCGGGCTCGCCGACGTGCTCTCCTTCGCGCTGCCGCTCGCCGCCATCGCGGCCGCCTTCGTGTCGGTGTTCGTGCTGCTGGCCGTCGCCGGCCGCAATGCGAGCCTGCTCTTGTTGATCCTCGCCGGGCTCGCGCTCTCGGCGCTGGCCGGCGCCGGCACGGCCCTGACCATGAATCTGGCCAAAAATCCGTTCGCGGCGCTGGAGATCTCGTTCTGGCTGCTCGGCTCGCTGGAGGACCGCAGCATGCGCCACGTCGCGCTGGCGCTGCCCTTCGTGCTCGCCGGCGGCGCGCTCCTGCTGTCGCAGCGCCACGCCTTCCGGGTGCTGAGCCTCGGCGAGGAGACGGCCGCGAGTCTCGGCGTCGACGTCGCCCGCACGCGGCTTCTCGTGATTCTCGGCGTCGCGCTCGGGGTCGGCGGCTCGGTCGCGGTGTCGGGCACGATCGGCTTCATCGGCCTCGTCGGCCCGCATCTCGCCCGCCCGCTGGTCGGCCCCGATCCGGCCCGCCTGCTGGTGCCGAGCGCGCTGCTCGGTGCCGTGCTGCTCACCGCCGCCGACATCGCGGTGCGGCTGCTGCCGGCGACCACCAGCGTGCGGGTCGGTGTGCTCACCGCGCTGATCGGCGTGCCGTTCTTCCTGTGGCTGATCGTGCGCGAGCGCCGCTCGCTCGGCGGAGGCGTGTCGTGACGGCGCCCTATCTGGTCGCCGAGAATCTGATCGTCGCGGTCGGCGGGCGCGACGTGATCGCGGACGTCTCTCTCACGGCATCGCGCGGAAACCTGATCGCGCTGGTCGGTCCCAACGGCGCCGGCAAGACGACGCTTCTGCGTGCGCTCGCCGGGCTCGTGCGGTCGCGCGGGCTGCTGACGGTCGGCGGCGAAGCCGTGACGTCGTTGGCGCCGCGCGAACGAGCCAAGAGATTCGCTTATCTGCCGCAGGGGCACGTGGTGCATTGGCCGCTGCCGGTGCGTGACGTCGTGGCGCTCGGCCGCTATCCGCACGGCGCCGTCGATCCGGCGCGGCTCTCGCGTCACGACGCGGAGGCCGTGGCCCGCGCCATGCGGATCGCCGATCTCGATGCGCTCGCCGATCGCCCCGTCACCGAACTGTCCGGCGGCGAGAAGAGCCGCGTCGCGCTCGCCCGCATGCTGGCCGTCGAGGCGCCCGTGGTGCTGGCCGACGAGCCGGTCGCCTCGCTCGATCCCTATTATCAGCTCGAGGTGCTCGGTCTCCTGCAGCGCACGGCACGCGCCGGCGCGCTCGTCCTCGTCGTGACTCACGATCTCGGCCTCGCGGCCCGCTTCGCCGACCGGGTGCTGGTGCTCGCCGCCGGCCGCCTGGTGATCGACGGCACGCCCGAGGAGGCGCTCGGCGAAGGTCCGCTCGCCCAGGTGTTCCGCATCACGGCCTGGCGCGGCGGCGCCGCCGACCAGCCCGTCGTGGTGCCATGGTCGGCGGTGTGAGCGTGGACGCGATTCTCCGGCGCCGACGAAGAGCGACTGCGCGCCGGCGTATGGCCGTGCCGTCTTTCC
>NZ_NHSK01000160.1 GCF_016653355.1 Rhodoplanes elegans | reverse complement strand
CGTGATCCTGTGCCGTCGCTTCCGCGACTGCGTTATGTGCGTGCACGAGGTGCGCGGAGACGCGCCCTACGCCGAGACGACCTACGAGCGCGGCGTCGCCATGCCGATGTTCGTCGGCGCGAGCTCCAAGGCGATCATGGCGTTCCTGCCCGACCGCCAGCTCAAGGCTGTCTACCTCGCCAACGAGGCGGTGATCCGCGCCTCGGGCCCCGCGACCTGGCCGGAGTTCAAGGCGCAGCTGCGGGAGATCCGCCGCCGCGGTTACGCGCTGACCGATTCCGAGGTCGCCAGAGGCCGAATCGGCCTCGCCGCTCCGGTCTTCCTGGACGATCAGGTGATCGCCGGCCTCAGTCTCGTGGTCACGACCTCGGTGATGACCCGCCCGGCCGTGGAGGCATTGGTGCCGACGCTCGTGGACGCGGCGCGGGCCGTGACCGACGGGGTGTCGCGTGACGCCGACGCTGTTCCACGTTGATGCAGCGTGATGCGTGTTGCCTTCCCCGACATCGACATCTACACCGGCACCGGCACCGGCACGATACGGCGATCCGTCGGTGCGATCCCACCGCCGAGAGCGTGCACCCGTACGCGCCTTGTCGTGATCCTCAATCTCGCCACGCGAGTGACATTGCGTATCGGCGCGATCAGTCGGACGCCTCGCGGGTTCGGTGAGCAGGGGGCGCGTCGCGGTCGCGCGTCATGCGGCGGCGCGTCGTGATCACGTCCACGTCACGGCTGCCGCGAGGACCGATGTTTGTCGACACGCCCAGGTACAGACTGCGGATGTTCTCCGAGGACGATCGTTTGGCTTTCGTCGCGTACCAGAGCGACCCACGGTATCTCGCTCTGTACGGACCGGATTCCGCGAGCCCGCGACACGCGCATGCATTGTTCGACAGGTTTCTGTCCTGGACCGAGGCCCGCGGCCCGAACCGGCAGGTCGGCGTGTTCGATCGGCGATCCGGGAGCCTGATCGGATGCGCCGGACTGCGGCGCGAAGGCATGCCGGCGCGAATGGCCGAATTCGGTCTCGAGCTCGCTCCCGACATGTGGGGGCGGTTCGCCGTGGCAGTCGAGGTGACGGCGGCTGTTCTCGATTTCGGCTTCGGTGAATCGGGCCTGCAGACCGTTATCGGCACCACGGCGAGCGAAAACCGGCGGGTGGAGCGGATCGCCCGCTGGTTCGGAGCGTCGGTCGTCGAGCGCCGCACGGGCCCTCGCTGGATGACGGAGCGGGGATGGGACGAGGTCGTCTGGGCTCTGACCGGCGACGCCTGGAAGGGCTCCCCGGGCCGGCACCAGCTGCAGCGACGCGAGTTGCTGCGGGTCGGCCGCAATTGGTCGACAGGGTGAGCACCCGGCGGCGCAGCAGGACGCGTTCTTCGCGTCGGGCAATGCAAGTGATGCAGGAGGGCAGGGCCGTGTCGCGACCAGCGAATGATAATCCTCGCGCGACGCCGGTCGCAACATCGGCACGGACGACGAACGCGTGTTGGTCCGGCGCGTGATGACCCGTCATCAGGTCGTGATCGTCGGGGCGGGACCAACGGGACTGATGCTGGCCGGCGAGCTGGCGCTGGCCGGCATCGACGTCGCGATCGTCGAGCGCAGACCGGACCAGGAACTCGCCGGGATGCGAGCCGGTGGCCTGCACATGCGGACCATCGAGGTGCTCGATCAGCGCGGCATCGGTGAGCGGTTCGTCGCCCAGGGACAGCGCCACCCCGCGCTGCATTTTCACGGCGCCTTCCTGGACATGACCGACGTCCCGACCAGGCGGAACTACTTCGTCGCGCTCTCGCAAAATCACATCGAGCGCACCTTGGCCGCGTGGGTCGGTGAACGCGGTGTGCCGATCTGGCGCGGACGCGAGGTCGTCGGTTTCGCCCAGGACGACGCCGGAGTCGACGTCGACGCGGCGGACGGGTTTCGCGCGCGGGCCGATTATTTGGTCGGCTGCGACGGCGCCCGCAGCGTGGTGCGGAAAGAGGCCGGCATCGCCTTCGCCGGCTGGGAGCCGACCAAGAGCTGGCTCATCGCGGAAGCGAGATGGACCCGGGAACCGGAATGGGGTGTCCGGCACGACGCCTACGGCACGCACGCTCTCGGTCGGATGGAGCAGTCTGATCAGGTTCGGATCGTGCTGTCCGAACGAGAGTTGACGGACGACCGTAATCCGACACTCGACGAGGTCCGTCGGGGGCTCGTCTCGGTTTACGGAACCGATTTCGGCATTCATGATTCTGTCTGGATGTCGCGATTCACCGACCGGTGCCGCCAGGCGGTCGCCTATCGGGACCGGCGGGTGCTGCTGGCCGGAGATGCCGCGCACATTCATCCTCCACTCGGGGGCCAGGGTCTCAACATCGGGCTGCAGGATGCGGTGAACCTGGGATGGAAGCTCGCCCAGGTTGTCGAGCGCACGTCTCCCGACGAGCTGCTCGACTCCTATCACGCCGAACGACACCCGGTCGCGGCGCGCGTCCTGCGGGACACGATGGCGGATGTGGCGCTTCAGCGCCCGGACGAGCAGACCAGGGCGCTCGTCAAGATCGTGTCCGAGCTCGCCAGGATGGACGAGCCGCGTCGGCACATCGTCGCGGCACGGTCGGGGCTCGACATTCGATACGACCTCGGCGACGGCCATCCCTTGCTCGGCCGCCGGGTGCCCGATCTCGCGGTCGACACGCGGGACGGACCGAGGCGCATCTTCGACTTCCTGCACGGCGGCCGGCCGGTTCTGCTCGTGTTCGGCGGGAGCGATGATCGCGATGTCACGTCGCGGATCGTCGCCGGTGAAGCGTTTGCGGAGATCGCGCCCTGGACGGATCGCGTGCCGGTGGTCACGGCGGAATATGCCGGCCCGTGGGATCTCCCAGCCGTCGGCGCCGTCGCCTCCCCTGCCGCCGTGCTGGTCCGGCCGGACGGCTATGTCGCGTGGGTTGGAGAGGGGCAAGGTCCGGCAGCGAAGCCACGACCCGATCAGAACCCCCAGCGGAACCTCGGACATGGTCTCTCGGCCGTGCTCATCGAATGGTTCGGGCCGCATGGCCGTGTCGTCGCGCCGATGCGGGTGGGATCGTGTGACCGCCCGTCGGAACCGCCACGCTCGTGAACGTCGCGTTCATTTCCGTCGGTATCGCTACAGCCGAGGCCTGTTTCATGAGCCCGCGCAGCGTGCTCGCCGCCCATCCGGACCCTGTTGCGGCACGAGCTGCCAGCTCGACCTCGGCGCGTCGCTGAATTGCGCCGGTGCTGCGGCCGGCGTGTCTGCTGCGATCCGGCGATAGTCAATGTGGTGAGCTCGGATTCCGCTTCGCCGATCGACCGCGCAAACAGAATGCGTCAGGACTCGAATCGGCAGCGCCGGTCAGCGCCTCGGGCCTTGACGCGGAGAACGAACCCGATTTTCCGGGGATGTTGCTCCACGGCACTGCACGCGATGCCGATCGGCACCGACCGCAAATCCGAATCAATACCAGCATTGCCGCGACAGCGATCAAGCACCGACCGCAATGCCGTGGAGCGTACGTCGACTATCCCAACCTAGTCGCAGGTTGGAGGACGTCAATCCGACATTCCTCGTAGTCGATGCGTCATAAGACATCGCGCCTACTCGGTCCGGCTGGAAGGCCGCTCTGAAGGGCGGCCATCGAGGTGCCGTATCAAAGGTATCAGAAGCGTGAATGTGACGTACAGCGCTGAGCTCCCTCGTTTCGACGCGCCTGTCAAAATGATGTGCCGATCCGGCTGATCGGTTCGCCTCGGGTCGACTAAACGGTGCGTCATCGCATGGCGTGCACTAATCTTCGGGTCTGCTTTGCCAGGACAGCGCGGCGTCCATCACGACCGAATAGAACCGCGTCTCCCAGTGGGTGGGCCAATCGTAGCCCTTCTCCACGAACTCGCCGGCATAATCGACGAGGGCCGACAAGCCACCCGGCGACGCTGGAGGTGCCGCGAGCATATCCCATGCCGCTGCGACGGCCGCTCTTTCCAGGTCCAGGACATGCAGACTCGGATCCGGAGCGGTCATCTCCCCGCTCGTTGCCTCGTCCGAGACATGGCGGGCCGCGAGAAAGGCGTAGTGCGCCAGTCGATGGCGCCGGATCGCCTCGAACACAGGATCGGGACGCATATGACACGCCGATAGTCTCAGCTCAAGACCTGATACTAACATCGCTTCGGGCGCGATCCGGTAGTGCTGCCCAGCTTCGGTGGGCGGCTAGCCTTGCAGGTTTTGCATGCTTGGTCTTCATGCCGGGGCTCGCATGCTCGACTCCGCGGCCATGGAGACGATGCGGCTCCGGGTGGGCTCGTGCCGCGGTCGGTGAGACCTGTTGAAACCCCAAGGCGTGTTCGCGAACGGTCGCAGCTCACCAGGAAGGCGCCGCGCCTTTCAACCGATCGATTTTGCGGGTGAACGTGACGGTGCGGCTCCCGACGTGCTGCCCGAGGCGCGACGTCGAAGTGCGAGCAGCATTCATCGATCGCCAAGACCAGCGTCAAAGGCCTCGCGACCGTGCTGAAACACTGCGCGCTGTCCGACGCCACGAAGACGTCCACCGTCTCGGACGACTTGCTGCCCAAGGTCGGGCCGCTGCCACGGCAGTTCGGCGACCGCGAGCCGGTCACGGTCGATCCGGATGGGGCGTCGACCGTCGGGCGCAAGTTCCAGTACGTCGACCAATCGACGAGAAAGCCCTGTCCAGGCCGGCGAGACGCTGAAACGGCGGGGTTTCGACACCCGAGACCGCGGTCGATCTCCTCGAAGACGCATCGGTCGCGTCGGGCGTCGGCGCGGCGCGCCCGGCGATCCTGAACAGGCCTCGGTTCGGTGTCGCCGGCGAGCGTCAGCGCCATGATCGGCAGTACCCGTCGTACCACTGGACTTGCCGCGGAGTCGGAGGCGAGGTCGGGATCCATACCGACGCGTCCACCGAGCCGGATCGATCGACACAGCTTGCGGAAGCGAGCTGCGCCCCGAGCCGGCACTGAAGGCGGCGTTGTGAACTCGCGCGCGAAGCCGCAGCCGTTATCCGGCGTACGTAAAGAATCATGCCGCCTTGCGTCGGCCGCTTTTCTTGGCGGCGCCGCGCTTGGCGCGTGCGGGCTTCGCCTCCTCCTTGCTCTCGTCGGCCCGACCGTCGGCAGCTTCGATCGCGAACTCGTCGAGGGAATGCCCCTCATCGAGGAGCGCCTGCAGCCACTTCGGCCGGGCGCCGCGACCCGCCCAGGTCTCCCCGTTCGGTCCGCGGAATCTCGGTTCGACCTTGATGCCCTTGAGCGTGCTCGGACCCTTGCCGGCGGGCCGCCCCGGACCACGGCGCGTGCCTTCGAGGCGTGCAAGCTGCTGGCGCAGGTCGCGGCTGCGCTCCTCGAGCTCGCCGTCGATCTCGCCGCGCAATGCCAGAAGCGAATCCACGTCCATGTTCGTCAAGTTCACCGAAGCCATAGCGTACTCCCGTTCCCGATCGAATCGCTTTCTCGATAATGATGACACTATCTTGCGCCGGTCGAGCAGAATCAAATGAAGTCGTAATCGGGCGTTGTGGATGCGTCCGGGATTGAAGGTATGGCGCGGCGCGGTACTCGGTGTTCTTTCACCGGCTGTGCAAGTGGTGCACGGGCCTCAAGCCCAGGGACTATCGGAGAATGTTCCGTCCAATCGCAAGCGCAGATGCTCGTCCCATAGCATGAAACATATGACGAAGGCCCGATAAACCGATGCATCATGAGCTGCTCCTCGTCGTTTCCGGCAGCCGGAACACGTGCCGGAGCCACGCGCGCCGCCAACCGGTCATCGCCTGTTCGACGGACCCGGCCGGCTTCGTGGTCGCTTTGGGCGAACCCGCATTCGGGGGACGTAATGCGCGGTGGTGCCGCCGGTTCCTCGCCCGCACCGAGCAGACGGATGTCGCCACTCGATAATCCAGAGCCGACAAAGATGTTTGTGAGCGTGACGAGTGAAGAACGGAAAGGACGATTCAGGCCGCATCAGGGACAAGCGAACCATTGCCGGTTTTGCGGCGTCCGCATTTCGCCGCGGCCAGAAACGCATGCTCGAACTCCGGCACCGAAAGGGGGCGGCCAAAGAGATAGCCCTGGCCGTTTTCGCAACCCATCGCGTGGAGCAGGTCCGCCGTCGCTTGCGTCTCGATGCCTTCCGCGATCACGTCGAGTTGCATCAGTCGGCTGAGCCGGATCGTGTACTCGACGATGCCGGCATCCACGGTGCCGGGCGCCAGCGCGCGCACGAAGGACTGATCGATCTTCAGCCGAGTCAACGGGAATTTCTTCAGGTAGCTGAGGCTGGCGTAACCGGTGCCGAAATCGTCGAACGCGATACCCACGCCGAGATTGCGAAGGCGCTGGAAGGTTTCGATGGTGCGATCATCGTCGTCGAGCAGGATGTTCTCCGTGACTTCAAGCTCGAGGTGTTCCGGCGACAGGCCCGAATCTGCGAGGGCGACCATCACCGATGCTGCGAGGTCGCCGGTCTTGAACTGCGACGGCGAAAGGTTGACGCCGATCTTGAGCTTCTGTCCCCGCTCTTCCCAGATCCCACCTTGCCGGCAGGCGGTCGTCAGAACCCAGGCTGCGACCTTTTCGCCGATCACGTTGGTGTTGACGGTCGGCATGAAGACGCCCGGCGAAATGATACCGCGAACCGGATGCCGCCAACGGATGAGCGCCTCGGCGCCAATCAGCAAGCCGTCGGCGAGGCGAACCTGCGGCTGATAGAACAGCTCGAACTCGCCTTGGACCAGCGCGCGGTCGAGCTCCGCAAGAAGCAGGCGGCGGCTTTCGAGGTCCAATTTCAGGCTCGGATCGAAGACGGCGTGCTTGTTGTGGCCGGAGGATTTCGCCTTGTACATGGCGAGGTCGGCGTTCGCCAAGAGTTCGTCCTGATCGTCGCAGTCGCGCGGATAGATCGACATGCCGATGCTGGTTTCGATCCGAATGCTCTCCCCAGCGAGCAAAAACGGCCACGTTTTGAAACTCGTGAGAATTCGTTTGGAGAGCTGCTCGGCGTCTTCGGCAAGGTCTGCGCCAATCAACACGATGGTGAACTCGTCGCCGCTCATGCGTGCCACAAAGCCCTCGGGGCCTACGATCTCCCTGAGCCGAGCCGCGACTTGGACGAGGAGCTCGTCACCGTACCGGTGACCCAGCGTGTCGTTGACGTCCTTGAAGCGGTCGAGGTCCAGCATCAGGAGCGCGATCTCGCGCTTGTGCGACGGCGCCCCTCGAATCGCCTGCTTCAGCTCTTCGTACAAGGCGTTACGGTTGGGCAGACCGGTGAGCGTGTCGTGTCTTGCGAGATAGAGGATGCGCTCCGTCCGGCGCTTCCGCTCGGACACGTCGCGTAGAATGGCGGCGAACTGCGGACCGTCGGCGTCGGTCCAAGAGGAGATGCAGGCATCGAGCGGGAACACCGTGCCGTCGCTGCGGCGCCCTTCCAGCTCGAGGGTTTTGCTTCCCGACCGTTCAAGCAACTCTGACAGCGCCGGCCGCATGGCCTGACGCGGCGCCTGACGACTCGGGTCATCCACCAGGATCGTGGCGAACGGTGTCCCCACCATGTCGGTTGCGCGGTAGGTGAAGATCGCTTCGGCTCCCGGATTCCAGAACGTGATCATGCCGCGCCTGTCGTAGAAGACGAGACCGTCCCCGAGTGCCATCGCCACCTGCTGAAAACGGCGGTCGGCGGCGGTCTGCAACCGCCGTCTCAGATCGAGCTCGTCGAGCGCCGCGACGACGATGTAGGCGAGCACGGTGAAATGCAGGAGCGAGGTGTCGGCGACCACAGGTGTGTTTGCCTGCAGTAGAACGGCCCCGAGTTCCGCCAGGAAGGAGATCGCGACCAGCAAGGCGGCGCGCCATGCGCCCGAGCGTTTGCGCCACAGCGCGGCCATCAGAATGGCGATCGCGACCGCCCCGGCGATCCCAATGGCCGGCGCGGTCGCCTGAAGTGTCCGGCCCTGGAGAACCGACTCGGTCGCGAGGGCCTGAAGAAGAGCGCCGGGAATGATCTGTCCATTGGGTACCTGGATGCGGTCGCCCAGCTCGACCGCCGTCGCCCCGACGATGACTTTCTTGTCCTTGAGGGACGAAAACAGCGCATCACCGCCGTCGAGCACGTCGTGATAAGAGAGTGTCGGCACCGAACCGCGGGAGATGCCAAAGTCGATCAGGAAAGAGCCGGGCGCCATCTTCCCGCCGCCGAGCAGCGTTGCCAGTGAGGGTAGAACGACGCCGTCGATCACATCGCCCCGCCGATAGCGGCGCAATACGCCATCCACATCGGCTTCGATGTTGACGCTCGCCGTCCACGACCATTGACCGAACTGTGGGAGGGGGCGATCCACGTAGAGCTTGTTGCCGTCGGTCCTCACCATCTGCTTGAAGCTCGGCAGGATGGTCGAGCCGCCGACGGCGCGTAAGGCAGCCTCGAAGGCATGGTCGTCGGTCGGCTTCGATGGCGAGCTGAAATCGATGTCGAAGGCGATCCCGGCAGCGCCCGCCCGGTCGAGCTTTTCCAACAGGTCCGCGTGCACGGTCCGGGGCCACGGCCAGACACCCAGCCGGTTGATCGATGGCGAGTCGATCGCCACCACGACCACGTCGCCGCTCGCCGGCCGCGACAGCAGCTCGAACCGAGTGTCCACGATCGCGTCCCGGACCACGCGATCGCCGCCGACAGCCACCAGAGAGAGCACTGTGGCGAGCGCGAGCAGGTGAGTGCCAATGTGTCGCAGGTCGGGACGACGCACGTCAGAGCTCGTTCATGATTTGGGATCAGTTCCGGCCGCGGCTGTTGCCGTTGCCGTTGCCGTTGTTGCCGTTGTGACCGTAAGCGTTGCCATTGCCGCCGCTATTGCCGTTGCCGGAGCCGTTGTTTCCGTTGTAACGACCGTAGGCGTATGCGTTGCCATTGCCGCCGCCGTTGCCGGCGCCGTTGTTCCCGTTACCGGAGCCGTTGTTTCCGTTATAACGACCGTAGGCGTATGCGTAGCCGTTCCCGCCGCCGAGGCCCGTACCACCGGTGGCGACGCTTCGGACCGCGCCGGCGTTCGTGCTGCCGATGACCGCGACGGCGGCGTTTCCACTGCCGGTATTACCGGTGTCATAGGTCTTGCCGATGCCGTTCCCGGGCACGACCTGTCCCGAGGTCCAGTAGGTCTTTGCTCCGGCAGTCCGGGCCTGACCAGGAGCCCCGCTGGAGCGTGCAAGACCGTCCGTGGCCCTTTGGACATTGAGCCTGACCTCGCCGAGCGGCGCGCCGATGCGCAGCGCCCCCTGGGCACGTCGCGCGTGCTGCGGGCCCGTCTTGACGCCGTCGGTCCTCAGTCCCGCGCTGCGGAGCACGTGCACGTGCTGTCCGGCCGGAGCCGCGCGCGGGGCGATCAGACCGCCACGTGGCACCGGGATGCTGTTGATCGACGGCATACGTCCAGCCCCGTTCTGCACCGGGCCGAGCACGCCGGCTCCCGTCAACGACAGGCCGGCGGGTCCGCGGGTCGGCACGCTCGCGCTCTGACCCGGCAGCACGGAGGCATGCTGGCCCGACCGCAAGTCCGCAACCGCGACCTCACCCTTCATGACGTCGACCTTCGCCGTCGCGTCGTTCAGGCTCACCCGGAACTGGGTGCCTTTGACGACCGCGGTGAGATACGGCGTCTCCACCTCGAAATGGGGAACGGCCTTGCGGTCGACCTCGAGCAGGATCGAGCCGGCCTGCTGGAGGATGGTGGTGGTGGCCTCGTCCTTCTGCTGGCCCGGAATGATCACCGACGAGTTCGGCGCGATCAGGATCGTGTCGCCGTTCCGCACGAGCAGCACGCGACCGTTCCGGCCGGTGCGGATGGTCTCGCCCGGCTTCAAAACCGAGGTGTCGCCGAGCGACGCCGGTTGCGCCGCCGTGCTCGTCACCCACACCTCTCCGGACGCTTTGCCGATCATCCAGTTCGCGGTCGGCGGGTCGGCTCGGGCGCCGGACAAGGAGAGCAGCGTGACGATCGAGGCGAAGACAATGCCTTTAACGCGTAACTGACCCGGACCGCGCATTGTGCCTACTCCACCCATATCACCGAGCTAGGCTAGCTCCGGACTGGAGTCGGTATATATACCTGATAGAATTTAACATTTCGCGATCGATCAAGGCGTCTAGACCGCCTTTGTTTAGGTGAACATTAACCATAGGAAGTTTATGCTTTCGGGTATGTGCCACTATGTTCGCAAGCAGACATTCGGTACGTCCCGCGAGCGCCGACGTCGCGTTTCGGGCGCGGCTGCCGTGTTGGGGGGTGCGCTCGTTTGCGCGATCATCAGCCCGGTTGCGGCCCAGCAGTCGGATCTCACCCGGACGCACCGCTGGTTCGAGACGTTCCAGACGGATCAACGCCGTGCCGCTCGTGCGCCGGCCGTGCCCGGGCAGACCATGGGCCCGGCGAAAGCCGATACGCGACCCTTTACGACCCTGTCCGCGATCGTCATCGAGGGGGCCGAACATGTCCCGGCCGATCTGATCGCCGCGACTTACCAGCCGTTTATCGGCCGGCGGGTATCGCAGGCCGATCTCGTCCAGATCACCGAACGCATCACGGCGCTCTATCGCGACCGTGGCTACCATCTCAGTCGCGCCATCGTGCCGCCGCAGGACGTGGTCGGCAATCGCATCCTCATCAAGGTGATCGAAGGCTGTATCACCGAGGTGGTGCTGAAAGGCGCGCGGGCCGAGCAGTTCGGCATCAGGCCGCTGCTCGCCGTCGTCGCCAGCGAGGATCCGTCACGCCGCGATACGCTGGAGCGCCAGCTTCTTCTCGCCAATGACATTCCGGGCGTGCGCATCGCCGACACGGCGATCGACGAGATCGGGGCCGGCACGGGCCGGTTCCGCTTGACCGTTTGGGCGGAGACCTGGCGGATCTTCACCGCACTCGACATGGACAACCGGGGGACCCCGGCCGTCGGCCCGCTGCAATCCTATCTCAATGCGAACCTGAACTCCGCCATGATCGGCGGCGACACGCTCGGCGTGAACGTGTCCAGCACGCCGGACGATATCCGCGAGCTCGCCTTCGGCCGCCTCTACTACACGGCACCGGTCGGCGACGCCGGCGCTCGCATCACGGCGAGCGGATCCTACGGCGCGATCCGGCCCGGCGATGAACGCAGTGTCCTGGACACGCGGTCCTGGGCCGAGACCTTCGAGCTGAGAGGCAGTGTGGTTCCCCTGCGGACCCGAGAGGCGTCCTTGTGGCTCACCGGAATCGGCACCATCCAGGAGGCATTCGAGGGTACGGCCTACGACATCAGTTTCCGTGACCATCTCCGCACCGTCGGGCTCACCGTGGACTATCAGCAGCACGATGCGCTGAACGGCTGGAACTACCTGACCTTCACGGTCCGGCAAGGCATCGATCTGTGGGGTGCCTCGCGTCGGGGCGACACCCTGTTGTCGCGCGATGACGGCGCGGGCGAGTTCACCAAGCTCGAGCTCGCCTACACGCGATACCAGCCACTGTCGGACGTCTGGTCGGTGAAGCTCTCGGCGTTCGGCCAATGGGCCTCGACGGGGCTGCTCGCCGTCCAGGAGCTCTATCTCGGCAGTATGTTCGGACGCGGCTATTTCGGCGTCGAGCTCTCGGGTGACAACGGCTTCGAGGCCGCGGCGGAACTCCGCTTCGACCAGACGCTGTCGAGCGAGATCCTCAAGGGCTATCAGCTCTACGGATTTCTGGATGGCTCGATGGTGTGGAATTTCCACAGCATCGACGGGGCGCCGCTGTCGCTGATGCTCGCCGGCGCCGGTGCGCGACTCTACTTGCTGCAAGACCTTCAGGTCGGTGTCGAGGCTGCCGTGCCGATCGAATACCGCGTCACCGTCGAGCCGCGGCCCGATCCGCGCCTGTTCTTCTATGTGGCCAAGACATTCAAGCTGTGTCCCGGGAGCGTCCAGCTGCGCTGCTCGTGAGTTGTCGCTCACTCCGGAGGGCAATCGCCACCGGTTCGCACAGGCCTCGGTGAAGCGGGTCGTTCGTCCTGCGGGGCGGCCTTTGTTCCCGGCCGAGCGTGCCGATCTGGTATAGCTGATCGTCTGGGACGGGACCGGCGTTTGTTCGTCCTCGAAGCGACTGGAGGACGATCACTTCCGCTGGCCGAATGTGCACGACGGCGCGGTTCGGCTGTCCGTCGCCATCAGTCTGGCGACTGCACCCGAAGACGTGTTGCCGAAAGTGCTTCCGCCCACGCCGGCCCTGAAGGTGCCGAGGAACGTGACCTTGCTGTTCCTGCCGTCGCGCTCGCCGGAGGTCGACCCGGTCGAGAACGTCTGGCAGTACCTGCGCGGCAACTGGCTCTTCAACCGCGTCTTCGACACCTACGACGACATCGTCGACGCCGCCTGCGACGCCTGGCGACGCCTCGTCGCACAGCCGGAGACCATCACCTCGATCGGAATGCGAGCATGGGGCTCACGTCGGTCAATCATGAGGGCTGTTGGTATAATTCTCGTTCAAATCGGAGTGGGAAATGTATATATAGCTACGGATTACAAGTAAAGGTGGTTGAATTCCCGAGGATAGACTGTATTATAACACCGAAATAAGGAATAATATTTAGTAAGGGAATATTTTTGCTTGTCCCTGGGGGGAGAGGCCGCTATCTGCGGGGCAATCACTTCGAGAGGTCGCATGGACAAGCAAAACGCGGACGCAACACGGGCCTTCGATCCGAAAAGGGATGCTGCAACCAGTTCTGCTCCTGTCGGCCGGCCCCGCCGGAAGCTGCCGAAGGAGATTTGGGACTGGGTGGGCGACATCGCGGTCTGGGAAGACGAAAACCTCGAAGTTTTCGAAGACCTCCTCGCTCGTGTGGCCGAAGACGCCGAGCCGAAAGGGCCGATCGAGTGGATCCTCGTCAGGGACTATGTGCTGGCCGAGTGGCGGATCCGGCGGATCTGGCGGCAACGCGACGTCATAGAACGTTTGGGACGTTTGCAAGCGGTCACGGAAGTGCTGCAACAGGGTTGTACGGACCCTCTCGAAGCTTTGATGATCGATCAGCTCGCCATAGCTTGGATAAATTACGAGAAGCCCAAATGCTTCGAAGCAAGGGTCATTCTCGAACGGCTCCGAATCTCCAAAGAAGATATCTACGCCTACGCCTCGATCATCATGGCCGGGAAGCTCGAGAACATCTCGAGGCAGGAGAGCCGCTTGTATGAACGCCGCAACGATGCCTTGCACCAGCTCGAGTCTCGCCGTTTCAATTGGGCACAACGGGTGAAACGGCGCTCCGCGGATGTGATCGACGCCAACTACGTCGAGGCGGACGTACCATCTTTGCCGCCCGGAGCACACGCCGTGGCGCCCTCGTGATGGGGTGGTGCAGTCTTGACGAACGACGCTCGAACCGAGGCCAATCGTCGGAATGCGAAGAAAAGCACAGGGCCACGCTCGCGTGCCGGTAAGGAACGGTCAGCGCGAAATTCCTTTCGGCATGGTTTAGCGGTTGCGATACGATCTCTCCCCGGCGCTGGCGAGCATATCGAGGCCTTGGCCCGTAAAATCGTCGAAGGTGACCAACGGCCGGCGGTTCTTGCCGCCGCACGTGAAATCGCGGAAGCCGAACTCGACCTCCGCCGCGTCCGCCGGGCTGTCGTGGCCGCGTCGCGAATTCGGGAGCAGGCTACGACAACCGCTTTGTACGAGGCCGCGATCGAACGGACGAAGCCGGACCATGACATCGCGGAGTTGGCTCGCATCCTCGCTCGCGCCCAGGGCCATCCGAAATACCGCGAGAGATTGACGGCCTCGGTCACTCGAGCGACCCGCGCCGAAAAGCTCGATGCCATCGACCGCTACGAACTCCGTGCCTTGTCCCGTCGCAGAACCGCTATTCGTCGCTTTGACGTCCTTAGGGCACAACTCGAATGTGAGTAATGCGACCATGCCGATCTCGTCCGCCACAGTCTGGATCGTCGAGGCCGGTGACACACCGTTGTCGCGCGGTGACGGCTCGGGCGAGTTCACCGAGATCGAGCTCGCCTACACACGGATCGAGCTCGCCTACACACGATACCAGCCGCTGTGGGACGCTTGGTCCGTGTAGATTCCGGCCTTCGGTCAATGGGCCTCGGCGGGGCTGCTCGCCGTCCAGGAGCTCTATCTCGGCATCATGCGCGAGGCGGCAATTTCGGCTCGCTCAGATCGTCAGAACGAGCCGAACACCATGCCGAGCCCGATCACGGCGGCGAGCGCCACGACGGCGCCGACGACCGCGACCATGACGATGTCGAGATAGCCCTCGCGATGCGTGGTGCCGCAGACGGCGAGCAGCGTCACCACGGCGCCGTTGTGAGGCAGGCTGTCGAGCGTGCCGGCGCCGATCACGGCGA